>JAMPIG010000005.1 GCA_023662875.1 Roseburia sp. | reverse complement strand
CTTCTCCCAGCGCACCGATCACCTTCTCCATAGAGGTGGAGCCGTCCGTGGATACAGTCCCGGAGGTTTTCTGCGAACAGCCCGCCAGCACCGCGAGTGCGAGCGCAAGGGTCATCGCAATAGCAAGTAATTTTCTCATGTAAAATTGTCTCCTTTCAAATTTTGGCTACGGTGAAAGGATACTGCTGGCTTGTAAAATCTGAAAGGCTACTTTTGTAAAATTCATGTAAAATGATTCTATCATTTGTAACGCATAAAACGCCGGAGGGAGGCTTGCCAATATAACAAGCCCCCCTCCAATATTCGCATTCTGGCATTGCCGCATTTGCCGGGGTTTTGAATCTGTTAAGCGTTACATATCTCGTCCTTGATGATTTCCTCGGCACAGGCGGCAATGCTGTTCATCGCCCTGACCCATGCCCACTGCGACCGCCGTTTCAAGTCCTCGGTCACGCCCTCGGCTTCGGCCATTTGGCGGACAATGAGCAGATAGCGGTCCTGCGCCTGTTCGTTGAGGTCGGCAAGGTAGCTGTGCAACTTGCCCGTCAAGACCAGGTGGTTGAGCAGAAGCGGGTTCGTTTCCTCCAAGTACAGCCTGTGCATCCGCCCCCACTTCCCGATAGGGCGGTCATCGTCCTCCGGCAGTTCGATAGTCGGGATGTAGTAGTCCCCGACCAAGATGTAGTCAAGGCCAGTCTGCTCGTCATGGATTCTCGGTTTCAGTTCACTCATGGTGTCTACCTCCAAATTTGATAGTGAGTTTCGATTTTCGGTAGCGGCTACCAAAAATCAGCTTCACCGTCTCGCCGGAGGTAATCGACCGCCAATGCACTGCTTTTTCGTATCATTCTTTATGCAAGGTTCTCATTTGATTTGTACCGGCATGACGCCATTTGTGTTTTACTTAAAGGTAAGTGCGTATGTCATTGCGATAACGGCGGTATGCCTGATTGTGATTTCAGCGATGCTGTTTTCTGTCAGCAGCATAAAAAGAGTAGAGATTGTGAAACAACTGAAAATGGGAAGTATCTGAATTTTGAACAATGATAAATGAGGTGATGGGGAATAAATAAAAAGAGTGGCGTTAAGAGTAAATTTAAAATGGTTATGGCAGTAATTTTTTCTGTGCTTGCGGTTGCTTTTGTTGTGATATGCGCCGGAAAAATAAGGTTTATTCAAAACGAAAAAAATATAATCGGTACATGGGGCAAAGGCAGTTCGGAGGAGGTACTTATATTTCAGGATAACGGGAGTCTTACCGTGAATCAGGATATACCGGAGGCAAACATTTTCAGTGGCAGTGCCTGTTATGAGTTTGTTTATATGGATACAATCTGCGTAACGCAGGGGGAGAACAGCGTAGAATTTGAAGTAAAAATAAACAAAAACAGACTGCTCCTGTTCTTTATGGGGAAGGAGTGCCTGGTGTTGGAAAAGCAATGACGGAAAGCGCTGCGGCAATCGGAACACGGTTTCCAACGTCTGTTTTCTGTGGTACAATGTTCGCAAAGGGCAGAGTCAAGTGGCCGAAGAAACAGATGCCGAGCTTGCTCGAGCAGATGTTTTTTCGGACATTTGACGAGCGAAGCGACCCCGGAAAACCAACGGTTTTTCGGGGCTCTGCCCGGAACTTGCAGTAAGCATGGTACAATGTTGACGCAGAAGGGCATTGTGTCAATTTCTGATTCCATGTGCGCTGAAGCACACGAAATTATGGGTGATTTACAGATGAGGAGGAACCAAAATGGAGAAATTACGGCAGGCGATTTTGGCTTATTGTCCGGGCTGCGAGCAGGAGGAGGCGGACAGACGGATGATGCTGGAGCTTCTGGAGACCCGGCGGAATCTTCTGACCAGGGAGAATACCACGGCGCATTTTACGGCGTCCGCCTGGCTGACAAACGAGAGCCGGACAAAGGTGCTGATGGTTTACCACAATATTTACCGCTCCTGGTCCTGGACGGGAGGCCATGCGGACGGGGAGGCGGATCTGCTCCGGGTGGCCCGACGGGAAGCTATGGAAGAGACGGGACTGCAAAAGATCAGGACAGTTTCGGAGGACATCTATTCGCTGGAAATCCTGACGGTGGACGGACACATTAAACGGGGAAGCTATGTGCCGTCTCATCTTCACTTGAATGTAACCTATCTTCTGGAGGCGGACGAGAGGGAGGAGCTTGCCGTAAAGCCGGACGAAAACAGCGGCGTCAGGTGGTTTCCCCTGGAGGAGGCGCTGCAGGCCTGTACGGAGCCCTGGATGGTACAGTGGATTTATTCGAAGCTGAACGACAGGCTGGGCTGACGCTGAGCCCGGCCGCAAGCGTGATTGCAGAAAGCGTAACTCTTAGCAACGCAACTTGTAATTGACATTCCAATTCGAAGCAAGTAAGATGAAAACAGAGCAGGGTGCCTGGTGATGACAGGCGCTTCCGGGGCGGAAAGGGGAATAAGTGAATAACAAATATTTGAAATTACTTGCGGAAAAGTTTCCTTCGATTGAGAGCGCGGCAGGGGAGATTATCAATCTGTCCGCCGTGCGCAGTCTGCCAAAGGGGACGGAATGCTTCCTGAGCGACCTGCACGGCGAGTATGAAGCCTTCCTGCATATCCTGAAGAGCGCTTCGGGGATTATTAAGAACAAGATCGATCTGGTTCTGGGGAAAACGGTAACAGCCGCGGAGCGGCAGCAGCTGGCGAACCTGATCTACTATCCGGAGATCGAGACGAAGCGCCTGCGGGAGAGCGGGGAAAGCAGCGAGGAATGGCAGAGGCTTACGATCTATCGGCTGATTCTGGTCTGCGAGGCAATCTCCGCAAAATATACCCGCTCCCGGGTGCGGAAAAGCGTGCCGCAGAAGATGCGTTATATTGTGGATGAGCTGCTGAACGTGACGGACGATGTGAACAAGGATTATTATTATGACCGGATTATCAGCTCGATTCTGGATACGGGGATCGCGGAAAGCTTTATCATCTCCCTCTGCGAGCTGATCCAGTCCCTGGCGGTGGATAAGCTGCATATCATCGGCGATATCTTCGACCGCGGCCCCAGGCCGGATATTATTTTGGATGAGCTGATGAAGGTGCGGGATGTGGATATCCAGTGGGGAAACCACGACGTGTCCTGGATCGGCGCGGCGTCGGGGAATCTGGCGCTCATCGCGAACGTGCTGCGGATTTCGATCAAATACAACAACTTTGACCTGCTGGAGGACGGCTACGGCCTGAATCTTCGGGCGCTGGCGGTGTTTGCCCGGGAGACCTACGGCGACGACGCCTGTGAGATTTTTTATCCCCAGGTATACGACGATAACATCTACGATCCGGTGGACGACAAGCTGGCGGCGCAGATGCACAAGGCGGTTACAGTGATCCAGCTGAAGCTGGAGTCCCAGCTGATCTCAGCTCATCCGGAATGGGGAATGGACGACCGGAATATTCTGTTGAAAGCGGATTTCCTGCAGGGTCAGGTAGAGCTGGAGGGAAAAAAGTATGCCCTCCGGGATACCAATTTCCCGACGATCAACCCGGTGGACTGCGCCCGGCTTTCCCCGGCGGAGACGGAGCTGATGACGATTCTGAGGAATTCCTTCCTGCACAGCGAAAAGCTGCAGAAGCATGTCCGGTTCCTGCTGTCAAAGGGATCTATGTACAATATCTGCAATGGAAACCTGATGTTCCACGGCTGTATCCCCATGGGCGAGGACGGCAGCCTGCAGGGCATGGAGATCCAGGGGAAGGAGTATTGCGGGAAGGCGCTTCTGGACGAGATCAATACCCTGGTCAACCGGGCGTTTTTTTCGAAGGAAGCCTTTGCCTGCGACTTTATGTGGTATCTGTGGTGCGGCCCCGGGTCGCCCCTTTTCGGCAAGGACAAGATGGCCTTTTTCGAGCAGTATTTCATCGGGGCGAAGGAGCTTTGCAGGGAGCGATACAACAGTTATTATACCTTTTCGGAGAAGGTGGAGGTTTGTCTGGAGATTCTGCGGCAGTTCTCCATCGACGAAAAGAAGGGACATATTATCAACGGCCATGTCCCGGTAAAGATCAAGGACGGGGAAAGCCCGGTCAAGGCGGACGGGAAGCTGTTTGTCATCGACGGAGGGATCTCGAAGGCTTATCAGAAGGCTACCGGAATCGCGGGCTACACGCTGATTTACGATTCCCACAGCATCAGCCTGGTGGAGCATAAGCCCTTCGAGAAGGAGCGGAACGGGGAGTCTTCGGTGATTCATGTGGTCGAGAGGATGGGAAGCCGGGTCAATATTGCCGATACCGATAAGGGCAGGGAGCTGGCCGGGCAGATCGAGGATCTGCGGGAGCTGCTGGGGGCTTATCGGAGCGGGATGAAGTTTGAGGAGGGTTTTTGA
Source organism: Roseburia sp. (assembly GCA_023662875.1). GTDB lineage: Bacteria > Bacillota > Clostridia > Lachnospirales > Lachnospiraceae > Acetatifactor. The sequence continues at coordinate 69,258 of JAMPIG010000005.1, read as the reverse complement.
ATTAAAAGAAGGAGAGGAGAATATAGATGGCGGAAGCGTTAAAGGACAGAAAAGACGTACCTGTGGAGCTGACCTGGGACCTGAGCAGGATTTACGCGAGCGAGGAGGATATGCTCCGGGACGCGGAGGAGATGAAGAGGCTGACGGATCGGATTGTGGAGGAGTATCGGGGAAAGCTGGATACGCCGGAGCGGATCGAGGCCTGCCTGACGGAATACCGGCGGGTGGAGGAGCTGATGACGCTGACGGGAACCTACTGCGATCTGGCGGCGTCGGTGGATTATTACGATAACGCGAACCAGGAGCGCAACGGGAGGATGGGTCGTCTCCAGGCGGAGCTGAACAGCCGTCTGAGCTTTATCCGGAGCGAGATCCTGAAGCAGGAGGAGGGCGTCATCCGGAGAGCGGCCGAGATCAGCCAGGGGAACAAATATTATCTGCTGGATATCCTCCGGGACAAGCCCCATGCCCTCCATCCGGAGGCGGAGAGGGCGCTTTCGGCGCTTGGCCGGAGCATCTACGGGACGCCCTATGAGATCTACAATATCACAAAGCTGGCGGATATCAAGTTCGATCCCTTCCGGGTGGGCGAGAAGGAGTATCCGCTGGGCTACACCCTCTTTGAGGACGACTATGAATACGAGCCGGACACCGCTGTCCGCAGGGCGGCGTTTCAGGCCTTCTCCCGGAAAATAAGGGAGTACGAAAATGTGACGGCGGCGGCCTACAACGCCCAGCTCCAGACGGAGAAGGTGCTGGCGACGCTGCGCGGCTTTGACTCCGTGTTCGATTATCTGCTCCATGAGCAGAAGGTCAGTCGGGAGCTCTATGACCGCCAGATCGATCTGATCATGGAAAAGCTTGCGCCCCATATGCGGAAATACGCGGAGCTGATTCGGGAGGTTCACGGCCTGGATAAGATGACCTTTGCGGATCTGAAGCTGCCGGTGGATCCGGATTATACGCCGGAGGTTACGATTGAGGCTTCCCGGGAATATATCGAGAAGGGCTTGTCCGTCCTGGGCGAAGAGTACGGAAGGATGATCCGGGCGGCCTATGAGGAGCGGTGGGTGGATTTCGCCCAGAACAAGGGAAAGTCCACAGGCGGCTTCTGCGCAAGCCCTTACGGCAGGAATTCCTTTATCCTGATGACCTGGAACAACCGGATGTCCGACGTGTTTACCCTGGCCCATGAGCTGGGACACGCGGGGCATTTCAAGTCCTGCAACAGTACCCAGTCCATTTTCGACACGGATGTTTCCACCTACTTTGTGGAAGCGCCCTCCACGATGAACGAGCTTCTGATGGGGCATTATCTCCTGAAGAGCCGGGAGGACGAGCGTTTCCGGCGCTGGGTGCTGACCTGTATGGTCGGCAATACCTATTACCATAATTTTGTGACACATCTGCTGGAGGCGGCTTATCAGAGAGAGGTTTACCGTCTGGTGGATCAGGGCGGCAGCGTACAGGCGGAAACCCTGAGCAGGATTATGAGGGAAACTCTGCAGAAGTTCTGGGGCGATACCGTCGAGCTGAACGAGGGGGCCGAGCTGACCTGGATGCGTCAGCCTCATTATTACATGGGTCTCTATTCCTATACCTACAGCGCCGGGCTTACCGTGGCGACCCAGGCGTGCAAGCGGATCGAGCGGGAGGGAGAGACGGCGATCGAGGACTGGAAGAAGGTGCTGGCGGCGGGAAGCACTCTTGCGCCGGTGGAGCTTGCGGCCCTTGCGGGAATCGATATCACGACGGACGCGCCGCTTCTGGATACCATCGAGACCATCGGCGGCATGATTGACGAGATCTGCAGGCTGAGCCGGTAGGCGAGGGAATCCATACATGTGAGGAAACAGGAAGATAATTTTCCTGGTTCCTGATAGGAACGGGAAAGCAGCGGAACCTGTGAAAAGCGGGTCTGGGAAGCCGATGCGGTATTCCGGATCCCGGGAGGGTGTATTTATATGACAAAAAAAGAAATTTCCGAAATCAAAAAGCTTCTTACTCCGAAGAACTGCTCGATCACCCGTATCTGCGGGTGCTATGTGGACGGGGAGAAGAATAAAAAAACCGAGCTGAGCCAGGCCTTTCTGGCTCTTCCGGAAGAAGAGATGTTCAAGTATTTTGAGATTTTCCGGAAGGTACTTTCCGGAACGCCGGGGAAAAATCTGATCACCCTGGACTTTCCCCTGTCCGCCGAGGAGGCGGGAGGGACTCAGGATTTTTTGCTCCGTCTTCGGAACAGCAGGCTGAAGGACGATGCCCTGCTGGAGGAGTTTTACGATAAGATCATCGCGAGCTATGAGTATGTGGGGAACTACCTGATTCTGGTGATTCACGACGTCTATGACGTACCCGGAAGAACCTCGGACGGCATCGAGATGGAGGATGCCTCGGACGAAATCTATGAATACCTGCTCGCCTGTATCTGTCCCGTCGAGCTTTCGAAGCCCGGGCTCTCCTATGATCCGGCGGACAATACCTTTCGGAACAGGGTGCGGGACTGGGTGGTAAGCCTTCCCGAGACCGGCTTCCTTTTCCCCGCCTTTACCGACCGCAGCAGCGACCTCCACAGCGCCCTTTATTATTCCAAGGATTCGGAGGAGCTGCAGGACGGCTTTGTGGCGGAAACTCTGGGCTGTCCTCTCCCGCTTTCCGCGGGAGACCAGAAGGAAACCTTTCAGACCCTGATCGAGGAGACTCTGGGGGAGGACTGCGATATCGAGGTGGTGAAAAATATTCACGACCGTCTGGCGGAGATGGCGCAGGAGCACAGCGAGGAGCCGGAGCCTCTCGTCCTGGAAAAGGATCAGGTAAAAACGATTCTGGCGGACAGCGGCGTCTCAAATGAAAGGCTGGAAGGCTTTGAACGCCATTACGATGAAACCGCGGGCGAAAATACTTCGCTTCTTGCCAGTAACGTTATGAACGCCCGAACCTTTGAGGTCAAGACCCCGGACGTGGTCGTCCGGGTGAGCCCCGACCGCACCGATCTGATTGAGACCCGCAAAATCGACGGACTGGATTGCCTTGTCATCCGGCTGGACGGCGGGGTCGTCGTCAACGGGATCACGGTGCGTCCGAACGCGGAATAGCATGATGTAAAAATTTGGAGGGAGGAACATAAATGAAAAAATATAAAATTCTTGAGGTGGCTTGGGATAGAAAGCATGAAAAAGCAGAGGCGTTGATGAATGAAATGGCGGAAGAGGGCTGGGAAGTGGTATGCGTTTCGTCGAACGATCCCCGCTCCCTGAACTTGCTGGTTACTTTTTGTCGTGACGACTCAAATCAATGAGTTCTTACGTCTCGCTTTTTCTTGTACAGGCGGGGTATTTATGCTACTATAGAGGGAGGCGGCGGACGAAAGAGGCCGGGAGGAAGCTGTCGCAGCCGCAGAATACGGACGGGCGGCACAGGAGTCAACGCAAAATACAGACAGAGCGGGATAAATCCGCCGGAAAGGACAAAGGAATTATGAAGAAGGACAAAGGCTTTATCGCGGAATTCAGGAAGTTTATCATGAGGGGAAATGTGATGGATATGGCGGTCGGCGTGATCGTCGGCGGAGCTTTCACGGCGATCGTGACGTCCCTGAACCAGGATATTTTGACGCCGATTCTGGGAATTTTCGGCGGAACGGATTTCAGCTATCTGAGCGTCGCCCTGGGAAGCGGCGAAAACGCGCCGTTACTGAATTACGGAAACTTTATCACGGCTGTGATCAATTTCCTGATTACGGCGCTGGTGATCTTCTGTCTGGTAAAGCTTCTGAATAAGGTCAGTGAGAAGCTTGCCCCGAAGAAGGAGGAGGCACCTGCAGCGCCGACGACGAAGAAGTGTCCCTACTGTAAGAGCGAGATCGCGATCGACGCGACCAGATGCCCGCACTGCACCTCCCAGCTTCCCGAGGGCTGAGAATTAAGGAGAACCGGGTCGCGAAAGAACCTGGGAAGAGTCGGCAGCAGGCCGCGCGGGAAAGCTGGAAGAGAAGCGATAGGGAAGGTCGGTGTCACAGGAGAAATTGGCGGCGCAGGCAGGAAAAGATTTGCGGCAGAGGAGACGGTATGCACCGGAAGAAAGACAGGATGAGGTTCGGACGTTTCGCGGAAGCGTGCGGGTGGTACAGGCTTATGGCGGGGATAGCGGCCTTTGCGTTGGCAGGGGCGCTTACCGGCTGCGGGGCGGAAGGAGAAAAGCTTGCCGGGGCCGCGCAGAGGATACAGGCCCTGGATTACCAGGGGGCGCTGGAGGAGCTGGAGGCTGCCGAGGAAGCCGGGGAAAACCAGCGGCTGATCGACCGCTCCCGGGGAATCGCGTATATGGGGCTTACAGAGTACGATCGGGCGGTGGAATGCTTTCTGGAGTCGCTCGCGGGCAGCAACGGCTTTCTCCAGGAAGTGGATTTTGACACAAATTATTATCTGGCGGCGGCCTATACCAAGAACGGGCAGTTTGGCGAGGCGGAGAGCACATACGACGCGATTCTGGATCTGCGGCCTGAAGAGACGGAGGCTTATTTCCTGCGGGGGAATGTGCGGATGAGCCTTGGCAGCGAGGAGGAGGCCCTGACGGATTTTGACAGGGCGATTTCCATGGAGCCGAAGAATTACGACAGGCTGATCCGCATCTATGAGGTGCTGGCGGATTTCGGATATTCGGCGGACGGACGGGATTATCTGGAGACGGCGCTCGCCTCTGGAGATAAGGGCATGGACGCTTATGTGACCGGGCGGATTTATTACTGTCTGGGGGAATACCAGAAGGCCTATCTGGCGCTGGAGGAGGCCCGGGAGAAGGGCGGGGCGGAAAGCTATCTCTATCTGGGCCGCTCTTACGAGGCGACGGGAGATTACAATTACGCGGTCAGCGTCTACAACAGCTACCTGGGGAAGTATGACGGAAACGCGGAAATCTATAACCAGCTGGGCTTATGCGAGATGACGAGGGGGGAGTATCAGAAGGCGCTGGAGGCCTTTCAGGCGGGGATGAAGCTGGAAAACAGCGGAATCCTGCAGAGCCTGTCCTTCAATGAGATTGTGGCCTACGAGCATCTGGGAAATTACGAGCAGGCGTATGTGCTGCTGGGCAATTATCTGAAGAATTACCCCGACGACGAGGAGGCGCGCCGGGAGTATGACTTTTTATCTACACGCTAGTGTAAAGAAAGCGATTCTTCCCGGAATCAACAGATTCCGGGAGATTGGTTTATGCCGCTACTGGCGGCATGGCGGGAAACGTATGATGACGAAATAAGAAGGAGGCGCGATGATTCAGAAACTGATTTCCGGGATCCGGCGGACGAACGCCCCGATTGTGGTGGGGCTGGATCCGATGTTGAAATATGTGCCGGAGCATATCCGAAGGGCGGCTTTCGCGGAGTATGGGGAGACGCTGGAGGGGGCGGCGGAGGCAGTCTGGCGGTTTAACCGGGGGATTGTGGACGCGGTCTGCGACCTGATACCGGCGGTAAAGCCCCAGATCGCCATGTATGAGCAGTTCGGCCTTCCGGGGATGGCGGTCTTCCAGAAGACGGTGGACTACTGTAAGGAGAAGGGGCTGGTCGTGATCGGGGATATCAAGCGTGGCGATATCGGTTCTACCTCCGAGGCTTACGCGGTGGGGCATCTGGGGAAGGTACAGGTAGGAAGCCGATTGCTCTACGGCTTTAACGAGGACTTTGCCACGGTGAACCCTTACCTTGGCTCCGACGGTGTAAAGCCCTTTTTGAAGGTCTGCCGGGAGGAGAAAAAGGGCATATTTGTCCTGGTAAAGACCTCCAATCCCAGCAGCGGCGAGCTGCAGGATCGGCTTGTGGACGGGAGACCGATTTATGAGCTGGTGGGAGAGCAGGTAGCGGCCTGGGGGCAGGAGTGTATGCCGGAGGAGGGCGATTACAGCTTTGTCGGAGCGGTGGTCGGCGCAACCTATCCGGAGCAGGGAAGGATTCTGCGGAAGCTCATGCCGAAGACCTTTATCCTGGTTCCGGGCTACGGAGCCCAGGGCGGAAAGGGCGCGGATCTGGCGCATTTTTTTCACGAGGACGGACTGGGCGCTATCATTAATTCTTCCAGAGGAATTATCGCTGCCTACCAGCAGGAGCAGTATGCGGAGTACGGCGGCGAGGGGTATGCGGACGCCGCGAGGGCGGCGGTGATCGCGATGCGCGAGGATATCGCGCAGGCGTGTGAACAAAGATTTTCCAGGCGGTAAAAGTGTGTAAAGATTTTCTAAGCCAGTAAAGTACACTGGCTTAGAAAATCTAAGTTACACACAGAAGAATGCCAAGAGGGGGCGTAGCCCACCTCTTTGGGCGGGCATTCTTCCATGAGCAGCGCAAGCTGCCGGAACAGGAGGTAAGTATGCAGAGAGAATTTATTACGTTAAACGAGGATAGGGGCGTAACCCTGACAGCCTATTTGCAGGAGGTCGGCGGGGAATTTCACAATATCGACAGGAGACCGGCGATTCTGGTTCTGCCCGGGGGCGGCTACCAAATGTGCTCGGACAGGGAGGCGGATCCGGTGGCTTTTCCTTATCTGAAGGCGGGCTATCAGGTGTTTATCCTGCGCTACTCGGTGAAGCAGGACGCTGTCTGGCCCCAGCCGCTGGAGGACTATGAGCAGGCGATGGAGATGATTACGGGCAAGGCGGAGGAATGGAAACTGTATCCGAAAAAAATTGCGGTGATCGGCTTTTCCGCGGGAGGGCATCTGGCGGCGGCCGCCGCGACGATGGGAAGGATCCGCCCCGCGGCGGCGATCCTGGGCTACGCGGTGCTGAACGAGGATGTAAAGGGCTGTAATAAGTCGGCTCCCGGGCTGATCGGGCAGGTGGACGAGAAGACGCCGCCCTGCTTTCTGTTTGCGTCCAGGACGGACAACGTCGTGCCGATCGACAACAGTCTGGAATTCCTGTCGGCTTTAAGCCGGAACGGAGTTTCCTTTGAAAGCCATATTTACGCCTACGGCCCTCACGGCTTTTCAACCTGCGACAGCTCGGTTCAGGGGAAGGAGACGGAGATGTGCGACCGGATTCCCCGCTGGGTGGAGGACAGCGTAGGGTGGCTCAGGGACGTCATGGGAGATTTCGGGCCGGAGGGTCTGGAGGAGCCCGCCTGTAAGGCGAGGATCAACGGAGACCAGGACGACTTCCTGTCGATCGACTGTACCATGGGCAAGCTGATGGCGGACGCGGGGGCCAGGGCGGTTCTGGAGCCTCTCCTGCAGGCGGCAAGGCAGCGGGTGCCCGGCGGAACGGAAGAGCAGCCGGAGGAGCTGGCGGCGCTGGCAAAGAATATGAAGCTGCGGGATGCGCTGGGCTTTGCCAACGTGCCGAAGGCGGCGCTCGACCAGCTGGACGAACAGCTGAGAAGGCTGCCGAACGGGAAGTAGGACTTGAGCGTATAAGGGGGACAAGTATGGATATTGTATGTTTGGATCTGGAGGGCGTGCTCGTACCGGAGATCTGGATCGCTTTCGCGGAAGCCAGCGGGATTCCGGAGCTGAGACGGACAACCCGGGATGAGCCGGATTATGATAAGCTGATGCGGCAGAGGCTGGATGTTTTAAAGGCGAACGGGCTGGGACTGCGGCAGATTCAGGCGACGATTGCGACGATCGATCCCCTCCCCGGGGCAAGGGAGTTTCTGGATGAACTGCGCAGCTTCTGCCAGGTCATCATTATCAGCGATACGTTTACGGAGTTTGCCTCGCCTCTGATGAGGAAACTGGGCTGGCCTACGATCTTCTGCAATTCCCTGGAGACGGCGGAGAGCGGAGAGATTACGGGCTATCGGATGCGGATTGAAAATTCAAAGCTGAGCACGGTAAAGGCTCTGCAGTCCATCGGTTTTCAGACCATCGCCGCAGGGGATAGCTATAACGATCTGGCGATGATCCGGGCGGGCAAGGCGGGGTTCCTTTTTCAGAGTACGGAGCAGATCAGGAAGGACAATCCAGATTTACCGTCCTTTGAGACTTATGAGGAGCTGATGAGGGCGATTCAGGAGACGCTGGATCCTCTATAAATCGAAAAGATCGGATTTCACGGGCCGACGGCGGTTAAACTGCTGTCGGCCCGTAATTTCATCACCTTCCACAAAGAAACCGGAGAACTTTCGATTTCCAGATGCCCCGAAAAGGAAGAAATACAGGGAAAAGAGTGAAGGATTACTAAACTTATTTCAGCGAAAAGATTCAAAAGAGGCATATCTCATTGATTTTACGATAGTCCTGGACGAAATCAGCCGCCCGATTAGTTTCGAAACCTCCAAACGAAATAATTCGATAAAATAATAAAAATACACAAAAAAGAGAAGACATTTTTTTTTTTTTGTGTAAACTGCATAAAAAATGTATTGACGGAACAGAATTCCTATGTTAGTATCAAATCATGCGAAACAAATCGAAATATTCGCAAAAAAAGGTAGGAGGATAAATATGAAAAGGAAAGTATTAGCAGCTTTACTTGTAGCGGCGATGGCGGTTGCGTCGATGACCGGTTGCGGTTCCGACGGCAATACGCCCGGCAGCAGCACGCCCGATTCCACGCCCGGAGGCCAGGAGAGCCAGGGCGGACAGGAGACTCCCGGCACGGATGAGTTTGATTACGGCTCCGGAAACATTACCATCTGGGTGGCGAACGAGGTGACCGACCTGACCAAGCAGCTGGCGGAGGGCTTCCTGCAGGAAAAAGGTTATGATTACACAGTGACCGTCGAGGCGGTAGGCGAAGGCGACGCGGCGAAGAACATGCTGACGGACGTGGCAGGCGGCGCGGATCTTTACAGCTTTGCGCAGGATCAGATGGCTCGTCTGGTAGCGGCGGGCGCTCTGCAGCAGGTCTCCGGAACTGGATATGATACCTGGGTTGCCGAGCAGAACGACGGCGGCGCGGTAGGAGCGTCCAAGGTCGGCGAGACCGTTTACGCGTTCCCGATGACGTCCGACAACGGATATTTCCTGTACTATGACAGCAGCGTGGTAACGGATCCCACGACTCTCGAGGGCGTTGCGGCGGCCTGCGAGGCGGCGGGAAAGAATTTCTACTTTGAGATTAACTCCGGCTGGTATCAGACCGCGTTCTTCTTCGCAACCGGCTGCCAGCTGACCTATGACACAAACGACGACAGCCAGTTCGTAAACTGCAACATCGATTATGCTTCCGATCAGGGTCTGGTAGCGCTGAAGGAGATGATCGAGCTGGCGTCCTCCAAGTCCTTCCAGAACGGTTCCGACGCCGGCGCGGCGACCAATGTGGGCGCGATCGTAACGGGTACCTGGAACGTCGGCGTTATGCAGGAAATGCTGGGTGAGAATTATGCCTGCGTAAAGCTGCCCGTGTTCACCGGCTGCGACGGCAAGGAATATCAGCTCAGCGGTTTCGGCGGCTTCAAGCTGCTCGGCGTTAAGCCCCAGACCGAGGCTGGAAAGCTTCGCGTATGTCTGGATCTGGCGCAGTACCTGACCGCTGCGGACGCTCAGCTGGCGAGATTTAATTCGAATGGATGGGGTCCCTCCAACCTGACCGCTCAGGCGGACGAGGCTGTACAGTCCAATCCGGCCCTTTCCGCTCTGGCGGCTCAGCTCGCGTTCACGATTCCTCAGGGACAGTACCCCGACGGATATTGGTCGCGCGCAACCTCCCTCGCTGACGATATCATCTCCGGAAATATTTCGACCAGTACTTCCGACGATGATCTGAAGGCAATCCTGGAGCAGTTCCAGAACGACTGTATTTCTTACGCTAACGCGCAATAAGTGTGTAAAGAAATTCTAAGCGGTCAAGAGGGGCGTAGCCCACCTCTTTGAGAAGGCATTCTTCACACGGATTGTTTGTGCCGCCGCGGGCGGCATGATTGGAAGTGTGCGAAATCGGCGCTTTTGCGCCGTCTGCGGGCGGAGGAGAGGAGAACTTCCCCTCCTCCGCCTTGCTGCTAAATCAGACTTTTTTTATTCTGCCCACTGTGGCATCGCAGATTTGGAGGTACTATGAAAAAAGCATCGGAATTTTTCAGGCGGCTCGGCAAAGAGATCAAAGAAATCGGCATTACCTTTAAAGAGGGGGACTGGAAGACAAGGGTTTCCTATCTGATTATGGGCTTCGGCCCTCTTATGAGAAAATATTACGCGAGGGGCGTCGGCTTCCTTGCGGTTGAGATTGTGTATCTCTGGTACATGATCAGCTTCGGCGCGGGATATCTGGCGAAGTTTTCGACTCTCGGCACGGTAGAGACGCATATGGATCCCGCCACTTTTGTAACCGTGTATGGGGACAACAGCTTTCTGATTCTTCTCTGGAGTCTCCTGAGTATTATCTTTACCTTCTTCTTCCTTCTGCTCTGGTGCAAGAACATACAGGAAAACCGCAGGGAGGAACAGAGTCTTCGGGAAGGGAAAGCAGTTCCTTCCGTGAAGGAGGATCTTTACCAGCTTCTGGACTCCAAATTCCATGTGACCATGCTGGCGCTCCCCACCCTCGGCATTTTTATCTTCATGATCCTGCCGATCCTGTTTATGATTTTTGTGGCGTTCACGAATTATGATTACAGCCACCAGGCACCGGCAAAGCTTTTTACATGGGTAGGACTGCAGAACTTTAAGAATCTGTTGTCCTTCGGTACGGCCGGCTTCGGCGGAACCTTCTTTCGGGTATTGGGCTGGACCTTGGTTTGGGCATTCTTTGCAACCTTCCTGAACTATTTCCTGGGGATGGGCGTTGCAATTCTGATCAATAAAAAGGGTATTAAGTTTAAAAAGCTGTGGAGAACGATTCTGGTTATGACGATCGCGATCCCGCAGTTCGTATCCCTGCTTTACGTTTCCAAGATGTTTGCCAACGACGGCCTGATTAACTCCTATCTGATGAAGTGGGGGATTATATCGGACTACATCCCGTTCTGGACGAATCCCACGCTGGCGCGGATTACCATCATCGTGATCAACTGCTGGGTGGGTATCCCGTATCTGATGCTGATCGTCACGGGTATCCTGATGAATATCCCCGAGGATCTGTACGAGAGCGCCCGGATCGACGGCGCGAACGGCTGGCAGATGTTCCGCAAGATTACCCTGCCCTATATGCTGTTCGTCACAGGCCCCTATCTGTTGACGCAGTTTACCGGAAACATCAACAACTTTAACATTATCTACCTGCTGTCCGGAGGCGGCCCTCAGTCCATGTCGCTGACGGGAAGCGCGGGCTCCACGGATCTGCTGGTAACCTGGCTGTATAAGATGACGATCAACGAGACGAACTACGCTATGGCTGCCGTGATCGGTATTATGGTATTCGTGGTAATGGCGGTCACATCACTGGTTGCGTACGGCTTACTGCCGTCGGTTAAGGATGAGGAGGGATTCCAATAATGGCAAAGAAAGAGAAAGTGCACAAACAGCACAGAGCCTTGAAGAACGGAATCGCGTATGCCGTTCTGATCCTGATCAGCGTTATCTGGCTGATCCCGTTTGTCTGCATCGTTCTGCAGAGCTTTCGTTCCTTTAATCTGGAGTTTGGCGGTATGGTGGACTATCTGGTTCCCAAGACCTTTTCCCTGGACTCCTACGCGTGGCTGTTCTCCGGCGAGAGCAAGTTCTTCCGCTGGTACGGAAATACGCTGATTATCGCGACCTTCATTTCCATTGGGCAGACCTGTATGGTGCTTATGGTAAGCTATACGCTCTCCCGTATGCGCTTTAAGCTGAGAGCACTCTGGATGAGAATCTGTCTGATCCTGGGGATGTTCCCCGGATTCCTGACCATGATCTGCCTGTATTTCCTGCTGAAGCAGGTGGGGTTGACACAGAGCGGCGCAATCCCCGGCCTGATTCTGATCGGCGTGGCGAGCTCCGGTATGGGATATTATGTATGTAAGGGCTTTATGGATACGATCCCGAAGACCCTGGACGAGGCGGCCAGGATCGACGGCGCTTCCCGGGCCAGAATTTTCTTTACCCAGATCGTCCCGCTGGCGAAGCCGATTATCATCTATACGGCGCTGACCGCCTTTATGGCGCCCTGGTGCGATTACATTTTTGCGTCTTACGTCGCGTTCGGAACCAGCGACAGCTACAATGTGGCCGTGGCGCTGTACAACTGGGTAAAGACCGCCGATTATCAGGGGTACTTTACCAGATTCTGTGCAGGCGGCGTACTGATTGCGGTGCCGATCACGATTCTCTTCATGTGCCTGCAGAAGTATTATGTGGAAGGCGTTACCGGCGGAGCGGTGAAGGGATAACGGAATTGGCAGATTCTGTAGGATTGGTTTGTGCCGCCGCGGGCGGCATGACGGGAAGGATAGAAATAAAATCCGGGAACGGGGGCGAGCTCCTGTATCCCGGATTTTTTGTGGCTAAAGGGGTAGTTATTTTTCTGGAGAATAAAGCTGTTGGAATTTCGGAAATAAAAACAGAGATAAAGGATACAAAAAGGAAACAGACAGGAGGTATTGTAAAGAGAAAAAAAGTAACGGGAGTGCGGCATGTACAAGATAGGAATATGTGACGACGGGAAAAATATCTGCGCATCGATAGAGGATATGCTGTTGGATTACGCAGAGGAGAGGTCGTTTCAGGTCGAAGTCCTGGTCTGGTATACAGGAGAATATCTGAAGGAGTATCTAGAACAGGAAAACCATCTGGATATTCTTTTTCTGGATATCGAGCTGCTGCAGATGACGGGGATAGAGGTCGGCAGCTATATCAGGAACGTGTTGGATAATGTGAGGCTGCAGATCATCTATATCTCCGGAAAAACCTCCTATGCCCTGCGCCTGTTTCGGACGCAGCCTGTGGATTTCCTGGTAAAACCGATTTCCCGGGAACAGGTTGTCCGCGCGATGGATCTGGCGGTCAAAATGATCGAGAAGCGAGGGGAACGGTTTGAATTTCGGCAGGGAAGGGACTACTACTATATTGCCGTGGGGGATATCGTGTATTTAGAGAGCAGGGGGAGAAAAATCAGGATTGTGACCCTGAAAGGCAGTTACGAAATATACGGACGTCTGAAAGAGGCCGCGGAAAGGCTTCCGGGTGATTTCATTCTGATTCATCAGTCGTATATCGTCAATCAGGGGTACATTTTCCGGTACGCATACGAAAGCGTGGAGCTGATCAACGGTGTGACCCTGACGATCAGCAAACCCTACCACAGGCAGGTCAGGGAAAAATTATTGAGGGATGGATGACGATGTTTGATTTTACGGTTTCCGCAGTAACCGATCTTTTGCGTATCTGTCTGATCTGCAGATTTGCCGGAATCCTTTCGGGAGAGACGGCGCGGAAGAAAAGAAGGGTATTCTGGGCGGCGGCCTGTTTCTTTGCCGTTAATATGGCGCTGTTCTGGAGCTTTCACACGGCATGGATCAATATCGCATGTAATATCATAGGGATTGGCGGAATCGCGGGCCTGTATGTCAGGTCGGCGAAAACGGCCCTTTTTGCGACAGGTACGATTTGCCTGGTCAGCATGGGCTGCGACGTGGCGGGGATATTGCTGTTTGTACGGTATGAGGACGGGCAGGGATTTAGCCAGATTTATGAAATTGCGTCCGTCTTTTTGTTTTTGGTCTGTCTGCTGGCGGCGGACAAAATCGTTACGGCGCGGAAAAGCGCGGAAGAACCGCAGAATGCTTCCCTGATTTTGATTCCGCTTTGCAGCATCGCCCTCGTCTGTGTCCTGATTTATTCGGAGGCCTGTGAGAAAACGGTTCTGATTGCAGTCTCGCTGGGGCTGCTTGCCATCAACTTTTTTATGCTTTGTCTGTATAATCAGCTGCTCTGCTCTGTCTCACGGAAATATGAGGAAGAGATGCTTAAGGAGCAGGTACAGATTTACGCAAATCAGCTTGAGGTAATCCGGCAAAGCGAAGAGAAGGGAAAAGCGCTGCGGCACGATCTGAAGCATCACATGAATGAGCTGAAGCTGCTGGCAGGCAGATATGGCGCGGCGGAGATCCTGAATTATATCGGGCATATGGAAGAGTTCCTCGATAACCCCAATGAGCTTGTGTCCTCCGGAAACGCGGAGATTGACAGCGTCCTGAATTATATGCTGCGAAAGGCAAGGGAGGAGATGGGGACGGTTCAGATAAAGGTGCTTCTCCCGGAGAGGCTTAAGTATTCCTTCGACCTGAATGTCCTGATCGGGAATTTGTTGGAAAACGCCATAGAAGCGGCGAGGCAGACAGAGGAGAAATATCTGAATGTCTGCGTCAGGCTGGAGAAAGGGGTCTTGAGGCTTCAGGTAGAAAACAGCTTCCCGGAAGGGGCTATTTCAAAGAGGCAGGAGGGGGATGGCGGAAGGGTCTTTTTGACGACAAAAAGCGGGAAGGAGTCTCACGGTATCGGGCTGAAAAATGTGGAGCGGATCGTAGAGTCCCGCAACGGAAGTATGGACATACAGGCAAAGGGGGGAATCTTCAGCGTCAGGCTGCTCCTGTATATGGCGGAGGCGGAATTTGCAGCGGATTGTCAGGAAGGAGATAGCGTCTGATTTTTACAAAAATATGGGCTGATTCTGTCAAGGAACAGTACTTCTTTTTTTTCGGTGGTAGAATCGTTTTCGAAAAGAGGAAAAGCGTTGCGCAGCGCGGTAAGCTCTCTTGGCGCAGGAGAAATGCGTTTAGAAACGAAAACGAAGGAAAAGAGGTATTCTATCATGAAAAAAACAGGAAAGCGGTTTCGGCCCGTCTTGTGTGTTGTCTGGCTCTCTGTATCTCCCTGCTTTTGGCGGCATGCGGCAGGGAGGAAGGCACATCCGGCGGGGCCGGTAATAAACAGGAAGACGCGGGCGCGGGCAATGTGTCCGGCGCGGCGTCGGAGCTGGAGTGGGCCTATGTGCCGGAGGTAATCACTGTGGGGGACGAGTATGCGGATTACGGGCGTATGCAGCCTGTGGGGGAGTCTTTTTGCTATGTGTCCCAGAGAGGAGATTTTGCGGAAGGCGCAAAAACAATCTGCCGTTATTCCTTGTCGGATCAGAAGCTGGAGCGCGTCCCGATCGGCTGGCCCGAGGGCGGCGGCAACTGGGATGTGAGCGTCTGGTCTTTTGCGCAGGATGGAAGCCTGTATCTGATTGCGAATGTCTATCCGAAGGATTACAGCCGGCTGAATCGGTATCTGTGCCGGTTTGACAGAGAGGGGAACTGCCTGTTTTCCGAAGATATTACGGAGCGGCTGGGAAAAGACGATTCGCCGGACAGACTGACTGTGGACGGACAGGGGCGGCTTTATGTTTTTACGGACAGCGGGGAGATCTTACTGTATAACGGCGACGGGGAGTATCACGGCGCGGTCGGCTGCAACCCTTCGGGGGATCGGGCTGAGATACAGGTAAAAGGAGCCTGCGACGGTGCCGACGGCAAATACTATATCTGTTTTTGCAGAGAGAACACGAATGTGCCGGGAGGAGAGAAGCGCTACACCCTGGCGGAAATTGATTTCGCGGGCGCTGCGCTGCAGGAGGTCGCAGCGGATCTTCCGGGCTTAAGCGGATTCTGCGCCGGGACACGGGATGGAAACGGGGCTGTCGGGGAGGGTGGAGTTCCTGCCGAACAGGGGGAAAATAGAGCTGTCGGGGAGGCCGGGAATCCTGCCGAACAGGGAGAAAACAGAATTAGAGGCGCTCAGTATGATTTCCTGATGTATGATGACAGGGCTGTCTACGGGTATAACCTTGCCGGAGCCAGGGGAAGCGGCTCTCTGGGAGAGGAGCTTTTTGTCTGGATGGACAGCGATATTAACGGATATTATGTCACAAACCTGTATCTGCAGGCGGACGGACGGATCTATGCCACGGTGGAAGACTGGGACAATGAGGATCGGTCGATTGTGGCATTGGCCGAAGTGAAAGCGGACCAGGCCCCCCGGCGGGAAACCCTGACGCTTGCCACCGTGGGCGGGGAAAGCAGGCTGGCGGCAATGGCGGTAAAGTTCAACCGCGGCAACAGCCAGTACCATCTTGACGTGAAAAGCTACGAATCCCTGACAGATCTGTACAACGCCGTGCTGACGAGGAAACCTGTGGATCTGGTGGATTTGTCCGGCATCGATGTGCAAAAGCTGGCTTCTCGGGGATTTTTTGAGGATCTGATGCCCTATGTGAACCGGTCTGAGCTGTTCGACAGCACTGACTTCGTAGACGGCATCCTGAAGGTATACACTTTTGACGGCAAATTGACAGGCATTCCGGCGTCTTTTACCCTCCGCACGGTGGTCGGAAACGGATCGCAGCCGGAAAACAAAGCGGGTCTGACCCTGGACGGGCTGATTGCGTCCGGAGACCGCTATCCGGGTGCGAAGGCCTTTGACGGGATAACAAGAGAAGAAATGATGCAATATATTATGATGTTCAATGAGGATACCTTCATCGACTGGGAGACGGGCGTCTGTAAGTTCGAGTCGGAAAGCTTCCGAAGAGTGCTGGAGTACGTCTCCCGTTTTCCGGATTCCCCGGAAAGCGGGAAGGAGGAGCTTTCCCTGCCCGCCAAAATCAAAAGCGGGGAAGTGCTGTATGCCATAGCGGAGCTGGATGAATTAAAGGCGCTTCAGGTATATCAGGGGATGTTTGGGGAAGATGCTTCCTGCATCGGCTTTCCTACGCCGGAGGGCCAGGGCGGACATATTCTGTTTACCGACGACGCTTATGCGATTGCCAGCCTGTCGGAGCATAAGGAGGGAGCCTGGAAATTTATCGAGGGATTTCTGTCGCAGGAGAAAAATGAATCCTACTATATGTCAGACAGCTTCTTCAGCGTCAGCTTCCCGACCCTGAAAAGGCTGCTGAATCAGAAGGTGGAGGCAGTCATCGCGTCAGACGGGCAGACGGACAGCAAAAAATTTCCGGAATTGATTTATGAGGACGGAACAACCTTTCAGTATCATGCCCTGACCTGGGAGGACGTCAATACCATGCTGCGGCTGATCCCCGAAGCGAAGCCCTACGCCGCTGCGGAAGGAAATGAGATCATCCGGATTATCAACGAAGAGGCGTCCGGCTATTACAGCGGGCAGAAGGGAGCAGAGGATGTGGCAAAGGTTATACAAAACCGAGTGCAGCTTTATGTGAATGAAGCATATCAAAACTGAGCGATGTGCGTCCGGAAGGCTGTATTTATTGCTTTTCTGTGTCTGTGCTGCTGGAAGTCATTCCCCGGTCAATTCGTTTAATGCCGTTTTTAATCACTTCCTTTGCCTTTTCTGTGTTGTCGGTTTCAAGCAGCGCGAGAATGGAATCCAATAAAATGCATAATTCCGGATTGCCCATATATTTACCTCCGTTTTGCCGATCTGATTGCTTGTTTGTTGATATCTTACATTATAATAGTCATTTTACAGAGTGTAAAGCCTGCGGTTTGGAAAGTTTTCGTTGAGTAACCGGGAAAAATTTGCTATAATAAAATCAAAAGGCAGATTTTATTATCCAGGGGCTATAATAAAATCAAAAGGCAGATTTTATTATCCAGGGGCTATAATAAAATCAAAAGGCAGATTTTATTATCCAAGGGCTATAATAGAGTTTGAAACATCAATATCGGCAGGCTGGAGGTTGGTACATGGGAAAGCAGTTATCGTGGCAGACGCAGTATGAGCTGGGAGTGGAGGTTCTTGACAATGAGCATAAAAAGCTGTTTCGTATTCTGAATAAGCTGCTCGTTTTCGAGAAGCAGAAGCTGAAAAGTCAGTGGGTCTGCCGGGAGGCGGTAAAATATTTTAAGGATCATACGCTGCAGCATTTCCTGAACGAGGAGGAGTACATGGAGTCCGTCCAGTATGAGGGACGCGAAATGCATAAGCGTATCCATAAAAATTTCCGGGAGACGACTCTTCCGGCCCTGGAGAAGGAGTTGGAGCAGACCCGTTACTCGGACGACGCCATGGAGC
Source organism: Roseburia sp. (assembly GCA_023662875.1). Taxonomy (GTDB): domain Bacteria; phylum Bacillota; class Clostridia; order Lachnospirales; family Lachnospiraceae; genus Acetatifactor. The sequence goes on along the minus strand of JAMPIG010000005.1, from coordinate 51,373 downwards.
ACTTTATCGGCGTATGTACGGGGTGGCTGGTGGGACATACCCTGATCGAAGATCGGGCGATTATAAGCGGTGAGCCCCTGAAGCAGTGGGAAAACTTGATGCCGGAGGAAGAGCAGGCAGTCATGGGGCAGGCCATCGCCGATCAGTTGTATAATATGTTCCGGTTAAAGCCGCATATGGTCAGCAACTGCTACGGCGGAGAAAAGTTCGGGGAGGGCATTTATTACCGCCTGATTTATCAGTCGAAGGACAAAAAGAGATGGGAATTTTTCCTGATTTTTGAGGAAAAGCTGATTGTCAGCACCATGGGAAGCGTCATCGATATGGAGGCGAAGGCCATCAACGCCATGATGATGAATGCCACAAGATATACGGCGAGGCAGTTCATAGGCCGGATCAAGGAGCACTTTCCGTCCCTTTGGAATACGGAGGTTCAGACGGAGCAGTTGTTGACTTACGATCAATTTCAGAAAATATTTGAGAAAAACAGCCCGCAGTTCAGCCTCCTGTTCGATACGGGGAGCGGATATTTCGCTTACTGCATGACGACAACAGATGTATGCATGGACGAGGACAACGCTTCGATCATTACGGAAAACGCCATGGAAAAGGTAGAGTCCTATCTGAAGCATAACGAGGAGGAAAAGGCCGCCGTAAAAGCGAAGAAGAAGCTGCTTGTGGTGGACGATTCGGAGTTTATGCTGCAGGTGATGCAGAAGCTGTTCAACAGCGACTACGAAGTGATGACGGCTTTGTCCGGTATGTCCGCTTTCCGCAGTATCGCTTTGAGCAAGCCGGATCTGATCCTGTTGGATTATGAGATGCCTGTCTGCAGAGGCGATCAGGTACTGGAGATGATCCGCGCTGAGAAAGAATATAAGGATGTTCCGGTCTTCTTCCTGACCAGCAGGGTAGACCGGGAGAGCGTTGAAAAAGTTATCGCCTTAAAGCCGCAGGGCTATTTAACCAAGAGTCTTGCGCCGGAAGAGATCAAAAAAGAGGTGGATCGCTTCTTTGAGGGAAAGAAATACATAAAAGTGTGACAGCCGCCCGCCCGTAATGGGCGGGCTTTGTTGGCGGTGAGCTGAACAAAAAGGAGAATCGTACATGGGAAATTTGCGGTGGAAAAAAATACTCGGAGCCGGACTTGCGTTTGCGCTGGCGGTGGGGCTGTGCGCCTGCGGCGATGGCTCAAGCGAAGGGAATCAGATGGGAAATCCGGGAGCAGGAAACGGGAAGGAAGCGCAGTCTGCCGACGGTTCAGGCGCTTTTTCCGGCGCGGATTCCCCGGGCATTTCCGGTGGCGCGGATGGAAAAGAGACTTCCGGAAATTTCAGCAACGCGAACTCTGCGCTGGCGAAGCAAAATGTTTACCGGGTCAACGAGGTGAAAATCCCGTCCTGGCCGGATTATGACAGCGACAGTATCGGAGTGGAGAGCATGACATACCGGGACGGCAGGATTTCTATCGTCCTGAAGGCTTACGACTGGGAAAACGGACACCGATACGGGGTGTTTTCCATAGACGGGGAAGGAAAGCCTTCGGCGCTGGTTCCCCTGGAGCGCCTGGAGGAGAAGGACGGGGGAGCCGGTTCCGACGCAGGAGCGGAAGCAGGGGTCGATGAAGTTGGTTCCGGAGAAGGAGCAAGTCACGAGAAAGCCGGAGCAGAAGAGGCGCAGGCCGCATCGGAGCCCGATCCCGACGTCTGGGAGCGGGAAGAAGCGCGTTACAGCGACTTTGTGGCGGGAGCGGGGGGAAGAATTTACGGAATTTGCCAATATCGGTATTCTTACGCAAATTACCGAACCGACCAATATCGGGAGGAAGAGCATCAGTATGTTTGCTGCTGGGACTCTGACGGCAGTCTTTTATGGCGGACGGACATAGGGGGAGACGGCGGCGAGGATCTCAGCGTATGGGCGCTCTTTCCCTCGGCGGACGGTTCGCTGGAGATACTCTTAAGCGGGAAAAATGCTTACCGGCTTATCGTGGCGGAGGACGGCAGCCTGTCTGAGGCAGGGAAGGAGACGCTTTCGGAGGAGACGGGGAAAGCCCTGAAAACCTGCAGAAGACTGATTCGGAAGGAGGAGGGAAGCTGCCTGTTGCTCTGCAGAGGAGCGGACGGGGATTACTGTCTGGCACCGTATGACCTTTCGGCGGACAGGCTGGGAGAGTCCTTTCCCCTGCCGGGGAATCTGGAGGAGGTATATTTAAGCAGCACCGTTTTTGCCGCCGGTGCGGACTGTGATCTGATTTACGCCGGGCGGGACGGGGTCTTTGCCTATGAGAAAGGGAAGGAACAGGCTGACCTGAAAATGGACTACGTCAATTCCGACCGATATATTACGGAGGTTTTTTCCCTGCAGGCGCTGGATGAGACCCGTTTTTGTCTGCTTTTCAAGGAGGATTACGGACGTGAGCTGAAATGCGGGATTTTCGAGTATGTAAGGCCGGAGGACATTCCGGACAAGGCTGTAGTGGTGCTGGGAGGGCTTATCGTAAACGGCGGAATCAAAAACCGCGCCGTTCAGTATAACCGGGAAAGCGATAAGTACAGGGTTGTCGTCAGGGAATACGCTTCGGTCGGGGATCTGAATCTGGAGATCGCCGCGGGCAGGATGCCGGATATCCTGATACCGGAGGGACTTTCCACGGGGGAGAGGCCGCCGATGGAAAGCTATATTGCAAGGGGCCTGATCGCGGATGTGGGAAAGCTGATCGAGGAAGACGTGGAGCTTTCCGGGACCAAGTTTCTGGAAAACGTGTTTGAGGCTTATTCCGTGGACGGAACGCTGAGGTATGTGGTTCCCTCCTTTACCCTGTCTACCATGGCGGCCCGGACGGCAAATGTGGGGGACGGAAGCGACTGGTCCATGGAGAGGATGCAGGAGATTCTGGCGGAGATGGGTTCCCGAACCCAGCTTCTGGACGGTCTGAATCAGTCTGCATTTTTGGAAAAAGCGCTGGAATACCGGGGGAATGACTTTGTTGACCGGAAGACCGGGAAATGTGCCTTTGACTCTCCGGAATTTATCGAGCTGCTGAGATTTGCCGGTACGCTGCCGGAGGAGGGAAGCTACGCCGGGGAGAGAGGGGAAGGAGAGTACGAAAGACAGTACCTGAAAGATCGGACCCTGCTGATGGAGCTGAGTATCTGGAGCTTTGACAGGGAGGAGATCGAGGAGCCTCTTTCCTACCGGCTAAACGGCTTTCTGGGCGGGGAATATACCTTTGTGGGATTCCCCGGGAGCTTTGCGGAAAACATGGGGGAAGGTTCCGGCGCGGTGATCCGCGGGTGGAACTGTATGGCGCTGTCCGCCCGGTCAGAAAGTCTGGCGGGAGCCTGGGACTTTGCGAGGTATTATCTGACGGAGGAGTATCAGAGGAAGATGACGAGCAGCCTGCCGGTCAACCGACAGGTGTTCGAGGAATGGGCGGTAAAACAGACCGAGCGGGTTTATGTGACGGATGAGAACGGGGAAAGGGTAGAGCTTGACGTCGGCCTGTATCTGGACGGTGGACTGGCGGATGTTCCGCCCCTCAGCCGGGAGCAGTTGGATCAGGTGCTCGCTTATATGGAGTCGGTGACGACCGCGCCCTTTGAGGACAGGGATCTTTTGAATATTATCCGGGAGGAGGCGGGAAGCTTCTTTTCCGGCCAGAAGAGCGCGGAGGACGCCGCGGCGGTGATCCAGCGGCGGGCGCAGATGTATGTGCAGGAGAATCTGTAACGGCATTAGAATTTACGAACCCTATCTTGTTGAAAAAATTTAATTTCAGATCATATTTTTATATACATATTATTGAAAATGTGTTACAATTCGTTTATGGAAAGTATCCATGACAGGGCGGTAGCCTCCTAACTTATCCCGGTTTGCCGGAGTACATAGGAAGGAGGTGACGTTTATGACAGCTTTTGAAATCATTTCGATTTTCATTGGTATATTAGCTCTGCTGATTGCCTTTGGTAGCTTTGTTATTGCGTTGCTTGCCTTTCTCGATAAGAGGAACAAGCACAAAAAATAAGCCTCCCTCGTCTGATCCACGAGAGAGGCGGTGTCCGTAAGGACATCTAACCCCAATTTAGGAGCATCCACTTTGGAATGGGTGCTTTCCTTTTATACAAATATCATAACATTGATTTTTGCAGATTTCAAGTGTTTTTTACGCCCTCTAATGCGAAAGATGCTTTTGCTGCTTTTCTACATTATCTTCCGTCAAATCGTACCATGTGACGTCCGCTTTTTGATCGAAAGTCCCGCTGCCCATGCCAGGCACTTCCTCGATGGCATATCCGCCCTCCGACAGCTGAAGCCTGCATATGCTTGTATCGCCTGCACCTGCGGAAGCCTCAAAGAATCCGTCCGTCTTCAGATTCATGCACTGTCTGGAGTACAGGGTGAATCCATAGATTTCCCCGCCGCAATCATATAGAATTTCAACTCCGTAATCTGAAATTCCGTTTGCCCGCAGCCAGAGGACAATTTCATCGCACCCGTTTCCGTCCAAATCGACCACTGCAAATTGAGTCGTCTCAACGGTTACGCCATCCTCATCAGCCTCCCTGATATTTTCCAGCCTTATTTTTTTGTCCCGCTCCCTGTGTTCCGGATGGATAATTTGGACAAATTCTGCATTCTCCAAGAGAACTGCCCGGTATCTTTCCCTCATTTCGGACAATGCATTTTCGTCCCAGTCATTTGCCGCGCCGCCTGACGGTTCCCCGTCGGCCCCTCCGGCAGGCTGCGCCCCGGCGCCTCCAGACCCGGTGCCGTCAGAATTTTCAGGCGATCCTTCTGATCCCGGCTCCTGACCGGCACCATTGCTTTCCCCGGATAATCCTTCCACAGATTCCGATTTCTGTCCGGCGTCATCGCTTTCCCCGGATAATCCTTCCACAGCGTCCGATTTCTGACCGGTGCCATCAGTTTCCCCAGACAGCCCTCCCATGGCTTCCGCTTTCTGACCGGCCGAACCGGTTCCTTCCTGAGACTCCATCCCCGTCGCCCTGACTTCCTTCAGCATGGCAAAATCAATCTCGTCCGCAATTTCTTTTAATACTTCCTCCGTAATGCCTTCTTCGCTGCCCCCAAGAACATTCAGCAGAATAAAGCATTGCTCAAAATCCGCAAAGATAAGGGACTTCCTTTCAGAGAGCGCCAGCACCACCGTCTCTCCACAGGCGGCGGTATAAGGAAGCTCCTGATATTCGTCAATATTTCCTATTCTCAACGTAACCTCGTCAAGGGTTCCCTTGACGGTGCGGCGGCATTGGAAGCCTATCCTGTCGCCTATCCTGCCGCCGATCTCGCCCGATTTCCAGTAGAACGCATCACCCTCAAAGTGGATCGTTCCGTTTTCGTACAGATAGGGATAGCCCATGCTGATATCGATTTCTTTTCCCAGGAATTTGCCGCCCACATAAGTCTCCAGCTCATCCGGGGCGATGTCAAGCATTTCTGTATGGAGCTTCAGCTGATATTTCTGCGCAATCTCCTCCAGCTTATCCGCCATCTCCTGCGTATATACCGTGTACGCCCCATATTTCTCCTCCAGTCCGGTGAACGCGTTTCCGATCTGACCTATTATCTCCCCGTCCGCATCATATTCCTCCAAAAAGGCACGCCACTCGCCAAGAGCCTGTGCCTCCGGGCTTTCCTGAAAGCCGGACAGCCCAATAAAATTCTTCGCAGGCAGCAGCAAATCCCTCAGCCCAAACCAATTTGCCGCAATCGCTATAACCGGAAGCGCCAGAAGGAGAAGCAATCCCAGAATACATGCCGCTACAGGCCTGACTCGCTTCCGCAAAACTCTCTGTTTCCTTATCCCTGCCTCTTCTTGCGCTATGTCAAGAAACCAGTCGTCCACATACTGAAACGCCCAAACAAGCTCACTGCTCAGCTCTGCACGATTCATACCGCCACCCCTTTCCGCGCCAAAAATTTGCGCAGCTTTTCTCTCGTTTTCAACAGCAGATACTTTACCTGGCGCGCCGTCAGCGAATACCGCTTCGCAAGCTCCCCTATGGAATAACAGTAAAAATACCTCCCAAGGAAAACCGCGCAGCTTTTTCGATCCAAGGTATCCAAAAACGTATTGAGCATCTCGCCAAGCTCCTTCGCTTCCCAGCTTTCCTCCACATTCTGCCTTCCGTCCGGAATGCAGTCATCCAGCTCCACGAACAGGGCTCGCCTCTTTCCCGCTGACAGATATTCCAGCCGTTTCAGGGAAAGATTTCTGGTAATCCGCGACAGAAAATGCTTCAGGCAGTCCGGTATGGTGGGCGGGATCGCATTCCACGCCCGCATATAGGTATCGTTTACGACTTCCTCCGTGTCACAATTGTCACGCAATATATTGTACGCCAGCCGGTTCAGAAAAGCGCTATATTTTGCGTCCGTTTCCCGAATCGCATCTTCCGACCGCTCGATATACAGTTCAATAATTTTCGCATCCTCCACGTCACATCCCCCTTGTCTGTCTGTAAGTTTCCCGCTTACCCCTTGTAGCTTACCAATTTGTCCCTACAGATTTCTTTCCTGTCTTTCACTCCCTATTACTATAGACCGAAAAAAATTCTTTCGGGACAAAAAAATTAATTTTGTTGGTATGCGCAAAGGGGTATAAGCATAAAAAAGCCTCCCTCGTCTGATCCACGAGAGAGGCGGTGTCCGTAAGGACATTTGCCCCAATTTAAGAGCATCCCCTTTGGAATGGGTGCTTCCCTTTTTATTAATACAACGCCTCCGTCTGACAGGAATGAACCTTCGTTCTCCTGTCATAGCTGATTCCCACCGCCAGGATCCTCCCTGTATATTTGGGCGTCTCTCCCAGCTTTCCTCTGAAACGCAGGGCATACTTTTTCCTTTTGATCTGTTCAATGGCCTCCGCCGGTGTGCTGTCTACCTTCAACTCCAGAATCAGAGCATCTGCGCCTTTCCGCTCAGGATAAAAAATGAAATCTACATACCCTTCGCCTGCCTTATCTTCACGCTCTACCCGGTACTTGTCCCTGGCGGCAAGGTATATTAGATTTACAACAGCTGACAGCTCGATTTCGCTGTTGTAGGAAAAAATCGGAGACTCTGTGTCATGAGCCAGCTTTAAGATCTCCGCCATCGTCACTGTGTCACCCGTCAATGTGGCTTTCAGCATCCTTTCCGACTCCTTTGCCAGACGATAGACATATCCCAGACTCTCGTTGGATAATAAAAGCTCATCGAATTTATCCATCAACTCCCTGTTGGGAATAAACACCGCTCCGGCTTCATAAGTCAGCAAACCGTACACCACCATTGCCGAAAAAATCTGATTCTTTGTATTCAGTTCCGTTGCCGCCGCCGCATATCCCTGCAATTTGATTTCAATCCGCTCCCCTGAAACCATCATAACCAAGTCGTCGCGGACATCCTCAATATTATTTCGGATATAGTAAAAAATCTCATCGTAAGGCCCGGAACCGGTCCAGTAATTACTGATCTGATTGTCCGTCAGCGAGCAGACCACCGAACGGGGATTATACATTCTGACGCCGGAAGCAGTATGATAACCGTCGTACCATTCCGCCAGATCTTCCCGCGTGATTTTCGGATTTTCAGTCGTCTGCCGGTAGACCGTAAACAGACGGTCAACCTCGGAATCCAGAAAGCCAAAGTATTCGCTGAATTTCTCCTTGGTGGCCATGTCGTATTCCTGAAACATATTCATCTCGGAGCCGCCGGAATATTTTTCGATAGGCAGGATGCCTGTCATATACGCCAGCTCCACATAAGCCTGCCCTTTCAGCAGATTCCGGAGAAACTCAAGATAGCTCTTTTTATCTTCTCCGGAAATAAAGCTTTTATGAAAAATGGCATCCCACTCATCCATTACAAAAACGAACCGGGTTCTGGTCTGTTCAAACACGATCCGCAGATTGTCCCAGACCGCCGTATCGGACGCAAGCCTCAAGTCCGGATAGCTTTGCGCCAGATCCGCATTGATTCCGTCCTGAATCCGGGAGATATACTGCCCATAGCAATGACAGTCCCTGGGCAGACGGCTGAAATCGATGTAGATCACATCATACTTATGCAGATACTCCCGATAATGACTGGATTTTGCAATTTCAAGGCCCTCAAAAACATCTTCCTCATCCGACATTCTGCCGAAAAAAGCCCCTATCATATTTGCCATGACGCTCTTGCCAAAACGTCGGGGTCTGGTAACACAAAGATATCTTTGCCCGTCCAGCATGACCGTTGAAATGATTTCGTCAATCAAAGAAGATTTATCAACAAAAAATCTGGTTCCGGCAATATCCTTATATCCTTCGTAAGGAGCTATACTGTTTAAATAAAGTCCCATATTCATCCTCTCCCGGCTGGTTATGTATAACAGTATAGCATACTTTGTTCAACACTTCCATAAATATTCGTTTTGAAATTTTATCAATAGCAAAAAGCCACCGGCCTCCCGATGGCTTTTTGCTTCTCCTGATTCATGACAACAGAATCCTCACGAAACGTGAATTCTACTGTTTCCGGTTCAGTATAAACGTCTGTCCCGACAGCTCCACCCGGAGCCTGTCCCCGAAAAGCTCGTACTTCATGCTTACGGAAATCATACCGAGCAGCCCCGACTGGTTTGCCGACAGACTCAGCGTATTGTCGCCGGCCGCCTGATATTTCAGCACATCTACCCCGATCAGGTTGTTGGCGTCCGCCACCCGCAGCGTGCCGTCCTTCTCGAAGGTCATGGTAAGGGTATTCCGGTCGTCCGTCCATGTCCCCAGCAGGTCTTCGACGGTGCAGATGTTTTCCACATGAAAGCTTTCCAGGCGTCCCTCCTCATACAGCTCGGAAAAGATCAGAAAGGTCATCAGGATATCCTCGTCGATGGATTTGTTTACCAGCTTTATGGTAACGCTCTTAAGCTGCGGAAAATCCTTTTCGTCAAAATACCCTTTCTCTCCGGAAGCCGAAACCTTGAGGACCGCGCCGCACTCCAGACTTTCCAGCGCGGGGAAGGACGCGTCCTCGGAGTAGGTGATCGCCGCCACGGAGCCGTCTGCGTCCGGCTGCATGGAGAGAGATTTCAGATTCCGGTACGCCCCTTCGAGAACCGTTTCCGACGATAGGTTCAGTTCGCTGACGTCCTGTTCCGCAGTTCTTACAGAATTTCGCGGTCTCCGGTATTTTACTGCCGCAGTTTTTACAAAACATGTTCCGCCTCCTGTCGCAAATTAGCGATTGCTCTTTAAGCCTGAAATGTCGCCAAAAGTCAAATAATTGTTCCATGCGGCGTCGCTCACGAAATCGTCGTGGGTGTACTGGAGTTGGAAGTTATTGCCGGAGGATTTTTATTTCCCGTTTATATAATCTGATATTTCGCTCACCGACGAAAGCTGAACTTCGCCAATTTTTATGCTTGTCAGGCTCCAGCAGGATTCAAAAGCGTCATCTCCGATAGAAGTCACACTGTTCGGAATCACAATGCTAGTTAGGCTGCTGCATCCGGAAAACGTGCCGTTTCCAATAGAAGTCACATTGTTCGGAATCACAACGCTGGTCAGGTTGCCGCAGTCACAAAACGCGTATTCGCCGATCGAGGTCACGCTGTCGGGAATCACAACGCTGGTCAGGTTGCGGCAGTCATAAAACGCGTATTCGCCGATCGAGGTCACGCTGCCCGGAATCACAATGCTTGTCAGGCCGCTGCAGTGCGAAAATGTACTATTTCCAATAGAAGTCAAGCCGTCTGAAATTATAATGCTGGTCAGGCTGTTGCAGTATCTAAACGCGTTATTACCAATAGAAGTCACACTGCCTGGAATCACAATGCTGGTCAGGTTGTCGCAGTACTGAAATGCTTCATCTTCGATCGCAGTGACAGGATATGTTGTCCCTCCCCTTTTTACCGTCGCAGGAATGGTAACAGTTGTTACTTGTTTGTTTCCAGCTCTGACAGATGCAGTGCCATCAGCATAATAATTATACTTAATGTACCCGGTTGACATAATGGAGCAAACTATCACAATGATAGACAGCAAAACAGCCGCTCCCGCGATTCCCAGTATCAGCGTCTTCTTTTTTATTCTCTTTTCAGGCGCTTTTTTACCCCTGTCCGGTTTTGCTGTCTTTCCTTTCGCTGCGCCTTCGATTTTGGCTCCGCATTTCGGACAAAAGTTGACGGCGCTTTCCGGCAGCTCACTGCCGCATTTCTTACAAAACATACCCTCTCCTCCTTTTTTCTTATCATGCACTCCCGACATCCGCTGCCGCTTTGCTCCATCAGGCTTCGCATCTTCCGTTTTCTGATCCCTCTACCGCAGAATGAAAATACTCGTAAAGAAGGTTTTGGAGCAAAACCTTCAGCACTGCGGCGTCCCGGCTGAGTTCCTGCAGCTCCTCCGCTGTTTTTCCGGATACCTTTGCCGAGATGACGGGCAGCAGTTCTTCCGCACAGGCGTTCACACTCCCGTCCGCCCGCGCCAGATCATCCTGCAAACGCTCATAAGCGGGCTTTAGATATCCTTGCAGAAGCATCCTGTCCGTATTCTGCAGTAATTCAGAGTGCATCATACGATTCTTGCGCATTACATCTGCAAATGCCTGCATAAGTTGATGAATGACATCCTTCGGATCCGCATCCCCCGACGGATGGTTTTCTAAAAACCGTTCCAACGCCTGCTCCAACGGTTCCGCAGCCTCCCCGTCCATATTTTCCTGCAGCAGATAGCCCCATTCCAGCAGGAGGATCGCGAGGTCTTTTCTCCCCTTTCCTCTGTTTCGGGAATCCAGTCCTCCCCGGGGGCCTACGAGTCCACCATAATACTTTCCGGCACTCAGGATTTCGTGAACCAGATTATGTACTCTGCACCTGGCGCCCTGGTCAGGGTCTCCATAGCAGAGCACGTCATCCTCCTCTGTCAGCCCTTTTTGAAACTCTTTCTGAAACAGGTCGTCGTATATATCCTTAAGCATCCTGTTAAAGGGCTGGCGAAACCTCTCCAGCCACTGCTTCAGGTCGTCCGGTATTTCCTGTTCCATACATGCGTTCCGTGCTTTTGTCATAAATTCATTCCTCTCCTTGTATTTGGCAAAAAAGTGTACTTTTTCAACAGGAAAGCAATATGCAATAAAGTGGAATTTAAAGTTGACGGAGGCAGAAATGTGTGATATGTTTTTAACATCAATTTCTGCCTGCTGAAAAAGTACACTTTTTTGCCGTTTCACTCCCGCAGGCAAGGAGAAAAAGCCTGTCATAATGCGCTTGCTTCATCCGGGGAAGAACCTGCGTCCCGGTAAAGCTTCGCCTTGTAGCGGAAGCTGGAAACAGGCATCCCGCATTCTTTTGCCGCCTCCGCGTTCGTCAACTTCCTGGCTTCCCATCGCAGATATACATCCTGAAAATTTCCCGGCAGGGGTATCGGGGGACGTCCGAATTTTACGCCTCTCGCCTTTGCCGCCGCAATCCCTTCCGCCTGTCTTTGCCGGATGTTTCCGCGCTCGTTTTCCGCTACATAGGACAGTATCTGCAGCACGATATCCGCCAGAAAAGTCCCCGTCAGGTCCTTTCCAATCCGGGTATCCAGCAAGGGCATATCGATTACGATGATATCCGCCCTTTTGATCTTGGTAATCCATCTCCACTGTTCGATAATTTCCTCGTAGTTTCTGCCGAGCCTGTCAATACTCTTGATATAGAGACAGTCGTGCTTTTTCAGCCGCTTTAACAGCCGCTTGTATTGGGGGCGGTCGAAATCTTTTCCCGACTGTTTATCCAGAAAGATATTTTCCGCTGGAACATGCAATTCACTCATTGCAATCATCTGCCTTTCCTCGTTCTGATCTCTTGAACTGACCCGCACATATCCGTATACTTTGCTCATGGCGCTTCCTCCGCTTCTTTTTGTCGGAACCGCAAGGCGGCAGATTTTGCCGCACGGCTCCGTACAGAAGAGGATACCGCAAAAGATCATCAGGGGCGTATAAGAAGTTGTTTGCAAAATAAGGTCGCGTATGCTATGCTTGCAGCATGGGAAACAAGAGAGCGAAAGGCGGGAAAGGACGGAGCTTTTATGGATAAGGTACAGATCGTTTTGCGGGATAACTGGAGATTTTGTCTGGAGAGTCAGGAACTGTCGGGTCAGGCGCGGCAGGAGAATCTGTCGGGCCGGGAAGAGCAGGCGGAGAGCGGCGAATATCCCTTCCTTGCGACGGAAACCGCCTGGTACAAGGGCTATGACGACAGCGTCTGGCGGCGGGTTACGCTGCCTCACGACTGGTCGGTGGAATATCCCTTTTCCAGAAAATATTCCAGTGGGACGGGTTATCTGGCCGGAGGAACCGGCTGGTACAGGGTGCATTTTTTGCTGCCGGAGGAGTATCGGGGGAAGAATGTCCGGGTGGTATTTGACGGAGTCTACAAGAACAGTCAGGTATGGTGCAACAGCTATTATCTGGGGAAGCGCCCCTACGGGTACAGTACTTTTTCTTATGACATTACCCATGCCGCCGCCTTTGGGGATACGGAGAATGTGATTTCCGTCAAGGTAAAGCATGAAGATATTGCGGATTCCCGCTGGTTTACCGGCAGCGGGATTACGAGGAAGGTTTCGCTGGTGATTCAGGAGACGGTACATCCGGCGGAGTACGGGGTGGTTTTTCGGACGGAGAGGGTCGTCCCGGGGGAGGAGAGGCCGGCAGAGCAGGGCGTTCCCGGGGGAAAGGAACCGGCAGCGAGGCTTGTCCCGGAGGAGGAATCGGTAGGCGGGGGTGTTTCCGGAGGAAAGGAACCGGCAGCAAGGCTTGTCCCGGAGGAGGAATCGGCTAAGCAGGGCGTTCCCGGAGCAGGGAATCCCGCGGGCGGAATCGGTCGGGCCCGGGTCTCGGTGCGCCATACGGTAGCAGGGGCGGAAGAGCCGACCAGGGTAAAAATCCGTACCGTTCTGGAGGACGCGGCGGGAAAGTCGGTTCTGACCCTGCAGGGAGAGGCAGGCGCGGGGGCATCCTGCACTCTGGAGGGGGAACTGGAGCAGGCGAGGCTCTGGTCTCCAGAGCAGCCTTATCTGTACACTCTGCGCACCTGGTACGCAGTTTCGGAGAGAGAAGGGGAAGCGGAAGAGTTTTACCTCGTGGATGAGAGCCGGGTAGGAATCCGCGGTTTTTCTTTTGACCCGGAAAAGGGCTTTTTCCTGAACGGACGGGAGACGAAGCTGAAGGGCGTCTGCGTCCATCATGACGGCGGTGCGCTGGGAGCGGCCATGGAGCCCGAGGTCTGGCAGAGGAGGCTGGAGGCCTTAAAAGAGTGCGGCTGTAACGCGATCCGCTGCAGCCATAATCCCCATATGCCGGAATTGTATGATCTCTGCGACCGGATGGGCTTTCTGATGATGGACGAAGCCTTTGACGAATGGGAAAATGCGAAAAACAAGTGGTCCACCGGACATAACGTTTATCCGCCCAGACATCAGGGTTATTTCGAGGACTTCCCCGAGTGGCATGAGGAGGATCTGCGGGCGATGGTGAGGCGTGACCGGAATCATCCTTCGGTCATCCTCTGGAGCATCGGGAACGAGATCGATTATCCCAACGATCCTTACTGTCATCCCAGCTTCGGCATGATGACGGGAAACAATGACGCCAACAAATCCGCGGCGCAGCGGCAGTACGATCCCTGTAAGCCGGACGCGGAAAGGCTGGTAACGATTGCCGGGGAGCTGGAAAAAATCGTCCGTCAGGAGGACGACAGCCGCCCGGTGACGCTGGCGGCGGCCTTCCCGGAGCTTTCGGCGGAGACGGGGCTGCTTGCGGGGCTGGATGTGGCAGGTTATAACTATAAAGAACATTTGTATGAGCAGGATCACGCCAGGTTCCCCGACCTTCCCCTGCTGGGCAGCGAGAACGGCCACGGCTACAAGTCCTGGCTGGCGGTGCGGAACAATTCTTATATCAGCGGCCAATTCCTCTGGACGGGCATCGACTATCTGGGCGAGGCCCATGGCTGGCCGATCCACGGCTCCGGGGCGGGGATTCTGACCCTGGCGGGCGACAGGAAGCCGGAATTTTACAGGCGGAAAGCCTTTTGGGTGCAGGAGCCTGTGCTTGCCCTGGCGACCCGGCGCGTCGGGAAGCGGTGGCAGCCTGCGGCAGGACATTGGAATTATGAGCCGGGGGAGGAGGTACAGGTAGAAATTTATACAAATCTGCCTGAAGTGCGGCTTTCCCTGAACGGACGGGAGATTGGCTGTCTGAGCGGGGCGTATAACCTGGACGGAGCATACGGGTTCCGGGTACGCTGGGAGCCGGGAGTGTTGACGGTGGAGGGATACGGAGAAGTCTGCCCCGGAGGCGTCGGGGACGAAAACCGAAATCCGGCGCAGGAAGCCGTTCCGGATAAGAGAATGCCGACGGCCGTCTGCCGTTTGGAGACCGCCGACGCGCCCCGGAAGGTATCGGTCAGCCTCTGGCAGGAGCCGGATCGGCTGACCGGGAAGAGCTGGGAGGAGGCATCCAGAGAGCCGGGTTACCTCTATCAGATGGAGCTTCGCCTGCTGGACGGACAGGGCCGCAGGGTGAGAGGTCAGGAGGAGCTCTTGACGGTAACGGTAGAAGGAGACGGTCAGCTGGCCGGTCTGGAAAGCGGAAACCTGGCGGATGTGACGCCCTACTGCCAGAACAGCCGCCGTACCCTCGGCGGAAGACTGCTGGCCTTTGTGCGCCGCACAGGCGAAGGAGAAATCCGGGTAAGGGTTTCGGCGGAAGGAGAGACGGCGGAGGAAAGTCTGACGGAAGAGAGAATTGTGCTGGGAACGAGGAATGAAATATAAGTTTTCGATTTTGAATATTGGCATCCGGCTCGATGCTTTCGCTTCCGTTATGTCGTTTTTGTGGATCACTTCCACATCGATCCTATTCCGGATGTCATCAAATTTGATCTTAAAGTCCGGTTGGAGTGATGACAGTGTATTGGAGGTCAGGTGAATTCGTTTTTCCCTTCCCTTTCCGGGAGCGTTATGTTAAAATATTGACGGAATTATTATAATACCGGAGGTGTCATATGAAAAAATTGTTGGATGTGGCGGTCACATTAATTTTGCTGACGGCGGGGGTATTTCTGCTGGTGTCGGGGGGATCCCGGTTCGGGAAGCTGATTTCGGGTTCGGGACAGCTCTCCGAGGGGGAGAGCTTTTCGCAGGCGGAGGGGAAGTACATATCCTATGAGGCGTCCTATCCTGTCGCTTCTTACGAGGAGGAGTACTATTCCGGGGATCCCAGCCGCGTGAAAACCATGGGGTATCTTGTGTATGACGAGAGCCGCAAGGCGTTCCTCTATATCACCGTGCCGGAGCAGAAGGACGGCAGTTTCAGCAGTCTTCTTCGGGGTCTGCAGCTCGGGGTAGAGATGCGGAACGGCAGAGATATGTCTCCGGCGCTGGCGGAGGGGACGGTTGAACGGGCGGATGAAGAGATGGTAAAGCGGATTCAGGCGGCGATCGAGGACAGCGAGATCGTCGGGCTTTATCTGGATTGTGACGCGTTTTCCGGAGAGGATCTGGATTGGTTTCGGGAGACCTATTTCGGGGATTCCTACGGGAAGGTTCTGCTGGAGATGGGGGATGAGCTTATCGCCCAGTCCTCCGCGGCGGAATACTATTACCTGAACAGCGGCAGCGTCGGCGGTATGACGAAGTTCGAGATCTGGGTTACGATGCTGGCGGCGGCGCTCAGCCTGCTGCTGTTCGCGGCGCGGCTGATCTCGATGCTCACCGGCGGAAAGGCGGGAAAGGAGCGGAAGGCTTCCGAGCCGCAGAGTCCGATGCAGCGGCTGCTGGCAGCGCAGGAGGCCTGGGTGGAGAACTGGTGCGAGGACAGCCTGGCGAGGGCGAAAAAGCTCGCTTATCTGTCGGCGGCGGGAAGCGTGGTCGTTCTCCTGGCGATCGGCATTCTGGCGCACGCGCCGTCCTCTACGTTTTTGACGATGTATTTCCCGCTGGGGATCCTGATCGGAGAGGGGATGGCCGTAGTGTTCTGGACGACCCAGAAGGGCCGGTCAAAGCCGGAAAAGATTCTTGGCAGACTGGAGAAGAGTATCCGCAAGGAGCTGCCCTCCGCAGGGGAGCAGGACGCCTTCGCGGAGGATTTCCTGAACGCCGGGCAGGAGTGGGTGTTCCGGGAGCGCAGCAAGGAGACCATGCGGTACGGCAAGGTGGGAGAGCGGTACTGGGCGACCTTCTCCGATCTGGGCGGCGCGGTGATCGTGGACAGCAGCCGGCTGACGAAGATCGAGACGGAGACCGTATCCGGCCAGGTGCGCAGCGGCAAGGTACGGGTCAGCTATGTGTCTTACGTCGTGCGGTTCTTCTATCCAAACGAGGGAAAGAAGAGGGGCTGCGACAAGGAGATTTCCTTTAACACGGAGGACGTGGCGGGGAAGTTTATGGTGCTGGCGAAGAGGCGCGTGGGAGACCGGGTTGAGGTCAGCGCGATATAATAGAATTCACGCTTCGCGAGAATTCCATTGTCATGAATAAGAATCTGCGGGAGAAAAGACTATGGTAAAGAAGCTGACGGTAAAGAGCTGGATTGACACAGGGCTTATTGTCCTGATCTGTCTTATCTTTGGAGGAATTCTGCTTTGGTTTAACGGGCCGGGGGCCCTGCTGGCGCTGCGCGGTCTTCCGGCCGGGGCGGGGGATACCCGTCCCGCGAGCAATTATTATATTTTAAGCGGCATCGGCCTGTTTATGCTGGCGATCGGGATCGTGATCTTTTTGAAGCTATTGTTGAACTCTGTGAGAAAGCGGGTGAATCAGTATCTGGCGAAGAGCGGCGGCGTTACGGAGGCGCAGCTGGATCAGGATTTCGAGGCGGCGCGGCAGATCGGAAACGTCTGGCTCGGAAGGCGCTGGACCTTCAGCCATGACCTGAACTGTATCCTGCTGGAAAACCGGGAGATCGCCTGGGTCTTCTCGGAGAAGGAGCGCGTAAAGAACAAGGTCAACTACTATCTCTGTCTGGGAACGGCCTCGGGGGATATCCGCCGGATCAAGGTGTCGGAGGAGAACCTGCAAAGTATCATGGAGGTATATCAGGGTTTCCCCCATATTCTGGCGGGCAATAATCCGGACTACGGCTATCAGTTCCGGAATAATCTGCAGGCCTTTCTGGAGCTTCGCTATCGGTCAAATTCGGCGGAAGTGTGAGAAGAATGCCCAAAATGCGAGCATTCTTCCAGATTTGCAGCGATTGTTCTTGACAATAGAAGTACTACAGCACGGACAGAATCAGGATTTCCACGCTCATCACGTCGTTCATCCGGCCGGTCTTGACCGCCTCCTCCGCCTCCACGCATTTCCGGACGGCATTGCGCAGGGCGGAGGCCTTAAACCGGGAGGCCTGGCGGAGGTACTTTGATACCGCAAAGGGCGGGATCCCCACCTTTGCGGCGATGGAGCGGTTATCGTGTCCGCGGGAGCTCAGCTCCTTTGTCTGCAGCAGCATATTACACTGTCGTGCGATGAGAAAGAGGATGCGCATGGGAGGCTCTTTTAAGGCCAGCAGGTCATAATAGAGCTCCAGCGCGTCCCTTTGTTTTTTATCGGCGATCGCGTCAATCATATCGAAGATACGGCTGCTGATCCGGGTGGTGCAGATGGTCTCTACATCGTCGTCGGTGATGACCTCCCGATCCATGCAGTAGCAGACCAGCTTTTCCAGCTCCGTCTGGATATTATTCATGTCCGCGCCGGTCTTGGAGAGGATCAGACGCGCGGTGTTTTCCGTGATTTTCTTGCCGTCCCGGGCCAGAACCCCTGCGATCCAGCGCTTCAGGGTATTTTCGTCCTGCACGGGGAATTCCGCGGCGCAGCCCCTGGATTGCACGGTTTTGAAAAGCTTGCTTCGCTTGTCGACCTCGCTTTCCATGAAGACGAAGAAGGCGGTCTCCGCAGGGGAGGTCAGGTATTCCGCCATCTGTTCTCCGCCGGACTTAAAGAGACCGCTGTCGGTCACAAAGATAACCCTGCGCTCGGCGAAAAAGGGCAGGGTTTCCGCCAGATCGATGATCTGGCCCACGGGAACATCCTTTCCCTCGAAAAAGTGTACGTTCATGGAGTCATCCCCGGCACAGAGAGCCGCGCGGAGCTTTTCCCGATATTGTCTGCGCAGATAGCGTTCTTCCCCGTAGAGCAGGTAGATCTGTTTCAGAGAGTTCTGTTTGATATCCTCGGCAATCTGTCTCATCTTGTCCTCCGAAATAAAACTTCAATTCCGGTTTTTCCGGGTATGTCTTTATTTTGTCCTCCCTTGGAAGCCTTGTCAAGAAAAGATTCGGTCGATTTCCGCTTTTTTTGTGGTGAAAATTGTAGAAAACGAGAAATTATTATCGTTTTAATGTATATTTTTTGACTATTGCAGGAAACTTGCGATGAGTTGATGTTGCTGTATCAAACTTTTTTACATTATAATGGAAAAGTACGAAATTTAGATTTTTCTGAATATGGAGGTAGTTTTGTGGAACAGCTGAACATTACGGATACGAGAGATAATGAGGGAATTTACAAGATTTTGGGAGATTTGATGCGAGGGGACAAGGAGTTTCAAATCATGATTACCGTACCCTCCGCAAGGAATGACGGCAAACGCGCGGTACAGCAGGAGCCGCTGAAGAAGAAGGAGGTCGTACGGGATCTGGAGCAGGATGTGACGAACATGATCCATGAGATCGGCGTTCCCGCCCATATTAAGGGATATCAGTATCTCAGGGAGGCGATCATGATGTCTGTGGAGGATCCGGGGATGATCAGCTCGATCACGAAAATCCTGTACCCGACCATAGCGAAGCGGTTTCAGACCACGCCGAGCCGGGTGGAGCGGGCGATCCGTCACGCCATCGAGGTGGCCTGGAGCAGGGGGAGGATGGAGACGCTGGACGCGATGTTCGGCTACACGATAGACACCGGGAAGGGGAAGCCTACCAACTCGGAGTTCATCGCCCTGATTGCGGATCGGATCCGGCTTTCCTACCGGGAGTAAAAACTTCGGCGCATAAAACTTTAACATATTATTCAAAAAGAAACTCTTTCCACAAAAGGAATCTTGAGGTATAATCTTCGTAAAGGGCAGAGTCATGCTGACAGCGTTGCAGCAGCCATGCCAACAAATTATGGAGGGTTTACAGTGAAAAAAATTCTTTTTGCGGCGTCGGAGGGGGTTCCTTTTGTAAAGACGGGCGGTCTGGCGGATGTGGTGGGCTCCCTGCCGAAGTGTATCGACAAGCAGTATTTTGACGTGCGGGTAATGATCCCGAAGTATGCCTGCATGAAGCAGGAAATGAAGGATAAGATGCAGTATGTGACCCATTTTTACATGGATTTCAACTGGAAAAGAGTGTATGTGGGCGTCCTGGAGGCGGTAGAGGACGGCGTACATTATTACTTTATCGACAACGAGTATTACTTTAACGGGCCGAAGGTCTACAGCGACAGCCCGGTGTGGGAGATCGAGAGGTATGCTTTTTTCTCCAAGGCGGTGCTGTCCGTGCTCCCGGTGGTGGGCTTCCAGCCGGATATTATCCACTGCCATGACTGGCAGACGGGTCTGATTCCCGTGTACATGAAGGAGCGGTTCCGGGAGGGGGATTTCTTCCGCGGAATGAAATCCGTTATCACGATCCACAACCTGAAGTTCCAGGGAAAGTGGGATACGAAGACGGTACAGAGTATCACGGGTCTGCCGGAGTACTATTTTACCCCGGATAAGCTGGAGGCTTATAAGGACGCCAATCTTTTAAAGGGAGGAATCGTTTACGCGGACGCTGTGACGACGGTCAGCAGTACCTACGCGGAGGAGATTAAGACGCCCTTCTACGGCGAGGGGCTGGACGGGCTGCTCCGGGCGAGAAGCGGCGACCTGCGGGGAATCGTCAATGGTATCGACTATGCGGATTTCAACCCCGAGACGGACAGGCATATCGTAAAGCCCTACAACGCGGTGAATTTCCGGAAGGAAAAGGTGAAAAACAAGCGGGCGCTTCAGCAGGAACTGGAGCTGGCCCAGGATGACAGGAAGATGATGATCGGTCTTGTCTCCCGGCTGACGGATCAGAAGGGGCTTGATCTGATCGCTTATGTGATGGATGAGCTTTGCCAGGACGACATTCAGCTGGTAGTGCTCGGCACGGGCGAGGATCGTTACGAGAATATGTTCCGTCATTTTGCCTGGAAGTACGGCGACAAGGTATCGGCCAATATCTATTATTCGGATCCGCTGTCCCATAAGATCTATGCTTCCTGCGACGCGTTTCTGATGCCCTCGCTGTTTGAACCCTGCGGGCTGAGCCAGCTGATGGCCCTCCGGTACGGTACGATTCCCATTGTCCGGGAAACCGGTGGACTGAAGGATACGGTACAGGCATATAATGAATACGAAAGCACGGGAACAGGCTTCAGTTTTACAAATTACAACGCCCATGAGATGCTGAACACGGTTCGCTACGCCGAGAGGATTTATTACGACAAGAAGCGCGAGTGGAACAAGATGATCGACAGGGCCATGGCGGCGGATTTTTCCTGGGAGGTTTCCGCGAGGAAATATCAGGAAATGTATGACTGGCTGATAGGGTAAGCATGAAGGATAACGGCAGCGCAAAAAATAATTTCATTATGCAGGCGGGGATTCTGGCTGCGGCCGGGATTGTCAGCAGAATTATAGGGCTCCTTTACAGGAGCCCTTTGCAGCGTGTGATCGGAGACGCCGGAATGGGGTATTACAATATAGCCTATTCCTTTTATACGATTATTCTGCTGATTTCCTCTTACAGTATCCCGGCGGCGATCTCCAAGGTCATCGCCCAGAAGCTTGCCCTGCGGGAATACCGGAACGCGCACAGGATCTTCCGGTGCGCGCTGGGGTATGTGCTGGTCGTCGGCGGCGCGGCGAGTCTTCTGCTGTTCTTTGGGGCGGGGCTGTTCGTTGTGCCGGAGGCTGTACCGGTTCTGCGGGTTTTTGCGCCTACCATCTTTATTTACGGGATTCTGGGCGTACTCCGGGGATATTTCCAGGCGCATAAAAGCATGGCCCAGACCTCAGTGTCCCAGATTCTGGAGCAGATCGCCAACGCGGCGGTCAGTATCGGCGCGTCTTATCTTCTGATCGTGCATTCCTTCGGTTCGCTGGAGGTTCCGACCGACGAGGCGGAGCAGGTAACCCGGGCGACCCGGGGCGCGATCGGCAGCGCCATGGGCACGGGGGCAGGGGTATTGGCGGCGCTTCTGTTTATGCTGGGGATTTATCAGCTCAACCGCAGGATTATCAACCGGCGGATTCAGCGGGATCGTCATCGGGAGGAGGACTCCTACGGCCAGATCCTGAGGACGATCACCCTTGTAGTGACGCCCTTTATCCTGAGTACGGCGGTCTATAACCTGAGCACTGCCGTAAACACGACGATTTATACCAAGATCTGGCCTGCGCTGCGGGAGCTGGATACGCTGGCAATCTCCAATCAATGGGGAATCTTTTCCGGACAGGCGCTGACGATCTCGGAGATTCCCATCGCCTTTGCCTCGGCGATGGCGGCGGCTATGCTTCCCACGGTATCCAGGCTTGTGGCGGCGAAAAACATGGGGGAGGCCAGGACGGAGATCGGGCTGGCGGTGAAGGTTACGATGATTATTTCCATCCCCTGCGCGGTAGGGATTTTTGTGCTGGCAAGGCCGATGACGGGGCTGTTGTTCAAGAATACGCAGGAGTCCGAGGATCTGGCGACGAAGCTTCTGATGACGCTGGCGGTTTCCGTCATCTTTTACGCACTTTCTACCCTGAACAGTCAGATCCTGCAGGGGCTGGGGAAGCTGAACGCGCCGATTATCAACGCCGGGATCGGGCTGGCTGTGCAGACGGCTGTAGCGGTGGCGCTGCTTTTCTTTACGGAGCTGGATCTCTACAGTATCGCGATTGCGAAGACGGTATACGCTTTGGTGGTCTGTGTCCTGAATCAGGCGGCGGTCAGGAGGGCGTCGGGATATCGGCAGGAGATTCTGACGACTTTCTTAAGTCCGCTGCTGGCGTCTTTGATGATGGGAGGGTTTGTCTGGGCGGTTTACGAGGGGCTGCTTTTACTGACGAAGTCGCCCCGTATCGCGGTGATTCCGGCGATCCTGCTGGGAGCCTGCTTCTATTTCGCCATGCTGTTGCTGTTCCGGGGGGTGACGGAGGAGGAGCTGCGGAGCTTTCCGAAGGGGCGGCTGCTGGTCAGGGCGGCGAAGAAGTGCAGGCTGCTGCGGTAGTCCGCGCGGGGATGCGCCGGGCGGGGATACTTTGCGGCGGCAGGAAGGAGCAGGGATGGAGAAGTGGTATGTGGCGGCGAAGAGGGCGGACTTTGACCGATGGGCGGCGGAGTTTGGAATCAGTCCCGTTTTGGCGCGGATTCTGAGGAATCGGGATCTGACGGAGAGCGGGGAGATTCGCAAATTCCTGTATGGGAGCCTGGAGGACTGTTATTCGCCCTGGCTGTTAAAGGATATGGAGAAAGCGGTGGAGATCGTTCTGAAGGCTATTGGGGAGAAGGTTTCGATCCGGGTCATAGGAGATTATGATGTGGACGGGATCTGCTCCTCCTATATTTTGGGACGGTGTTTCCGGATTCTGGGCGCGGAGGCGGACACGGTGATTCCGCATCGGATTCATGACGGGTACGGGCTGAACGACAGTCTGATCGAGGAGGCCAGGGAGGACGGGATTGGGCTGATTGTGACCTGTGACAACGGGATTGCCGCGGCGGCGCAGATTGAGCTGGCGCACCGTTACGGGATCGGGGTAGTGGTGACGGATCATCATGAAGTACCCTTTCGGATGGAGCAGGGAGAGGACGGAAGCCCGGTGCGGCGGGAGCTTTTGCCCCCGGCGCTGGCGGTAGTGGATCCGAAGCAGGAGGCCTGCGGCTATCCTTTTCCGGGGATCTGCGGCGGAGTGGTGGCCTATAAGCTGGCGGCAGCGCTGGCGGAGCGGACGGGAAACGCGGCGCTGGCGGAGGCGCTGGAGGAGTTTCTGGAGTTTGCTGCGCTGGCGACGGTCTGTGATGTGATGGAGCTGCGGGACGAGAACCGGATTCTGGTAAAGGAGGGGCTGAAGAGGCTGCGGAACCCCCGGAATCAGGGGCTGCGGGCGCTGATGGAGTTCAATCAGCTGGATCCGGAGAAGCTGAACGTCTATCATCTGGGCTTTGTCATCGGCCCCTGTCTGAACGCCACAGGCCGTCTGGATACGGCGGGGCGGGCGCTGGAGCTTCTGCGGAGCGAAAAAAAGACCGAGGCCATGAGCGCGGCCCGGGAGCTGAAGGAGCTGAACGACAGCCGGAAGAACCTGACGCTGCGGGGAGTGGAGCAGGCGGAGGCCTATCTCGCCGAACAGCATATGGAGCGGGACAAGGTAATGGTCATTTTCCTGCCGGAGGTACACGAGAGCCTGGCGGGGATTATCGCGGGGCGGATCCGGGAAAAGTACCATCATCCGGTCTTTCTTCTCACGCGGGGCGAGGAGGGCGTCAAGGGCTCCGGCCGTTCGGTGGAGGGGTATCACATGTACCGGGCCATGGTGGAGGTGGAGAAGTACTTTTCAAAATACGGCGGCCACGCCATGGCGGCGGGGCTCTCCATGCGGGAGGAGGATATCGGCGCGCTTCGGCGGGAGTTAAACGAACGGTGCGCCCTCTCGGAGGAGGATTTTGTCCCCAGGGTACATATCGACGTCCCTATGCCGCTGGAGTACGGGAGTCTGGCGCTGGCGGAGGAGCTGGAGCGGCTGGAGCCCTTCGGGGTCGGCAATCCCAGACCCCTGTTTGCCCAGAAGAATTTACGGTTTCTGGGAGGGCATAAGATGGGAGCCAATCAGACCTGCGCCAGATATACGGTACAGACGCCGGAGGGGAGCCGGAAGCAGCTGGTCTTCTTCGGGAGCTTGGAGGAATTTGGGGATTTTCTGGAGAAAAAGTACGGGCCGGGCAGCGAGGCAGCCCTGTACCGGGGAGAGGGGGATTTCCCCGTCTCCGTGGTCTATCAGCTGGCTCGGAATACTTACCGGGGCCGGACGGAGGCCCAGTATATGATGCAGTATTACTGCTGAGAGGGTGAGTATTGGCTTCCGGTATGCTCGTATGAAATATTGGGAATAAGAGCCCAAAATTGTTATAGCCGCACCGCGGAGAATATGATAAAATCGGTTTATATGAAGCGGAAACCAGGAAAGGAACAAAATCGATTATGAATCTGGGAAAACAAACGAACTATCAAATTTCAGGACAGAAGGTAACGCTTACCTTTGAACGGGGGACGGCGGAAATTTGGGCGGTGACGCCGGAGATTATAAACGTGTTCCGGGGGTTGGAAAGCCCGGAGCATTGTTCCAAGGCGATTGAGGGAGAGAAACAACAGCCGGTGAAGCTTTCGGTTGAGGAGAGGGAGGACGGCCTCTGGATTGCCACGGAGGCGGTATCCGTAAGGGTCGGCGACGGGTTTTATGTGGATTTTTACGATAAAGCGGGGAATCTGGTCTGTGCGGATTACCGGGGAGAGCGCAGGCCGCTGCAGCTGGTCAGCGACGAGATGATGGCGGTTCTGGCGGGCGAGGGCCACAGGGCGGACCGCAGGACAAGCCATGCCTTCGACGTGCTGAAGCAGCTGCGGGGAGACGAGCATTTCTACGGTCTGGGGGACAAGACGGGCTTTCTGGACAAGAGGGATTACGAGTATGAAATGTGGAATACGGACAACCCGGATCCCCAGGTAGACAGCTTTAAGGCGCTGTACAAGTCGATTCCCTTTTTTATGACGTTGGCGGGGGGGCAGGCTTACGGGATCTTTCTGGATAATACCTATAAGGGGTATTTCGACCTGGGGAAGGAGTCGAAGGACTATTATTACTTCGGCGCGGCGGGAGGAAATCTGGACTATTATTATATCGCCGGGGGTTCCCTGGCGGAGATCCTGGGCCGTTATACCTACCTGACGGGAACCTGCCCGCTGCCCCAGAAATGGACGCTGGGGTATCATCAGTCCCGCTGGGGCTATACGACGCGGGAGGATGTGGAGGCGGTCGCCCGGGGAATGCGGGAGAACGATGTCCCCTGCGATGTGATTCATTTTGATATCGATTATATGCAGGATTACAAGGTCTTTACCTGGAACCGGAAGCGTTACCAGGATGATCCGAAGGGGTATCTGGAATCTCTGGCGGAGCGGGGCTTTAAGGTGGTGACGATCAACGATCCGGGCGTAAAAAAGGAAGAGGGATATCGAATTTACGAGGAGGGCGTGGAAAAGGGTTATTTTGCGACGACTCCCGAGGGAGAGGTCTATATCAACGCGGTCTGGCCGGGGGACGCGGCGTTCCCGGATTTCGGCAATCCCGATGTGAGAGACTGGTGGGGAGAAAACCAGAGGTTCCTGCTGGATCAGGGCGTCCGGGGAATCTGGAACGATATGAACGAGCCGGCCAGCTTTAAGGGGCCGCTGCCGGAGGACGTTGTGTTTACGGACGGGGAGCGGAAAATCAGCCACGCCGAAATGCATAACATGTACGGACACATGATGGCGAAGGCGACCTACGAGGGGCTGAGGAGGCTGGACGGGCGAAGACCCTTCGTTATTACGAGGGCCTGCTACGCCGGAAGCCAGAAATACGCCACATGCTGGACCGGGGACAACCACAGTATCTGGGCTCATCTGCAGATGGCGATCCCCCAGCTCTGCAACCTGGGACTGTCCGGGATGCCCTTTGCGGGGACGGATATCGGCGGCTTCGGTTCGGATACCACCGGGGAGCTTCTGACCCGCTGGGTACAGGTGGGATGCTTTTCGCCCCTGTTCCGCAACCATTCCGCCATGGGCACGAGGATGCAGGAGCCCTGGCAGTTCGGCCGGGAGGTATTGGAGATCTACCGGAAGTACGTCAAGCTGCGTTATCACTGGATTCCTTATTTTTACGATCTCTTCCGCGAGACGGAGCAGACCGGTGCGCCGGTGATGCGGCCGCTGGTCTATCAGTATGACAGGGATGGGACCGCGAGAACCTGTAACGATGAGTTTCTGGTGGGAGACCGGATCCTGGTAGCGCCTGTGGTGAACCAGGGAGCGGTAAAGAGGATGGTATACCTGCCGGAGGGAACCTGGTATGATTACTGGACGGACGAGAAGCTTACGGGGCCCGTCTGGATCATCCGGGACGCGCCGCTGGAGGTATGTCCGATTTATATGAGGGCGGGCGGCGCGGTTCCGGCCATGGTGCCTGTGTCTTACGTGGGCGAGAGGGAAGAGGAGGATCTTCTGTTGGACGTCTATCCCGGCAGCGGCTGCTGGGAGCATTATCAGGACAACGGGGAGGACTTCGCCTACCGGGAGGGGCAGTATAATCTGTACCGGATTACCGTAGAGGAGAGCGGCGAGACGCGATGCGAGCTGACCCGCCGCGGGTACGAAAAGGTCTACCGCAGGGCGCTGGTAAACCGCTTCGGAACCGTGACGGAGCTGGAGATTTCCGGCGGGGCACCTACTCCGACAGCAGGCGGATCCCGGTGATATCGCTGTCGATCGCCATGGAATAATTCGTGTAATACACCACAAAGCCGGGCTTGGCCCCGGCGGGCTTTTTCACATGCTTTTTCTGGATATAATCGATCTCTACCTTTTCCTGCTGGCGGCCCCTGGAATAGTAGGCCGCCAGGCGGGCGGCCTCCTCGAAGGTCCGATCCGGCAGCTCTTCGGCGCTGCCGAGACGAACCAGGACGTGGGAGCCGGGCAGCTTTTTCGCGTGGAACCACCAGTCGTTCCCGGAGGCCGTCTTAAAGGTCAGTTCATCGTTCTGGTAATTGTTTTTTCCCACATAAATATCAAAGCCGTCGCTGCTGAGATAGTGGAAGGGACGGCTGGTAATTTTCTGTTTTTTGCCGCCGCTTTTCCGCCGGATATAGCCGTTCTCCGCGAGCTCCTCCCGAATCTCGGCCAGATCCTCTTCACGAAGGGCGATATCCAGGGCTGTGGAGATGGATTCCAGGTGGTCGATTTCCGCCCGAACCTCCTGGGTCAGCTGGGAAAGAGCCTCGTAGGTACGCTTCAGCTTCCCGTAGCGCTCGAAGTACCGTTTGGCGTTCTCCGTAGCCGTGAGAGTGGGATCCAGGGGGATCGTCACAGGCTCCCCGGTATAGTAGTTGACGGCCTCCAGGGTCTTCGCGCCCGGCTCGGCGTTGTAGCCGTAGGTATTTAACAGCTCCCCGTAAACCCGGTAGGTATCGCGCTTCTCCGTATCTTTGATCTGCTGGAGCTGCATGTCGTATTTCCTGACATTGCGCTCCAGGGCCAGCTGTACGATGTGCCGCAGGTCGGAGGATTTCTGGCGAATCCGGGTAACGGCGCTGCGCTCGGCGTAGTAGTCCTCCAGAAGGGCGGACATGGAAACATAAGGGACGACGCGGCTGCCTCCGTACAGCGTAAGGGGCAGGGCGCAGAACTCCGCAGGCTTGCCGCCGGAATAGGCGATATTCGGGTAAAAACGCTCCTGACGAACCGCCTCCGCCATACGGAGGAAGACCCGGGAGAGGGACTGCCAGGCGGCCTCGTCCAGGGCGGCGGTGGGGAGATCTCCGTCCAGTCCGGCCTCGTGGCAAAGCTCCTGGGCCAGAATGGGCGAGATCCCGGTATAGCTGTTGTAAATTGCCTTGAACACAGGCTGGGGTCTGGAGGCCAGAACCTGCCGGAAGGAGTCGGGATCGGCGGAAAGCGCGTCCCGCTTATCCTGGGTCTGCGCCACGAAATAAGGCTTCCCGGGAAGCACCTCCCGCAGGGAGCTGACGGCGGCTGAGACCCTTTTGATACTGTCGATAATAGTATTGTTGTCGTCGCAGAAGATAATATTGCTGTGCTTGCCCATAATCTCGACGACCAGGGTCTTCCGGCGCAGATCGCCCATCTCGTCCAGATGTTCTATATGAATATGGATAATACGCTCCAGGCCGGGCTGGGTGATGTCCGTGATCCGTCCGTTCTGTAAGTGCTTCCGCAGAAGCATACAGAAGCTGGGGGCGGCAGCCGGGCCGGGCTTATTCTTTTCCGTCAGATAGACCAGGGGCAGAGAGGCGCTGGCGGAGAGAAAAAGGCGCTTCTGTCCGCCTGGCTGGCGTATCGTCAGAAGCAGCTCGTCTTCCTCCGGCTGGGCGATCTTGTAAAGTCGGCCGCCTGTCAGCTCCCGTTTCAGCTCGCTTACCACACATGCTATTGTCACACCGTCAAACGCCATATTTATTACCTCCAAAGCTGTTGTTCCTTTTTTTTCGTGCAGCCGCCGAGGAAAGGATTCTTTCGTTCCATTGCAGCCTGTGGCAGCAGAATTCTTCGCGCGCCTCTTTATTGTAGCAGACCTGTCCCGAAAAAGCTACCATTCAAACAAATTTCTCATTGCAAAAATCCATGTCCCATGGTATAGTCAGGATAAAGCAGATGTTCATAAATCTATTCTATTTATTCAAACGGGTAGCTGAAACTGTAGCTATTCCTGTCGAGAAGCATCTTTGAAAATCCTGCTTTTCATTCAAACAATCAAAAAAGCAGGAGAAAAGCAAAATGAGGCATTGGTATTCTCCTGCGGAGAGGAGAATGCACTATGTCAAATGTCACAAGGAACCACAAGGACAATGTATTCTGTCTGCTGTACAGGGAAAAGAAGAATTTACTGTCCCTGTATAATGCAGTCAACAATACGTCCTATGAAAAGGAAGAGGTTGTATTACGTGGCGGAGGAATTAAAGAAGATCGTGCCGCCGGGGATGCTGTATCGCCGGAAGCAGATCAGGATTCCGGCACCCCGGTTTATCGTTTTCTATAACGGCGCGGAGAAGCAGCCGGAGGAACGAGTATATTGGCTCTCGGAGCTGTTCGAAAGGAAGGAAGAGGAGCCGGAGCTGGATCTGAAGGTGACGGTGATCAATATCAACCCGGGCTATAGCAGGGAGCTTTTAGAGAAATGTGAGAGTCTGCGAGGGTATATGTCTTTTGTGGAGAAGGCCCGGAAGAAGAAGGACGCCGGGCTGGGATCGGAGGCAGCGGTGCGTCAGGCGGTGGATGAGTGCGTGTCAGAGAATATCCTTACGGAGTTTTTCAGGAAACACAGGAAGGAGATTGTGGAAATGGGAGTCTATGATTTTGACCAGGAGCTTTACGAGCGGCTGCTGCGGGAAGACAGCGAGGAGATTGGAATCGAAAAGGGAGATAAAAAAAGGCTGGTTACTCAGGTTTGTAAAAAACTGAAAAAGAATAAAACAATGGGCGAAATTGCGGAGGAATTGGAAGAAGAAATCTCTGTGATCGAGCCAATCTGTAACGCGGCGAAGGAATTTGCGCCGGATTATGACCCTGAATCTGTTGCCTTGCAGCTGGATGCGTCGCGACGGCAATAAGTGCAACGTCAAATAAGAAACAGCCATAATAAAAACGGCGGCGGATCATGGAAAAATGATCTGCCGTTTTGTCTTTTCAGAGGAGAATAATTCCGGTTGAAAAATGCGGTGAGATGTGATATGCTTGCAAAGGTAAATATGATTTTAATGGCAGGGAACGGGAGCATTACCAAAACCTGCCTTGCGGAGTCTGGTACATAGGGGAACTGAAAAAAAGGAAAAGGGCATGAGCAACAGGAGAAGGAACGATTCGGAGTTAATACCGGTTGAAAAGAGAAAAAGGGTTATCAAGGTAGAAGACGGGAGAAGAAAAGCGTCCAGAAGAGGAAGGAAAGGGATGAGGAGGCTTAAAATGCTGGGGTATTCCCTCAGTATCCTTCTGATCCTGCTGGCGATCAGCGCCTGTGTGGGAGTCGTTATGTTCTTTGCGAATATGTCCAAGGTTCAGGACATGGCGGCCGGAGCGGTGATCGAGCTCCAGAAGCTGGAGGATGGAAACTATGAGCTGAGCTGGGCCGCGCTGGAAGAGGCGGGCGCGGATTTGTACCGCGTGGACGTCAGTACAAATGCGCTGTTCAGCGAGAGCGGCGAGAAGAAGACCTTCTACAGCGGATATGTGGACGGACTTTCCTGCACGTTGCCGGAGCTGCCGCCGGATGAGGGTCTGGTTCTGGAAATGGAGCTGATTAAAAAGTATTCGGTGCTGGGAAAAGAGCGCACGACGAAGCAGGCGTCGATCGAGCGGTATTTCAGCATCTGGGATCCCGGAATCGTCAATCTGGATTGGGAGGCGGATCCGGAGACGGGAACCGCCGTCATTACTTTTGATTTTCACAGCAGCAACAGCTGCAGTATTTACGTTACGCAGCCAAACGGGGAGAAGAAGTTTTGGAAAACTCTGGGAGAGAACCGTCTGGAGCTGAATCTGGAGGAAGAGGAGGATCTTTGGGTGCCGACGACCGGCAATCCCTGCGTTTTGTCCTTTGTGGCGGGCAACAACGCAAACGGTATAGCGGTCTACAGCGGAGAGGCAAAGGATATCGCGATTACCTGGGAGGATTTCGCCGCCCGGGATATTCATCTGAATCTGGATCTGGATGAAAGCGGTACTGTCTGCCGCCTGGAGTGGGATAAGGTGGACTGTGATTCTTACGAGATTCAGATGAGGGATAATAACGCAGGCGTGTGGGAAACGATCAAGACGGTCACCAGGGCGGATGAGTGTACTTATGTTACGCCCAGACTGAGTCCGGGCGCGGGGTATTCTTTCCGTATCGCGGCGGTGCTGCAGGATCATGTGGCGGTTTCCGAGGTACAGGAGTGCGAGATCGCGATTACCCCCGTATACTGTACGGTCTGGCCGGTGAAAAACCTGAAGGCTTACGCGGAGGCGGACGGCGGAGCGGAAGTAGGGCAGGTACAGGAGCTGGACGCGCATTGTATCGTGGATGTGAAGCAGAACCGATCCGGGAAGGATATGTTTGGCGTTATGGTGAACGGCCAGGTCGGTTATATCGACAGCGATTTCTGTATGATCAATCTGCCGGAGTATGTCGGCGCTCTGTGTAACTATGATATCACGAACAGTTATGATTCTATTTTTATGGCGCACGGCTTTGAGATTCCCGGCTTGACCGGGCAGACGATAAAGGGCTTCGAGGAGGTACAGCTGCAGGATATGAGCTTTTTGGTGCCGCTGCTCTATCCTTCGGCTTTAAAGCTGGTGACGGCGATCGATATCGCCCGTGAGAGCGGCTATCGGCTGAAGATTTACGAGGCTTTCCGTCCCCATGAAGCTTCTACCTATATGTACCAGAAGGCGAGCGCGGTGCAGTATGCTACCCTGCCGGACGAGACCTATTGGGGAGATGATCCCGGGGTGGTGCTTACGATTACGGAGAGAGATGAGAACGGTGTGAGTGTTACCAGGCGCAAGACCTATTGGGAGCTGATGAATGATGCGAACAATTCCTTTAATCTGAGCGCCTTTGTCAGCGCGGGTATATCTAAGCACAATATCGGCGTGGCGATGGATCTGACGCTGGAGAGCCTGGCTACGGGAACCGAGCTGCTGATGCAGACGGATCTGCATGATCTGAGCCAGTATTCCGCCCGGGTGCAGAATAACGATTACGCCAAGGCGCTCTCCAGAATTATGATGTCCGCCGGGTTCGGTGACCTGTACAGCGAATGGTGGCATTTCCAGGATAACGAGATCCGGAACAAGATTAACCTGCCCTGCGTCGATGAGGGAGTAACGCCGAATTGCTGGATATACAACGGCTTTGGCTGGAGATACCGAGGGGTGAAGGGTTCTTATGCGACGAACGGTACGCTGACGGTCGACGGTAAGGAGTATGTCTTTGATGCAGACGGCTATTGTCAGAATTATGTGCAGACGGAGTCCGATTCGGATTCCGCGCAGAACTGAGGGGAGAACCGGGCTATATTCCCGTCGGCAGCGAGGGGCGGAGAGTCTGTACGACAGACGAACGCCGGATGGTTCAAGGTATTAAAAATATAGGAAACCGCATAGTTTATTGTATAAGAGACGGACTTCAGGCTGGAAACGGCGGTCGGACGCTATGCGGGAAAGTACGAAAGTCCCTTTTATGCTCGTGAGCGCATTCATTTGTCGCCGTTTGCTTTCGATTATCGATGCGCTCACTCGTTATATTTGAAAGCTGGCAAATGTTTTCAAGCGCGAGTATAAGTAATTGACAGGATGCCTGCTGGAGCGGGCAGGGGGATAGAAAGATGAAACGAGGCGAAAGATGATTTCTAAAGTGAAAATGTGGTTGCGGGATGTTTTTTGGGAGAATCGCAGATGGGTGCTTCACGGTGCCCTGCTTGCGGCGGTGATCGGATGCGCCTCGTACTGGCTTTACAGCCAGCCCAGGTTCCATGACCTGACGGTGGAGCTGGGAACGGAAAATATCAGTATTCAGGATTTTATGACGGAGTTTGCGAACGCGAACAAGGCGGGGATTGTCACAGACCTTTCCACTGTGGATATCAGTAAGCCGGGCAGCTATCCTCTGACGCTGCGGAGCGGCTCCAAGGATGAGACGGTAACTTTAACAGTGGTAGATACCATGCCGCCGATGGTGGAATTTATTCCGCATTTGGAGAAGACGCCGGATTATCAGCCGGATCCCAATGATTTTGTAAAGTCCTGCTATGATTTGTCAGAGGTCACCGTTCGCTTTGTGGGGAATGTGGTGATTCCGCTGAATTATGAGGAACAGAGTTTTACCGTAGTCGTGGAGGACGCTTGCGGGAACGCGGTGTCGAAGGAATGCTCTCTTTCCATCGTCTGGCTGAAAAGCGAATACGATATGGAGCTGGGAGAGACGCTGCGGGCGGAGGATCTGCTTTTTAATCCGGAGCGGGATGGCGGTATGCTGGAGCAGGGAGCGATCGAAGCGGTCAATTCATCCGGGATAGGAGAGTATACAATTAAAAGTCTTGTGGACGAAAGCGTCTGTCAGGTTCGGGTGGCGGATACGACGCCGCCGGAGCTGATCGTGACGGATATCTCCGTTTTTCAGGGGGAAGAGGTTACGGTAGACAGCTTTGTGGAATCCTGTACGGACGCCTCCGGGGAGGTACAGGTACGCCTGACGACAGAGCCGGACGTAAATACGATGGGAATCCAGACGATGACCATCGAAGCTACGGATATCAACGGGAATACGACTACGGCTACCGCAACGCTGGCCGTGGTAAAGGATAAGACGCCGCCTGTGATCAAGGGGCTTTCGACCTTGAGCGTGGCGAAGAGATCGAATCCAGACTATCTTGCGGGCGTCAGCGCTGAGGATAAGGTGGACGGGGCCTGCGAGGTAACCTATGACGACAGAGGCGTGGATCTCACGAAGGCCGGAACCTATTATGTGACCTATAGCTCGAAGGATCAGGACGGAAATACGGCTAAGGTCAGGAGAACGGTGGTAGTGGAGCACGACCAGGAGGATACGGACGCGCTGGTGAAATCCATCGCGGCGGGCTTGAGCAGCGATCCGGAGGAGATTCGGGATTATGTCCGCGATACGATCAAGTACAGCCATAACTCCGGCGGCGACGACCCCACCTGGCACGGATTTACCGTGAAGTCGGGAGATTGTCTGGTACATGCGGCCTGCCTGCAGAGTCTTCTGACGGAAAAGGGTTATGAGACCCAGCTGATCTGGGTGACCGACCGTTCCCATTACTGGCTGATCATTAAGCTGGGCGACGTCTGGCGGCACATCGACGCGACGCCGGGCGTGAGACATGTAAAGTACAGCCTGATGACGGATGAGCAGAGATATTCGATCTTGCAGGGAAGGGACTGGGATCGTTCCGCATGGCCGGCCTGCGAATAGCCGGCGCTGCGGGAGGAAGCGGCAGGAGTAGAAACTTATGATAATAAACCTGATCATTTTTATCGTGGGGGCGGCGGTCTACGCCGGGTACGGCATATCGGGCCTGTATCTGCTGGCCGCGACCCTGTTAAGCTATCTGGCGGGACGGCTGATCCCGAAGCATCGGTGGATTCTGTGGCCCAGCGTCATCCTTCTGACAGCGCCGCTGCTCTTTTTCCGGGTGCAGGGCTGGCTGCCCTGGAAGTCGATTCTGGCCCCTGTGGGGATTTCCTATTTTACCCTTCAGATCATCGCCTATCACGCGGATTTGTACCGGGGCAAATATGAGCCGGAGAAGAATCTGCTGCGGTACGGTCTGTTTGTCACTTATCTGCCCCATATTTTTATCGGCCCTATCGAACCGTACCCGAAGATGCGCGCGGCGCTGGAGGAGAGGCGGATCAGCGGGGACGGCGTTTTCAAAGGAGCTGTCCGGGCGCTTTGGGGGCTGTTTAAAAAGCTGGTGATCGCCGCGAGGCTTGGGGTAATTGTCTCCGCAATTTCCGGGGCTCCGGGACAGTTTAACGGAGGCTACGCGCTGGCGGCGATGTTTTTGTATGCGATTCAGCTTTATGCGGATTTTTCCGGAGGAATCGATATCGTCCTGGGCGTATCCCGGATGCTGGGACTTCGGATGAGCGAGAATTTCAACGCGCCCTATTTTTCCCAGTCGATTCAGGAATTCTGGCGTCGCTGGCATATCACGCTGGGAGCCTGGCTGAGGGAAAATATTTATATTCCGCTGGGCGGAAGCCGCAGGGGAAAGCTGCGGAAGGTTCTGAATACGCTGGTTACTTTTCTCGTCTCCGGACTCTGGCACGGCGGGAACTATCTCCTCTGGGGACTGTTCCACGGGATTTTTGTATCGGTCGGAGAGAAATGTAAAACCCGATGGAAGACGCTGAACCGTATCGGCACGTTTCTTCTGGTCAGCTTTTTATGGTCCTTTTTTATCTGGCCGGACACGGTTACCGTCCTGCGGATGATGGGATCTGTGTTCACGGTCTTTAATTACAATGTCCTTTTGGCCGGAATCGGCGGGATGGGGCTTACGGCGGGCGACTGGATCGTCCTGGCGGGGGCCTGCCTGCTGCTCTGGATTTATGACTGGAAGAGCGAAAGCCTGAAGGCGAGGTTTGCCGCCTTTTCTCCCGCGGCGAAGGTGAGCGTGATCTGCCTGCTGGGGCTGGCGGTTCTTACCTTCGGGATGTACGGGATCGGCTTTACGGCTTCCGAGTTTATATACAGCCGCTTCTGAGTGGGCGCGTATTGGTTTGTGCCACTGCAGGCGGCATGACGGGAAGTATGAAAGCAAATGACATCAGACGGTGCCGCGAGAGATTTTGGCATCTCTTGCCAAAATCCGAGACAGCGGGCGCCAAAACGCCGCCCTATGGCGTTTTGTGTGCATCAACTTGTTGCCATACGGCTTTCATGACCATTTGTGCAAGGAATGGAATGGCAACAAGCAGGGAAGCGGCGAAGGGAACGCCTGATCGAGGCGTGCATGGAGGTGTCAATTTGAGGAAAAAGGGAAAGACAATCGTTTCCGTAATCGCGGTACTGGCTGTTTTTGGCGTCGCGTTCGCGCTGATTTCCAGGCTGCTCCAGCCGAAATATATGACGGATCTGGAGGAGGGCAGCTTTATCGCGGAATATTACGACGAGGCGGGAGGACACGACGTCATATTTCTGGGAGACTGCGAGGTCTACGCGAACTTTTCTCCCATGGAGCTGTACCGGAACCACGGTATTACTTCCTATATCCGGGGAACGCCCCAGCAGCTGGTCTGGATGAGCTATTATGTGGCGGAGGAGACCTTCCGGTATGAGACGCCGAAGGCGATTGTGTTTAACGTGAACGCCATGCGGTATTCGGAGCCGGTCAGCGAGGCCTACAACCGCCTGACGATCGATAAGATGCGCTGGTCCGGAAGCAAGGCGGGGATTATATCGGCCTCCATGACGGAGGAGGAGCAGTTTCTCTCCTATGTTTTTCCGATTCTCCGCTATCATTCCCGGTTTGACGAGCTGACGAAGGAGGATTTCGCTTATCTTTTTCAGAGTCGGGATAATACCTTTAACGGACATCAGCTTCACACGGAGATTCTGCCGGAGGGGTCGTTCCCAGTAAAGAAGCCGCTGCCGGACTATCGCTTCGGGGATATTTGTTACGAATATCTGGATAAGATCCGCCTGCTCTGCGAGGAGCACGGGACGGAGCTGATTCTGGTCAAGGCTCCCAGCCTTTATCCCTACTGGTACGACGAATACGACGAGCAGATAAAGGAGTATGCGGCGGAATACGGGCTTTCGTTTTACAATTTCGTGGAGAGGTCGGAGGAGATCGGGCTGGATTTCTCCCAGGATACCTACGACGGCGGTTATCATCTGAATTTATACGGGGCCGTAAAGCTGACCCGATACTTCGGGGATATTCTGGCTGAGGAGCACGGGCTGGAGGATCGTCGGGAGGAGCCGGAGGTTGCGGCTGTCTATGATAAAAAACTGCAGGTTTATGACGAGACAATCGAGGAAAGAATGAGGGTACAGGAAAATGAAAAGAATGAGTAAGGCGCTTTGCGCATTGGGGATTGCGGTGGTATTGGCGGGCTGCGGTCAGGCGGATCCGGCTGCAAATCTGGCGCAGAATATTACGATGAGTAACGAGGGCAGCCAGGCGGACGCGGCGAAGGACGATCGGCAGGACGAGACGAAGCAGGAGGAGTCCGGCGCGCCGGAGACGCCCGCGGAGAATAAAAAGGACGAGGGCGGCGCTTTTGCCTTTGTGTACGAGGGAGTCTCCCTGGTTCCGGGAGAGATTTTTGACGCATCCCTGCTGGGGGAGGCGGGCGCGGTTTCGGAGGTTCCAAGCTGCGCCTTCGACGGTAACGACAGGGTTTATACCTATGAGCAGTTTGAGCTGACGGCCTATATCGACGGGGAGCAGGAGCGTATTTATTCCATCTACTTTATCGACCCGAATCTGCCCACGACGGAGGGCTTGTGCATAGGGGATCCGCTGGAGACGATGAAATCCCTGTACGGGGAGGGCTTCGAGATGGTCGGGGACGCCTATGATTATACCAGGGGGGACACGGTGCTGTCGGTGGTTCCCCAGGGCGATACCGTGTTCGGGATTGAGTATCGGCTGAACCGGTAGGGGATGCGGCGGCCGTCGGGTATTGCGCGAGGGACGGCGGCAGGCGGCGGTCATTCCCCGTCGGACACGCTCTCGCTTGGAGGCGCGAGCGCAGCGGTGCGTAAGCAAGCAAAGTACGCTTGCTAAGCACCGGCGTCGCGCACAGTCCTCCGGGAAACGCTCGCCGTCTGCCGCCTGTGTTCCGGCAGCGCGGAGCGGCGGCCGTCGGGTATTGCGCGAGGGACGGCGGCAGGCGGCGGTCATTCCCCGTCGGACACGCTCTCGCTTGGAGGCGCGAGCGCAGCGGTGCGTAAGCAAGCAAAGTACGCTTGCTAAGCACCGGCGTCGCGCACAGTCCTCCGGGGAACGCCCGTCGTCTGCAGCCTGGGTTCGTGCTGTGCGGGGGATGACCCTTGGGTGTTGCGCGAGGGACGGCAGCAGGCGGCGGTCATTCCCCGTCGGACACGCTCTCGCTTGGGGGCGCGAGCGTAGCGGTGCGTAAGCAAGCAGAGTACGCTTGCTAAGCACCGACGTCGCGCACAGTCCTCCGGGGAACGCCCGTCGTCTGCTGCCTGCCTCTTGACGCTTGGGCAAAGTTCATTTATAATGAGCGCAAGAGGCAAGAGGCAAGAGGCAAGAGGCAAGAGGCAAGGCGCGAACGGTAAGCGGGCGCGGTTTGCGGGCTTAAGCGGAGATTAGGAAAATACGTGCGGCAGCGGCGGGGTTCCGCCCGGATAGGAGTACGGATGATAAAGAGCATGACTGGCTTCGGCAGGTGTGAGACGGCTGGGAATAACAGGAAGTTTACAGTAGAGATGAAGGCGGTGAATCATCGCTATCTGGATGTGAATATCAAGATGCCGAAGTCGCTGAATTTTTTTGAGTCGGCAATCCGGGGCGAGCTGAAAGCTTTTATCGCCCGGGGCAAGGTGGATCTTTTTATCAGCTACGAGGATTTGTCCGAAAAGACCTCCGCGGTTCGTTATAACCGGGAGACGGCGGCGGAGTATCTCGCGTATCTGCGTCAGATGGCGGAGGAGTTCGGCCTGGAGGACGATGTCCGCGTCTCTGTGCTGGCGAAATTCCCGGAGGTCTTTACCATGGAAGAGGCGGGGATCGACGAGGAGGAGCTTTGGAAGGAGCTGCAAAGGGCGGTTCGGGGCGCTGCGGAGATGTTTGTGCAGAGCCGCGTTACAGAGGGAGAGCATTTAAAGGAGGATCTGCTGGAGAAGCTGGAGGGAATGCTCGGGCAGGTTGATTTTATCGACAGCCGTTCTCCTCAGGTGTTGGCGGAATATCGGCGGAAGCTGGAGGAAAAGGTCAGGGAGCTTCTGGGGGACAATACCCTGGACGAGAGCAGGCTCCTGACGGAAATCACGATCTTTGCGGACAAGATCTGCGTGGATGAGGAGATCGTCCGGCTGCGCAGTCATGTCGAGACGACCCGGAACGCGCTTCTGGAGGGCGGCTCGATCGGTCGGAAGCTGGACTTTATCGCTCAGGAGATGAACCGGGAGGCGAATACCATATTATCCAAGTCCAACGATCTGGAGATTTCCAACTGCGCCATCGAGCTGAAGACGGAGATCGAGAAGGTGCGGGAGCAGATCCAGAATATAGAATAGAAGGTGTGATATGCTTATCCATATCGGATTCGGCAATATTGTAAATACCGCAAAGATCATCGCTATCGTCAGCCCGGATTCCGCGCCGGTAAAACGGCTGGTGCAGAGCGCCCGGGAGAAAGGGATGGCGATCGACGCGACCCAGGGGAGGAAGACGAAGGCTGTGCTTGTGATGGAGAACAGCCAGATCGTCCTGTCGGCGCTGCTGCCGGAGACCATCGCGGGTCGGGTGCAGACGCAGCAGGAGGCGGCCGGGGAGGAGGAACCCGGAGAAGAAGGGAACGGAGCAGGCAGGTAAGGCGGACAGGGAGGCTTAAAATGAGTCAAAAGGGAATCCTTATAGTGTTATCCGGCTTTTCCGGAGCCGGAAAGGGATCGCTGGTCAGGACGCTCTTAAAGAAATACGACGAATACGCGCTTTCGGTGTCGATGACAACGAGAGCTCCCAGGGAGGGAGAGCGGGACGGGGTGGATTATTTTTTTACAACCCGGGAAAAATTTGAGGAGACGATCGCGGAAAACGGCCTTGTGGAGCACGCGCTCTACTGCGGCAATTATTACGGGACGCCGCGGGCTTATGTGGAGGAGCAGCTGACCGCGGGGAAAAACGTGATTCTGGAGATTGAGATTCAGGGGGCGTTAAAGATCAAGAAGAAATTTCCGGACAGTTTGCTGATCTTTGTGACGCCGCCTGACGCGCAGGAATTGAAGCGCAGGCTGGAGGGAAGAGGTACGGAGGACGCCGGGACAATCGCGCGGCGGCTGGCCCGTGCGTCGGAGGAATCAGAGGGCATTGAAGCCTATGATTATATCGTCGTGAACGACGATCTGGAGGAGTGCGCGGAGGAGCTGCACCGTCTTGTGGACGCGGCGCGCAGAGCGCCGATCAGATGTAAGAAACTGATAGAAGAGATCAGAGAAGAATTAAAGGGTTTCGCGAAAGGAGCAGAATAATTATGTTACATCCGTCTTATTCCGATTTAATGAAGGTAGTCAACAGCGAGGTGGAGCACGGGGAAGCGCCGGTGGTAAACAGCCGGTATTCTATTGTGATGGCTACCTCCAAGAGAGCGCGTCAGATTATTTCCGGCGACGACCCTCTGGTCGGCGGAAAGGACAGAAAACCGCTTTCGGTGGCGGTTGATGAGCTGAACGAAGGAAAAATCAAGATTCTTGGGGACGAAGAGTAGGAAAAGCGTATGAAAATTTTGTTTGTATCCCTGGGATGCGACAAGAATCTGGCCGATACGGAGATGATGCTGGGGCTGCTGCGGCAGGCGGGCTACTCCTTTACGGACGACGAGGAAGAAGCGGGTATTGCGATCGTCAATACCTGCTGTTTTATCGGGGACGCAAAGGAGGAGAGCGTCAATACCCTTCTGGAGCTGGCGGAGCGAAAAAAAGCGGGAAGGCTTCGGGTTTTGATCGCGGCGGGATGTCTGGTCCAGAGATATCGGGAGGAAATCCGGAAGGAAATTCCGGAGGTGGACGCTGTGGTAGGAACTATGGCCATCGACGAGATCGTCCCGGCGCTGGAGGAGGCGCTTTCCGGGAAAGGCGGGGAGCATTTCCGGGAGCTGAGCGCAAGGCCGCCCTTTGCCAGAGAACGGATCCTGACGACAGGTGGCCATTACGCCTATCTGAAGATTGCGGAGGGCTGCAGCAAGCGCTGTACCTATTGCGTGATACCGAAGGTCAGGGGAGATTACCGCAGTATCCCTCTGGAGGAGCTGACGGCGCAGGCGGCGGAGCTGGGGAAGAGAGGGGTCAGGGAGCTGATCCTGGTGGCCCAGGAGACGACGCTTTACGGAGTGGATCTCTATGGGGAGAAGGCCCTTCCCAGACTGCTCCGGGAGCTGGCGGGGATCGAGGAGATCCGTTGGATTCGGATTCTGTACTGTTATCCGGAGGAGATTACGGAGGAGCTGATCGAGACCATCGCCGCCGAGCCGAAGGTCTGTCATTATCTGGATATTCCGATCCAGCACGCCTCGGATGAGATTCTGCGGCGGATGGGGCGGCGGACGAACCGGCGGGAGCTGGCCGGGCGGATCGGAGAGCTGCGGCGGCGGATCCCCGATATCTGTCTGCGAACCACTCTGATCAGTGGGTTCCCCGGGGAGACCCAGGAGGACTTTGAGGAGCTTTATCGGTTTGTCAATGAGACGGAGTTTGACCGGCTGGGCGTGTTTCCTTATTCTCAGGAGGAGGATACGGCGGCGGCCGAAATGCCGGGACAGGTGCCGGAGGAGGTAAAGCAGAGCCGCCGGGACGAGCTGATGGAGCTTCAGCAGGCGATCGCCTTCGAGAAGGCGGAGGATATGGTAGGCCGGGTGTTGGAGGTCATGGTAGAGGGAAAGATAGCGGACGAGGACGTCTATGTTACCAGGACGTACCGGGACGCCCCGGGAGTGGACGGCTATCTTTTTCTGAATACCAGGGCGGCCTTGATGACGGGGGACTTTGTGACGGCGCTGGTCACAGGCTCCAACGAATATGATCTGACAGGAGAGATATATCATGAGTAAAATGAATCTGCCAAATAAGCTGACAATGTTCCGGGTGGTTTTGATCGTTCCCTTTGTGATTATCCTGCTGGGCGGGGAGGCCGGATGGTTCGGTTCCAACCGGCTGCTTCCGGATTTGGTCGCGCTGGCGATTTTTATCGTAGCCAGCCTGACCGACCTGATCGACGGGAAGATCGCGAGAAAGTATAATCTGGTGACCAATTTCGGAAAATTTATGGATCCGCTGGCGGATAAGCTGCTGGTCTGCGCGGCGCTGATCGCCCTGGTGGAGATGGGGCGGATCCCGGCCTGGGCTGTGATCGTGATTATCAGCCGGGAGTTCATTATCAGCGGGTTCCGGCTGATCGCCGCGGACAATCGCGTTGTGATCGCAGCCAGCTATTGGGGCAAGTTTAAGACGACCTTCCAGATGATCATGGTCTGTCTGATGATCGCGAATCTGGGCTGGATCTTCGGCTGGATGGAAATCCTGACCGACGTGATCATGTGGATCGCCCTGGCGCTGACGGTGATTTCCCTGATCGACTATCTGGTGAAGAATAAGGATGTCATGAAGGATACGAAGTAGAAAAACCCGCGCTGCGGGAGATGGGAGCTGAGATGACGGTAGAACTGATTTGTGTCGGAACCGAGCTGCTGTTGGGGAATATTGTGAATACCAACGCGGCTTATCTGGCGGAAAAGTGTGCGGGACTGGGTCTTTCCTGCTATTTTCAGACGGTGGTGGGCGATAATGAGGAGCGGCTTGCACTGGTGCTGCGGACGGCGCTGGAGCGGTCGGAGATTATTATCCTTTCGGGGGGCCTTGGGCCGACGGAGGACGACCTGACCAAGGAGACCGTGGCGAAGGTCTGCGGGAGGAAGCTGGTTCTGCATGAGCCCAGCCGGGAGGCGATTCTTGATTTTTTTGCCGCCAGGGGAGCAGAGCCTACGGACAATAACTGGAAGCAGGCCATGCTGCCGGAGGGCTGTATCGTCGTGGAGAACCGGAACGGAACGGCACCTGGGGTCATCCTGGAGACGGAGGAGGCGAAGGTGATTTTACTGCCCGGGCCGCCGGAGGAGCTTTGCCCTATGTTTGAGGACAGCGTGATGCCTTATCTGGCGGGGCTGACCTCCCAGGTGATCTGCTCCCAGACGGTCAAGATCTGCGGCGTCGGGGAGAGCCGTGCCGAGGCGATGATGAAGGATCTGATCGACGCCCAGACGAACCCGACACTGGCGACCTATGCGAAAATCGGAGAGGTGCATATCCGGGTTACCGCGGGGGCGGAGAACCGAAAGGCGGCGATGAAGCTGATCAAGCCGACGGTAAAAGAGCTGAAGAACCGGTTTGGCAACGATATCTATACGACAGAGGAGGATGTGACGCTGGAAAGGGCTGTGGTAGAGCTGCTGCAGGCCAATAAGCTGACGATCACCTGCGGGGAGTCCTGTACCGGCGGGCTGCTTTCCGCCCGACTGATCAATGTTCCCGGAGTTTCCGATACCTATAAGACGGGAGTGATTACCTATTCCAACAAGGCGAAGCGCAGGCTTCTGGGCGTAAAGAAGTCCACCCTTCAGAAATACGGTGCCGTCAGCGAGCAGACGGCGACGGAGATGGCGAAGGGGCTTGTCGTCATGACAAAGGCGGATGTGGCGGTCGCGGTTACCGGGCTCGCCGGGCCGGACGGCGGGACGGAGGAGAAGCCGGTAGGACTGGTCTATATCGCCTGTAACGTAAAGGGAAAGATTACCGTGAAAAAGTACCGCTTTTCCGGCAATCGGAACACGGTGCGGGAGTCCGCCGTCTCCGCGGCCTTGGCGCTGCTGAGAAGCTGTATCCTGGAATATTTCAGCAAGGTGACCTTCGGGAAGAAGGAGTAGGAAATTCAGGATTTTTTTACAAAAAACTTTCGCCCGGGGCTTGTCCCCGGGCGAAGAATATGTTATGCTCAATATGTCTGATCCTTCTTGAGAAGACCCTGATCGGGGCTTTGTCTTTATTCATGACAAAAGAATTTTCGCGAAGCGTAAATTCTTTTGTTCACGACGGTAGATTTTTGGGAAAAGGAAGTCTATCGCTCTTCGGCATTTCGCCACAGGTTTCAGAACAGAAAACAGATGGAGGTGAATGCCTTTGAGGGAGTTTTAAGGGACACAAAAAGCGGTATGATAATTTATAGCTTATGACAATAGAATTTTCGCGAAGCGAGAATTCTATTGTTGACAAACGCGAACAAATGTTTTATTCTTATAGCAGAACATTTGTTCTGATGAGAAAAGGAGATATTCTATGGAAAAAGACGATAAGCTGAAAGCGTTGGACGCGGCGATCAGCCAGATTGAGAAGCAGTACGGCAAGGGCGCGGTGATGAAGCTGGGGGATCCGTCGGCGCAGATGAATGTGGAGACGATTCCCACAGGTTCCCTGAGCTTGGATATCGCCCTGGGGCTGGGCGGGATTCCGAAGGGAAGGATTGTTGAGATCTACGGCCCGGAATCCAGCGGTAAGACGACGGTTACCCTGCACATGATTGCGGAGGTGCAGAAGAGGGGAGGTATCGCGGGCTTTATCGACGCGGAGCACGCTCTCGACCCGGTGTACGCGAAAAATATCGGCGTGGATATCGATAACCTCTATATTTCCCAGCCGGACAACGGCGAGCAGGCCCTGGAGATTACGGAGACCATGGTGCGCTCCGGCGCGGTGGATATTATCGTGGTGGACTCTGTGGCGGCGCTGGTTCCCAAGGCGGAGATCGACGGCGATATGGGAGACAGCCATGTAGGCCTGCAGGCGCGGTTGATGTCCCAGGCGCTGCGGAAGCTGACCGCGGTGATCAGCAAGTCCAACTGTACCGTGGTCTTTATCAACCAGCTGCGGGAAAAGGTGGGCGTGATGTTCGGGAACCCGGAGACGACGACGGGCGGCCGGGCGTTGAAGTTTTATTCCTCGGTTCGTATGGACGTCAGGCGGATCGAGTCCCTGAAGCAGGGGGGAGAGGCGATCGGAAACCGCACCCGTATCAAGGTGGTTAAAAATAAGATTGCGCCGCCTTTTAAGGAAGCGGAGTTCGATATCATGTTCGGAGAGGGAATCTCCCGGGAGGGGGACATTCTGGATCTCGCGGCGGGGCTGGATATTATCGTAAAGTCCGGTGCCTGGTACGCCTATGAGGGGAACAAGATCGGGCAGGGCAGAGAGAATGCCAAGCAGTACCTGAAGGACAATCCGGAGGTCTGCGCAAAGGTAGAGCAGAAGGTCAGGGAGCATTACGGCTTCGGAGGCTCCGGCGCGGAGAGCAAGGAAAAGGAAAGCAAGGAAAAGGAAAGCAAGGAAAAGGAAAGCAAGGACGCCGAGAAAAAGTAAGGTTATGGAAGAGCGCCGTCGGTTCGGAGACGATCCGCCGACGGCGTTCTTTTACTGAAAATGGCAGCGTAGTCGGGGAAGAATGCAAAACATGTTTTAAGCCTCATGAAG
This sequence comes from Roseburia sp., assembly GCA_023662875.1. Classification (GTDB taxonomy): domain Bacteria; phylum Bacillota; class Clostridia; order Lachnospirales; family Lachnospiraceae; genus Acetatifactor. Next base: position 6,778 of record JAMPIG010000005.1, on the reverse strand, counting down.
GAATGTTTTGTTCCGCAGCGGGGAAGGTGGCGGATATGAGGATTACGGAGACGGAAGAATTGTCAAAAAGCCGCAGCAGGGTCTGGATCGACGGAGAGCCCGCCTTTGTTCTTTATAAGGGTGAGCTGCGCGCTTATCATATTAACGCGGGCGAAGAGATTGCGGAGGAGGATTACCGGACGATCTTGGAGGAGGTTCTGCCGAAGCGGGCAAAGCTTAGGGCGATGAATCTGCTGACGAAGAGGGAATATACGGAGAAGCAGCTGTACGACAAGCTGAAAAGCGGAGGCTACCCGGAGGAGGTCATTCGGACTGCCCTGGACTATGTGGCCTCCTTTCGCTACACGGATGATTTGAGGTATGCGGTGTCTTATATCTCGGATCACGAGACCTCCAGAAGCCGCCGCAGAATTGAACAGGATCTCCTGGGCAAGGGAATCGGAAGGCAGACCCTGGAGCAGGCTTTCGACGAGTGGGAGGCCCGGGGCGGGAGCCAGGACGAGCAGGCGATGATCCGGGCGCTGCTGCGCAAGAGGAATTATGATCCGGACACGGCGGACTTTCAGGAGAGGCAGAAGACCTATGCTTTCCTGATGCGGAAGGGGTTTTCCGGCGAAGCTGTGGGCAGGGCGCTGCGCTTCGAAGAATCTGGGGAGGAATCGTGCTGAAGGGGCCGAATGCGCGGGAGAGGGCGTTGCGCTGGAACGGGAAATAGGATAATGCTGGTACGGGATGATTGACAGGCAGAGAGCTGAAGTGAAAAGTTAACTTCCACTTCCAAAAGCCCGGCAGAAAAGTTGTAGTTACTGTTACAGCAAAAAGAAAAATTTCGCGGGAAAATTTCATGGGAACGGAACTTGTGCTTGACATGAATCAAAATTAAGTTTAAAATTTAACTGTTGTGAATTGCTTGTTGCATTGTACAATGAAAATTTTATAAGAGGAGGTGCTCCTGTAGATGTCGCCATTAATAGTCGTCCTTATCGTTGTGGCAGCCGTCGCAGTGACAGCGGCAGTAACCGCATATGTTGCGACTACCGTGCAGAAAAAGACTTCTGCGGCTACGATCGGAAACGCGCAGGATAAGGCAAGGGAAATTATTGATGAGGCTCTGAAGAATGCGGAATCAAAGAAACGCGAGTCGCTTCTTGAGATCAAGGAAGAGTCCATTCGAACCAAGAATGAGCTGGATAAGGAGATCAAGGAACGCAGGGCGGAGGCGCAGCGTTATGAGCGCAGGGTTCAGCAGAAGGAAGAGAACATCGATAAAAAGGCTGACGCGATCGAGAAGCGAGAGACGAGTCTGGCAGCGAAGGAAGAGGCTTTGAACAGACTGAAGGAAGAAGTCTCCAAGCTGAACGAGCAGCGATTGCAGGAACTGGAACGAATTTCCGGATTAACCTCTGAACAGGCAAAAGACTACTTATTGAAAATTGTTGAAGACGAAGTAAAGCATGAAACGGCCGTGATGATCAAGGAGATGGAGAGTCGCGCCAAAGAAGAAGCAGACAAGAAGGCTAAGGAGTATGTCGTGTCGGCGATCCAGAGATGTGCAGCAGACCATGTCTCAGAGACGACAATCTCCGTTGTGCCGCTGCCGAACGACGAGATGAAGGGAAGGATTATAGGACGGGAAGGTCGGAATATCCGTACGCTGGAGACAATGACCGGCGTGGATTTGATTATCGACGATACGCCCGAAGCGGTAATCCTCTCCGGATTTGATCCGATCCGCCGCGAGGTTGCGAGAATTGCGCTGGAAAAGCTGATCGTGGATGGGAGAATTCATCCCGCGAGAATCGAAGAGATGGTAGAGAAGGCGCAAAAAGAAGTGGAATTGATGATGAAGGAGGAAGGAGAGGCCGCTACGCTGGAGGTTGGCGTACACGGTATCCATCCCGAGCTGGTCAAGCTTCTGGGTAAGATGAAGTTCAGGACGAGTTACGGCCAGAATGCGCTGAGGCATTCGATCGAGGTCGCTCAGCTGTCGGGGCTTCTGGCTGCCGAGATGGGGCTTGACGTCAGACTTGCGAAGCGCGCGGGTCTGCTTCATGACATCGGTAAATCCGTGGATCATGAAATGGAAGGCTCCCATATCCAGCTGGGTGTGGAGCTTTGCAGAAAGTACAAGGAGAATTCGGTTGTCATCAACGCCGTGGAATCTCACCACGGCGATGTGGAGGCTACCTCCCTGATCGCGTGTATTGTACAAGCTGCTGATACAATATCCGCCGCAAGGCCGGGAGCGAGAAGGGAGACGCTGGAGACCTATACCAGCAGATTAAAGCAATTAGAGGATATTACAAACAATTTCAAAGGGGTAGATAAATCTTTTGCCATTCAGGCAGGTCGTGAGGTTCGTGTAATGGTTGTGCCGGAACAGATTACCGATGCGGATATGGTTCTTCTGGCTCGTGATATTTCCAAGAAGATCGAGGCGGAAATGGAATATCCCGGACAGATTAAGGTAAATGTAATCCGTGAGAGCCGTGTGGTCGATTACGCTAAATAGCTGTCGATACAGTTTCAACGCGAAAATTTCATAGGGACAAACCGTCGTGCTAAAAAAGTACGGCGGTTTTTTTCATTTTTCTCTTGTGGAATCCGGAATCTTGTAGTATTATAGTTCCGGCGCTATGTATGATTGTATACAATAATCCAGGTAAAACGGGGAAGAAATGAGGAGCGAGATGAAAGCGTATCGGGAATTGAGCAGAGACGAGCTGCTGTCGTTAAAGAAGCAGCTGGAGAAAGAATTTGAGGACGCCAAGGGAAAGGGATTGAAGCTGGATATGTCCCGCGGCAAGCCCTCCGTCGCCCAGCTCGACATGGGGATGGATATTTTTGACGTTTTGAATTCGGAGAGCGATATGAGGAGCCAGGAGGGAATCGACGTCCGCAACTACGGCGTGCTGGACGGCCTGACCGAGGCGAAGCATATGATGGCGGATATCATGGGGGTTACGGCGGAGCATGTGATCGTCTATGGAAACGCCAGCCTGAACGTTATGTACGACGCGGTCTCCAGCGCCATGACCCACGGCGTGATGGGGCATACGCCCTGGTGCAGGCTGGAGAAGGTAAAGTTCCTCTGCCCGGCACCCGGTTATGACAGGCATTTTGCGATCACGCAGCATTTCGGCATCGAGATGATTACTGTCCCCATGACGCCGCAGGGGCCGGATATGGATCTGGTGGAGAGGCTTGTGGAAGAGGATGAGAGTATCAAGGGAATCTGGTGCGTGCCCAAGTATTCCAATCCTCAGGGCTATACTTATTCCGACGAGACCGTGCGGCGCTTTGCAAACCTGAAACCGGCGGCGGAGGATTTCCGGATTTTCTGGGATAACGCCTACGCGGTGCATCATCTTTACGACGAGGAAGAGAGGCAGGATCAGCTGCTGGAGATCTTAAGCGAGTGCGAGAAGGCGGGAAATCCGGACATGGTTTACGAGTTTGCCTCCACCTCCAAGATCAGCTTTTCCGGCGCGGGAGTCGCTGCGATTGCTTCTTCCCGGAAAAATCTGGAGTGTATCAGGAAGACTATGATGATCCAGACCATCGGTCACGATAAAATCAACCAGCTCCGGCATGTCCGCTATTTCAGGGATTTTGAGGGAATCAGGGAGCATATGAGAAAGCATGCGGCGCTGATGCGGCCCAAGTTCGAGGCGGTGGAGCAGGTGCTGGAGAGGGAGCTGACAGGGCTGGAGATCGGCTCCTGGACGAAGCCCAACGGAGGCTATTTCATCTCCTTTGAGTCGATGGAGGGCTGCGCTAAGGCTATCGTCGCGAAGTGCAGGGAGGCTGGAGTCGTGCTGACGGGGGCTGGGGCGACTTATCCCTACGGCAGGGATCCGAAGGACAGCAATATCCGGATTGCGCCCTCCTTCCCTACGCCGGAGGAGATGCAGATGGCTACGGATCTGTTTGTGCTGTGCGTAAAGCTGGTGAGCGTGGAGAAGCTCCTGGGGGCCTGAAGAGCCGGAAGAGAAAGCCTCTTCGGAAGACGGAGCGGAGCCAGGCGGGGAAGATCGGCTAGGGAAAGCGTCTTCGGAGGACGGAGACAGAGCCGGAAGAGGCGAGATGCCGCAGGACGGAGAGATTTGGAAGAAGACGGCGGACAAAAGGAAATGTCCTGCCGCAGGAGCCAGGAAAGGCGGGAACAAAATCATGGACGAATATAAGAGATTAAAGCGGGAGCTGATCGCAAAGGGCGCGATCATCGATTACTATCAGGATACGATGCTGATCCCCAACGGCAACACGGCGAAATGGGATTTGATCGACCATAAGGGAGCCGCGGCGGTGGTGGCCGTCCGGGAGGACGGGAAGCTTTTGATGGTGCGGCAGTATCGCAACGCCCTGGAACGGGAGACTCTGGAGATCCCGGCGGGCGGCCTGAACGGGAGGGAGGAGCCGACCGAGAGGGCCGCTATGCGGGAATTGGAGGAGGAGACCGGCTATACCTGTGAAAAGCTGTCGCTTCTCAATTCTATCTACACTACGGTGGCGTTCTGCAACGAGAAGATCGATATTTATCTGGCAGAGAATTTGAAGCCCGGCAGGCAGCATCTGGACGAGGACGAGTACCTGAATGTGGAGGCGCACAGCCTGGAGGATTTGAAGCGGATGATATTCGACTGCAAGATTCAGGACTCCAAGACGATCTGCGGTATCCTGACCTACGCGGCCCGGCGTGAGGTGCAGGCGGGACAATAGAATCCGCTCGGAGATAAGCGGATTGCAGCGAGCTGGAGCAGGAGGGACGTTAGAATCCGTCCGGAGGATACTCCGGGGCGAACGAGCAGGAATGAGGGGACTGCGTTCAGAGCGCCGGGAGCGAACGAAAAGGGATTCCGAGCCGCGGCATATTCGTACCTGCCCTCGCATAAAATAAAACCAGACAATCCCGCCTGCGTCGTCGCAAAACGCGACACCCTAAGCGGGACAAAGGCGGGGACAGGGATGCGGATAGCGGGAAAGCGGATACCCACCGGGAGCAGAAGGCAGCTTACAGTATTTTGTCTGGGAATTCTGGCGGGATTTTTTGTGATCAATTTCGGAAAGAGCATCATGCTGGAGCACACGGGAATGCTGGATGAGGATACGCTGTATCGTCTGAAATATATGAGTGTGGACGGCAATGCTCTTTTTTGCTATGTTTTGCGGAAACGGATGACAGTGTTTCTGGCGATGGCGGTGCTGGCGACTACCTATCTGGGGTACGCGGTCTGTATGGGAGCGGCGGCCTGGTGCGGGATGTCTGCGGGAGTATTTTTGTCCGCGCTGTTTCTGCGCTACGGCCTGAAGGGTCTGATACTGGCGCTGGTCAGCGTTTTCCCACAGTTTCTCTTTTATATCCCGGCGGTGATTATGATGCTGGGCTGGAGCGAGGATCTGTACAGGGCGATCTACTCCCGGGGCCGGACCGCCGATATTCGGGAGAGGAGCTTTGTCCTGAAAAAGGCTGGCTGGCTGGGGGCGATCGCCCTGATTATCCTGCTCGGCTGTCTTCTGGAGGGATATCTCAATCCGGGGCTGCTGATCGGATACCTGAAGGTATTCTGACCGACGGCTGCAGGCGCATTGAGCCGGTCTTGCAAGGCAGAAGATAAAATTCTTCACTTACCATAATCGGCTCTATAGGCGCACCGTGCCGCCTTAATAGTCCGCGATATCGTAGATCAGTCTCTCCGAATCCTCCCAGCCCAGGCAGGGGTCGGTAATGGATTTCCCGTAGACGCCGCCGCCGACCTTCTGGGAGCCCTCCACAAGGTAGCTTTCGATCATAACGCCCTTGACCAGCTGATGGATATCGGCGTTCAGCTTGCGGCTGTGCATCACTTCCTTCACGATCCGGATCTGCTGCGCAAACTGCTTCCCGGAGTTGGAATGGTTGGAATCGATGACGCAGGCGGGGTTTTTCAGATCCATTTTGCCGTACATTTCCAGCAGCAGATTCAGATCCTCATAGTGATAATTGGGGATGTTGTTGCCGTGCTTGTTGGTTGCCCCCCGCAGGATGGTGTGGGTCAGCTCGTTGCCGGTCGTGTTGACCTCCCAGCCCCGGTAAATGAAGGAGTGAGGGTGCTGGGCGGCGTAGACGGAATTCAGCATGACGGAAAGGTCGCCGCTGGTAGGGTTTTTCATACCGGCGGCCACGTCGAAGCCGCTGACGGTCAGACGGTGCTGCTGATCCTCCACAGAGCGTGCGCCGATGGCCACGTAGGATAGAATGTCGGAGACATAGCGCCAGTTTTCGGGATACAGCATTTCGTCCGCCGCGGTCAGCCCGGTCTCGGAGATGGCGCGGATATGCATTTTCCGCATGGCGATCAGTCCCGCCAGAAAATCCGGTTTCTTTTCGGGATCCGGCTGGTGTACGATGCCCTTGTAGCCTTCGCCGGTGGTGCGGGGTTTGTTGGTGTAGATTCGGGGAATCAGAATCAGCTTTTCCTTTACCTTTTCATTGACCCTTGCGAGGCGGCTGACATACTCGCAGACGGAGTCTTCATTGTCCGCGGAGCAGGGCCCGATAATCACAAGGAATTTATCGCTTTTCCCGGTGAGGGCGTCCCGGATCTCGGCGTCCCGCTCTTCCTTGAGAGCGGCCAGCTCCTTCGGCAGGGGGAGTTGTTCCCGGATTTCGTCCGGAGTGGGAAGTTTTTTCACAAATTCAAAGCTCATGGTATTTCACATAAATCCTTTCCGGTTTGTAATGAAGCAGAATCATTGTACCATGAGCGCAGAAAAGGAAGCGCCCCGAAGGGGCATT
>JAMPIG010000059.1 GCA_023662875.1 Roseburia sp. | reverse complement strand
TCCTTGTATTAGTGCGCCCTTTTTTAGGCTGCTAAGTCTTATTTTTCAATCTACACCTCCTTGCCCGCCTCCGGCGCGCTTATTATATTTCCTTTCCGGCGACAATCAGATATCGGTGAATCGTTCCCTCGATCTTCCCGTCTCTGGAAAGCGTTTCCTGCATTTTTAACAGCTGTTCGAAGCACTTATCGACGGAAAAATCCGGAAACTCCCACTCTATGATACGGGCAAACCAGACGAACGCTCCAATATCATAGAATTTAATAGGGCGATAGGCTTCCTCCGCCTGAATTATTTTAAATCCGGCGGACTCAAAATGCCTGCGCTGTTCGGTCAGATTCAGGTGCGGAAACGGTTTTTCGGCCTCCGGCAGTACCAGCTCGACCAAATCCCGGTCATTGTCCCCGCCGACCTGTTCCGTGATAAAGAATCCGTTTGGACGCAACAGCCGAAGCAACTCCTTTGCATCAAAGCCGCCGTGCCGGTTGATCACCAGATCAAAGGCTTCGTCCTCAAACGGAATTCGGGACGGATCGTCACATTCCCGGAAATCGATTCCCAATGGCAGCAGCTTTTCCCTGCACAGTTCAACATTCGGCGTATACCCTTCCGTTGCGGAGGTCTTGTCATACGGATGGTTCAGAGACAGCAGAAATTCGCCGCCGCCCGTATCGTAATCCAGTATTTTGAGATCCTTTTTCAGATACTGCCTGACGATCTCTTCATAATTCCAGGGCAGATCCTTTTCTACCTCATATCTGCCGTGAATATGCGAAAAGTCCCAGCCGTGAATGTGGGCGGCTTCCTCTTCCCGCTTCCAGATGCTTTTCCATTTTTCTTTGTTCATAAAACTGCGCTCCTTTTCATAGAATTGTTCCACTCTCTGACAGGTGCAGTTCCTGACAACATGCTGTTTCTCCTCGATGCAATCTGCTGTCAGATTTTAAACTGCACCGAGCCGCTAATTCGTCTCATCACGGACTTCCTCCTTTTGCTCCGCTACAGGATTTTTACCAGCTCCTTACACAGCTGAACTAAATCGTACCGGACACCCTCCCGGCTGCGCCAGCCTCTCCCGGACCATTCCTCTCCGGAGAGATCGTCTCCGCCGTAGATCAGCGCGCCGTAGGCAAAGCCCCGAAACTGCGCCACGGCAATGCAGCCGGACTGCTCCATTTCCACGATTTTTGCGCCTTCCTCTTTCCTGCGGCTGATCCGATCGGCGGTTTCCCGAAACATCGCGTCTGTGGTCCAGGTCAGCCCGCTGAGATAGGAGACGCCGTTCTCCTCCAGATATTGTTTGATCTTATCCGTGACCTTCGGGTTCGTGTAAATTACCCTTGAGGGGGCGATATACTGGTAGGAAAAGCCCTCGTCCCGGATCGCTCCGTCTACTACAAGGATCTGTCCGACTTCGATGTTTCGATCCAGAACGCCGCCTCCGCCGCAGAACATGACCTTCGTGATGCCCATGGCGTGGAAGACCTCCAGATTTCCCGCGCAGGCGGGACAGCCCACCTGTCCCAGGGTCAACAGGACGTCCGGCTGCTCCGCAAAGTGGTAGACGACAACGGGATTTTCGCCGGGAATCGTCCATTCCTCCGCAATCCGGCCTTCTGCCGCCAGTTTATTTACTACCTCCGGGAAGAAGGTAATCACCAGTTTATCCGTGCCAAACTCGTCCGGCGCAAAATTCATCGGATTCAGCTTTGCGGTCAGAGCGTCGTCAAGCTCCAGTACAGGGAAATCATTTTGGTGAAACATAGAGGGCCTCCTTTGGTGTATGAGAAACTTATCTCGAATAAAGTTATTATACCTTGTTTTTGTGCGCTTTAGCGCACATGGAATCGGAAGTTGACACGATGACTTTCCGTGTCAACATTATACCATGGCGAATTTTGCCGTGCAAGTCATACCGGCTTTTCTTATGGTTACTTCAGCGAGAGTGGAAGAGGATGCTAAAAAACAAAGAGATTCTTTACAAGGATGAATGAGAATGTTATAATTTACATATGATTGAAGGGAGGGATTGTCTGAGGTGGAAGATTTCGTCCCCGTCCACACGCCGAAGGCTTGACAGGGGAAACCCGAGAGATGCAGGAGAATGGGACGCCTGCCGGACAATCTCTTTTCTTTATCATACTTAGTAATTAATAAGTGGGAGCATTTGTGGTGGTAAACTTTCGTGTCAACCACGCGCCGCTGGTACTGACAGGGGAAACCCGAGAGATGCAGGAGAATGGCACGCCTGCCAAATGTTCCCATTTATTTTTGCAAAGTAATAAAAGATTAAGGAAATTTTACGAGGATCATCTTTCCGCCCGGCCAGCCGATTCCATAAATCGGGATAGATGGGGCAGGAGATGATCCTTTCTTCTTACACATGTTAAAGTAATAACAACGGGGGAAATATATGCGAGTTGGAGCGTATCAGTTTTCGGTAACAAAGGATATAAATGCAAATTTTCAGAAAATAAAGGATGCTGTTGTAATGGCAAAAGAGAGACAAATTAGATTGATTGTTTTTCCAGAGTGCGCTTTGACGGGGTATCCGCCCAGAGATATTGGCAGTCCGGCTGAGATAAATTTTGAGCGGCTTGATGCGATCTATAATGAACTGCAGGAGAATAGCAATCGGCTTGGTCTGCACATAATTGTCGGGACGATTACGCGGGAGAATAGTGTGTATTATAATACGGCTATGATATTTTCTCCGTTTCAGGAAAAGCAAACTTATCATAAAAGAGCTTTATGGGGATGGGACAGGGATAATTTTGCGGTTGGAAACAATGAGGGAGTCATTCAAATTGATGATTGGAAAATCGGAATAAGAATTTGCTATGAGATTCGTTTTCCTGAATTTTTCAGAGAACTATATGTAAGGCAAACAGACCTTAATATTGTCCTGTTTTATGATGTAAGCGATTATGACGATATTTCCCGCTGCCAAATGATAAAATCACATATTTTGACGAGAGCTGTTGAAAATGTTACTTATACATTAACGGTTAATGCCGTTTCTCCTTTTCAGACGGCCCCGACAATTCTATGTGATAAAAGCGGGCAAGTGCTGCAGGAGTTGGCGAGGAATGAAGAAAAACTGCTAATGTATTGCTTAGAGAAAGCGGAAAATAATTTTGGAGAGACCGGACGGAAAGAAATTGCGGATTGGTTATGCCGGATGAAATTCACAGATTGATGAGGAAAGTTCGGGCGGCTTTGCCTGTTGCGGTTTTCCTTTTGCAAACAGGGTTTTTTTATGAGTTCAACAAAGTTATCGGTGCGTTCACAAAAACCGTTTTGGCGGCGACCTGTTCCTGGGCGTATTGGATGATGGGACAGTGGTCGGTGTACCGGAAAAAGCTGCGCCGGATATGATCAAAAACTTTATTAGCGTAATCAGCAATGACGCGGTTTTTCATCCCACGGTCTATCTTGCCCCGGAGTTGCTGCAGTTTGAGGGGCACACTGTCATCCATATCCATGTGCCGTCCAGTTCCGAGGTTCACAGCTACAAAAAGACCGTTTATGATCGGGTAGATGATGCCGATGTAAAAGTGACAGCTACCGGAATGATTGCTGCTATGTACATCCGCAAGCAGAATATCTTTACCGAGAAGAAAATATACCCTTTCGCAAAATTGGACGATCTACGCCTCGATCTGTTCCCGCGTATCCGGCAGGCTGCCGCGAACCATGCGATGGGGCGGCATCCGTGGCAGGATATGGACGATATGGAGCTGCTGAGAAGCGCAGGACTATACGGAACCGACATCGCCACTGGCGAAACAGGATTCAACCTGGCGGCGCTCCTTCTGCTGGGCAAGGATGAAGTGATCCGCATAAACCGAAATAGTGCTTGTTAATTTCCTGTCAAACCTTTCTGTTGAATCTGTCGCCGTTTTCTGTTACAATAAAGTTTAGGTTTTCGGAATGGCAGAGTGTGCGGGCGGCCGTTTGCGTCCGCGGATTACAGAAAGGTATGGATATTTTCGTGAAAGTGATAGACAAAATATTCGGTACACACAGTGAGCGGGAGATCAAGAGGATTATTTCCCTGGCGGATAAGATCGACGAGATGCGCCCGGGGATGCTGGAGATGTCCGACGAGGATCTGAAGGCGAAGACGCCGGAGTTTAAAAAGCGGTTGGCGGAGGGCGAGACGCTGGACGACATCCTGCCGGAGGCCTTTGCTACGGTAAGGGAAGCTGCAAGGCGTGTGCTGAACATGGAGCATTACCGGGTACAGATGATCGGCGGGATTATCCTGCACCAGGGGCGTATCGCCGAAATGCGTACCGGTGAAGGAAAAACGCTGGTTTCCACCGCGCCCGCTTACCTGAACGCGCTTGAGGGGAAGGGCGTCCACATCGTCACGGTAAACGACTATCTGGCAAAGCGTGACGCGGAGTGGATGGGACAGGTGCATGAGTTTTTGGGACTGTCGGTCGGGGTTGTGCTCAACAGCATGACCAGCGAGGAGCGGCAGAAGGCTTATCGGTGCGACATTACCTATGTGACCAACAATGAGCTGGGATTTGACTATCTGCGCGACAACATGGTGATTTATAAGGAGCAGCTTGTGCTCAGGGGGCTGCATTTCTGCATTATCGACGAGGTGGACTCGGTATTGATCGACGAGGCGAGAACCCCGTTGATTATCTCGGGTCAGAGCGGAAAGTCCACGGCCCTGTATGAAATGTGCGATCTGCTGGCGCGCCGCATGAAGCGGGGCGAAGATATGCAGCAGCTGTCGAAGATGGACGCCATCATGGGAATCGTCCAGGAGGAGACAGGGGACTTTATCGTAAACGAAAAGGACAAGGTCATCAATCTGACGGCGGCGGGCGTAAAGAAGGTGGAGGATTTCTTCCATATCGCCAACTATGCCGATCCGGAGAATCTGGAGATCCAGCATACGATTATTCTGGCGCTGCGGGCCCACAATCTGATGTTCCGGGATCAGGATTATGTCGTGAAGGACGATCAGGTGCTTATAGTAGACGAGTTTACGGGCCGTATTATGCCGGGCCGCCGTTATTCGGACGGTCTGCATCAGGCCATCGAGGCGAAGGAGCATGTAAAGGTAAAGCGGGAGAGCAAGACGCTGGCCTCCATCACCTTCCAGAATTTCTTCAATCTGTTCGAGAAGAAATGCGGTATGACCGGTACGGCGCTCACCGAGGAGAAGGAGTTCCGGGAGATTTACGGGATGGATGTCGTCGAGATCCCGACGAACCGGCCCGTCATCCGTACCGACCTGCAGGACGCAGTATACAAGACCAGGGGAGAGAAGCTGCAGGCGATTGTCAGCGCCGTGGAGGAGGCTCATGCCAAGGGGCAGCCCGTTCTGGTCGGCACGATTACCATCGAGGCCAGCGAGGAGCTGAGCCGGATGCTGACGAAGCGCGGTATTCAGCATAAGGTGCTGAACGCGAAGTTCCACGAGCTGGAGGCGGAGATCGTAGCGGACGCCGGTATCCATGGGGCCGTTACCATCGCGACCAATATGGCGGGCCGTGGTACGGATATCAAGCTGGACGAGGAAGCCAGGGCGGCCGGGGGCTTAAAGATTATCGGCACGGAGCGTCACGAGTCCAGACGTATCGACAATCAGCTGAGAGGACGTTCCGGACGTCAGGGAGACCCCGGAGAGTCAAAATTTTATATTTCCCTGCAGGACGATCTGATGAGGCTTTTCGGCTCCGAGCGCCTGATCAGTATGTTTAACGCCCTGGGCGTGCCGGAGGGGCAGGAAATCGAGCATAAAGCGCTGACCAACGCCATCGAGTCGGCACAGAAAAAGATCGAGAACAACAACTTCGGAATCCGTAAGAATCTGCTGGAGTATGACCGCGTCATGAGCGAGCAGAGGGAAATCATTTATGAGGAGCGAAACCGCGTATTGAACGGCGAGAGTATGCGCGATTTTATCTACAAGATGATCACGGATATCGCGGAAAACTGCGTGGATATCAGTATCAACGACGACGCCGAGGTGGAGGAGTGGAACTTTAACGAGCTGAACACTCTCCTGATCCCGACGATTCCTCTGCAGCCGGTGACGGCGGAGCGGGTGAAGAAGCCGAAGAAGAACAGCTTAAAGCAGCAGCTGAAGGAAGAAGCGGTAAAGCTCTACGAGAGCAAGGAAGCGGAATTTCCGGATCCGGAGGGGATTCGGGAGCTGGAGAGAGTTATCCTCCTAAAGGTGATCGACCGGAAGTGGATGGATCATATCGACGATATGGAGCAGCTGCGCCAGGGAATCGGCCTGCAGGCTTACGGACAGAGGGATCCCCTTGTGGAGTACAAGTCCAGCGGATACCAGATGTTCGATGAGATGATACAGAATATCAAGGAGGAGACCGTCCGCCTTTTGTTCCACATCAAGGTAGAGCAGAAGGTGGAGCGCGAGCAGGTAGCGAAGGTAACGGGTACGAATAAGGATGAAAGTCTGCCCAAGGCACCGAAGAAGCGCGAGAACATTAAGGTTTATCCCAACGATCCCTGTCCCTGCGGCAGCGGAAAGAAGTATAAGCAGTGCTGTGGGCGGAAGGCGTAAGGCGTAAGCAGGAGGGGAAGCACCTGCTTGTGGCGAAAATCAAATGTCTGTTTCGCAGCCGCTTGATTTTCTGCGCACATAGTATTATGCAGGAAGGGCGGGTTGGGATATGAGTCAGGGACTTCGGAAAAATAACAGGCGTTTTCTGCGTCTCCTTTGGTTTGGAGCGATTCTCGTTACGGTTAAAAGTATTTTTACGGACTTCGGTGTAGATAACGGTTATGCTGTGGCAACCTCGTACAGGCATATTTCCGGCGACCGCATGTTTTGGGAGATGTGGGAGCCCCATCAGACATCATCCTTTCTGGTTGATATTTTAATGCTCATCTATAGAGTCTTTGTACCGTCCTTCACCGGAGTGGCGATATATCTTCAGGTAATGGGGGTTCTTCTGTGGATTCCCATCCTTTTTGTCCTGCATAAAGAGCTTTCGAAGCATATCGACAAAGATATATCGCACCTGATTTGTATCTTTTTACTTGTCTTTCGCGCGAAACAGACGGTGTTTCCTGAGTTTTCGAATATGCAGATAGGATTCTCGGCGCTGTTTTTTGTTTTCATGATCAAATTTATTTGTGATCAAACACAGTGGAAGCATTTGATTCTGGCGGCGGTTTTCCTGTGTTTGGAGATCATATCGTACCCGACCTGCATCATTGCCTACGCGGCGGCCGTGGGAATCCTCCTGGCCTACACGGCGCGAAAGGGAAGAAATGTGCTGGTGTTCAGCGGCGTGTGTGCCGTGCTGGGAACCCTGTATGTAGGCTATTTTATTCTGACCAGGGGGCTGACAGGATTTGGGGAGGTATTGTCGCTGCTGATCCGGGCGGACGCTTCCCACACAGGGGTCTCCATGTCCCTTTCCCAGTATTTTCAGGTGTTTTTGGAAGGGGCGGCCTACATGGCGGTAATATTGGCGATCGCGGCGGTGATATGGTTCTTGCTCCGCAGGCGCAGGGACATCGCCTTCCTGGAGGTTTTCGGGGTGACGTTGCTTCTTGTGACGGGAGCGGCACTCCTTTTATGGATCGGCGGAAGGGGAGGCGCGTCCGAATGGCATTATTGCATTGCGGCGGTTCTGCTGATTATGCTCGGTTGGGGAGGGCGCAGGCTCCTGACGGATACGGAGAGGAAGATATGGATTTCCGGTATACTGATATCTGTTTCCTCTTTTTTTGCGGTTGCGGTTCTAACGAATTGCGCGTTGATGTCCGTGGCGGCCTATTTATCCCTGGCGGCGGCTGTCTCCATGATACCGCTTTCCAGGCTCAGAAAGGGGTTTTTCTGCGCGGGCGCCGTTCTTTTGTTCGTGCTGCTTCACAGGGGACTGATAACGTGCGGTTATAATCAGGTAGCCCGCCATACCTTTGTGAGCGAGCTGGAGAGCATTGTCAGAGTCGGACCGGCGGCGGGCATTTTGTGCGACGATAACACAAGCTGCGTTTACAGGGATAATGTGACGGACTTTGAAAGCTTTATAGAACCGGAAGATTCCGTCTATTTTATCGCATGGTGGGGGTATGATCCGTTGTATTATGTGCAGGCGGGTGTCGATGTTTCCGCGTCGTCCGTCATTTCCAGTCCTACCTACGGAGAATATCAGGTGGATTATTGGAGCCGGTATGACGATAAAGTCCCGACAGTCATAGCGGTGACGTGCTATAATGATCAGCTTATGATAGCGCAGCATGAGTGGCAGGCAATATCCGAATGGATGGAAGGGCGCTATACATGGGCCGGTGACGGGGTATGGTGGAGATACTACCGTGTAAAAGAATGAAGGATCATAAAACCTTCGCAGGCACAGCAGGGCGGGCCGCGGGAGGGCGGACTATTAAAACGATAACAGAAAGCAGGTGGCAGATATGGTAGAGCTTGACCAGATGAAAACGGAGATACTGGCCTATGAGACCTCTTTGAAGGAGGTGCGGGATTCTCTGGATTTAACGAATAAGTCAAAGCGGATTGAGGAATTGGAGATGGAGATGGAGGCCCCGGGCTTCTGGGATGATCCGGCCCGCTCCAATTTAAAGATGAAGGAACTGAAGAACCTGAAGGATACTGTGGGGGAGTGCAACGGGCTGTTTACGCAGTACGAGGATATCCTGACGTTAATCGAGATGGGATATGAGGAGAATGACGACGCCATGGCGGCGGAGATCCGGGAGGAGCTCGACAGCTTTATCGCGACCTTTGAGGAGCTGCGGATCGGAACGCTGCTCTCCGGGGAGTATGACAAAAGCAACGCGATTCTGAAGCTGAATGCGGGCGCAGGCGGCACGGAGAGCTGCGACTGGTGCAGTATGCTGTACCGTATGTATACCAGATGGGCGGAGCGGAAGGGCTTTGAGCTGGAGGTGTTGGATTATCTGGACGGCGACGAGGCGGGAATCAAGTCAGTGACTTTTCAGGTCAACGGGCTCAACGCTTACGGTTATCTGAAGTCGGAAAAAGGAGTCCACCGGCTGGTGCGGATTTCTCCCTTTAACGCCCAGGGGAAGAGGCAGACCTCCTTTGTGTCGCTGGATGTGATGCCGGATATCGAGGAGGATCTGGATGTGGAGATCGACGAGAAGGATCTGCGCATCGACACCTACCGAAGCAGCGGCGCGGGCGGCCAGCACATCAATAAGACGTCCTCGGCGATCCGGATTACCCATATCCCGACGGGAACTGTCGTACAATGCCAGAACGAGAGAAGCCAGTTTCAGAATAAGGATAAGGCCATGCAGATGCTGAAGGCCAAGCTGTACCTGCTGAAGCAGGAGGCCAATGTAGAGAAGCTGTCGGATATCCGGGGCGAGGTCAAGGAGATCGGCTGGGGGAACCAGATCCGCTCCTATGTGCTGCAGCCCTATAAGCTGGTGAAGGATTTGAGAACTGATGTGGAGACGGGAAACGCGGACGCCGTCCTGGACGGGGCGCTGGATCCCTTTATCAACGGGTATCTGAAGTGGATTAATACAAAGGCCTAAGATTTCATCAGATCCAGATAAAACAGTACCTGCGCCATCTGGGTAAAGGGAATAATCCAGAGCAGACCGGCTCCGAAGGACAGGATGCAGAGAAAGTACAGAGGCAGGAAGCCAAGCTTCAGAAGAAAGAAGCGTCTGCGTTGTCCCCGGAGAAGGGAAAAGCTGTCCTGAAGGAGGTCTCCCGCCTTTTTCTCCGGGAAGTCCGGAAGCAGAAAATAAGCGATGTCAAAGGTCAGGCCGACAGGAATATAGCAGACATACCCCGCGACAGCGACCAGCAGAGCTGCGATCAGCAGCCGATCGTCCGCGGTATTTGTGATCCGCGTCAGCAAGAGGAAAAAGGGTATCTGGAACAGGAGACGAACCAACAGGTTCATCAGGGTAAGAAACAGCGTTTTTAAAAAGGCCTCCCGGGAGAAGCCGTAAAACAGGCTGCCGTAATAGCAGGACTGCCCGCAGATAATCTGAAAGCAGGCATAGGCTGCCCCGATCCGGAGAAATCCGGCCAGAATCTGAGAGAGAACCAGACCGGTCTGAAGAAAACCGGTGTAGAACGGATAGTAGGTAAGGTTCCCGGTCACCATGGATATCGAGACGGACATGAGAATGGGAAAAGCGAAAGCCAGGAAAACGCCGGCGATAATCAGGAAAAAGAAGAAGCATCCCCAAATCAGATTCCGGTATTGACCCTGCAGACGATCCTTGGCGTTATCTTTTATTTTTGAAAGCGGCATATATTGCTCCATCGATCTGCTCCTATACGGTATAATCGGCGTGAAGGCCGCGGTATTTTGCGCCGTCGGCCGATTTCAGTCCCTTCTGATAAGGGTTATCCTCGTTGTAATATTTGATCTGGGTATGGGTCGTTCCGCCGGACACATAGGTACGTCCGCACTCGGGGCAGATCGCGGTATGAATCGAAACCGAGGCGGAGATCACCTTACCGTCGTTCGCGGCAGCTTTTTTGTAAGCGTTGGAGACATGCTCCTGTTCATGGGCGCGCACTCTTGCGGCGGCGCTTTCCGGGGAAATGTGGGCCGCGCTCTTAAAGGAAACCATTTCGTCGGAGCCGTCCTGGTATTTCCGGCGCTTGCAGGTTTCGCATTCCTCGCCGGGGTCTTTCAGCCCGATGCGTTTTTCGCGGGTTTGATCGGAGTCCTCCAGTCCGGCGTGGTTTTTACGGTTCTGGCCGGAGTCTTCCCGGTCGGGACTTTTCAGACCGATGCGTTTCTCGCGGCTCTGGTCAGCGTCATCCGAGACGCCCCGCGTTCCCTGACCCTGCGACGAATTCTTCGTGCTGATGCTCCGAGTGCTTCCGGAGAGTGGAGCTCCTGCAGAATCGCTTCCGCCGGAAATAGCTCCGGTCGTATTTCCGTATATCCTGTGATCAAAGTTACCGATTGCGAAATTCATATCGCGCCTCCTTATAAGGAAATCCAATGTTGAAAAAGAGAGAGGGCAGCCGGGGGCTGGAGCGGATACTGCGAAAGCTGCTCGAACGCCCGAATATAGGAAGTAATCAGGTTGACGATCCCATAAATACAGCCGCAGGTTCCCAGACAGAATCCAAACCGGCAGTTGCTGTTCAGTCTCTTTTTCGTTCTGCTGCAGAGAAAGGCAAACAGGATGCCCATAGCGCCGAGAGGGATCGCGAGAAGTCCGCAGTTGCCTAAGGTCACGGATAAAAAACCGCAGGCCATCGAGGCAAGGGAAAAGCTCTGGTCATAGGGCGTGTGGGTGGGCTGATTATAGTAGCTGCTCTTGGAAGCGTTGCTGTCCCACTTATCCCAGTCCTTTTTTTTCTCCTGCTCCTGCCATCTATCCCAATTTTCCCGGGCGTTTTCCCAGTCGTTCTGTTGATCGTCCGGCCCGTTCTGATTGTAATCCATGTCTTCGGCTCCTTTTAAAAAGACTGATTCTCTTTTATAATGTACCATTTTCCCGCGGTAATGTCAAAGGATGAAGCCTTTTTTATAAAGATTTTAGGAACGGCGGGGAGGCATTGAAAAAAATTTTTCCGAATGGTATAATGATTCTGCTTTGCAGAATTCGAGTCAGCTTCCGCTGTCTCGACGCCGCTTGCGCGGCGCATTATACCGGCTATCCATGGCTTGAAAAGTAAATGCCCCTTCGGGGCGCTTCCTTTTCTGCGCACATGGTATAATGATTCTGCTGTTGAGCGGAACGGAGAGGATTATGACGGAAAAGAAGCGAATGGCGAACTATGAGCTGCTGAGATGCGTGGCTATGATGATGGTGATTGTGCTGCATTATCTGGGAAAGGGAGAATTGCTGCCGAAGCTGACGGAGGAAAGCCTTGGGGCGAGGGGAACCGTCGCCTGGCTGCTGGAGGCCTTTTGCATTGTAGCGGTGAACCTTTATATGTTTATCAGCGGTTATTTTCTCTGTCTGTCCGACTATAAGCCCAGCCGTCTGCTGAGGCTGCTGGGGCAGATCTGGGTCTATTCCATGGCCCTCGGACTGTTGGGGGCGCTGACGGGAGTGGTGGCCGAGACGCCCGTAGATACGCACTATTTCCTGACGCTGCTCTTTCCCGTAGCCATGGGGCATTATTGGTTTATGACAGCTTATGTCTTTCTGTATCTTCTGCTTCCCTTTGTGGGGCTGGCGGTAAAGAGGATGACGAAATCTCAGCTGGGGCTGGCGGCGGGAGGGCTGCTGGCTGCGTTCTGCCTGCTGAAGAGCGTGCTGCCGGTGCGGCTGGAGACGGACGGGAAGGGGTACGATTGCCTTTGGTATCTCTGTGTCTTTGTGGCGGCGGCTTATGTCAGGAGGTTCGGGCTGCCGTTTCTGGAGAAGAAGGGCAGAGGACTTTTCCTGTATACGGGCGGAAGTCTGCTGATCTTCGGCGGTACGATGCTTTTGCGGCTGTTCTGTCTGAGGACGGGCCGTCTGGAGAGGATGGTCGGAGTGTGCATGGAATATAATCATATTCTGCCTTTCCTGGCGGCGCTGGGGCTTTTCGGCGCGTTTGGAAGGCTGAAGGTGAATGATAAAATAGCACCCGTTATAAATAAAATCGGGCCTCTTACCCTGGGGATTTATCTGTTGCACGAGAATCTGGGTCTGCGTTACAGCTGGCAGAAATGGCTGGGAGCGGAGGCGGTAAAGGCGGCGGGGGCAGGCGTCGTCGGTGTGGCGGCGCTGCTGGCCTGGGTGGCGCTGGCAGTGAGTTGCGTATTTCTTTGCGGCGTGCTGACAGAGCTGGTCAGGGCACGGGCGGCCAGAGGGCTGGGGCGCATCCTGAGCAGGGTTCGATGCTGGAGGAAGCTGACGGGGAGGCTCGCCCACTGGGACGAGGCGTTCGCGGAGGACGTGTGAGGAAGAAAATTGGATGAGGCGGGCTGCGCCGTTGGAACGGCGAGGAAAGGAACGGAACAAATATGCGGAAACCTCAGGAGAAAGGCGGGAGGGCGGCCAACCTCCTTTTTGTGATTATTCTGGCGCTCTATCCCCTGCGCCATGTGAGCTGGGGGCTGGATCTCTGGGATGTGGGATATAATTACGCGAATTTTACTTATATGGGAACGGAGCACATGGATCCCATGTGGCTCTTTTCTACGTATCTGTCCACAGCTCTGGGACACCTGTTTACCAGGCTGCCCGGCGGCGGAAGCCTGATCGGGATGAATGTATATACCTCCCTTCTGATCAGTCTGTTGGCGCTGTTGGGGTACGGGTTCTGCGTGAGGGAGCTGAAGCTGCCGTCCTGGATTGCCTTTCTGGGGGAGATGGCGGCGCTCAGTCTGTGCTGGTGTCCGGGGGCGGTGCTGTACAATTATCTGACCTACCTTTTATTTTTGGGAGGAGCGATTCTCTTATATAAGGGGCTGGCTGAGGAGCGGAAGGGCTGTCTGGCAGCGGCCGGGGTATGTCTGGGGGTCAATGTGCTGGCGCGCTTTTCCAACCTGCCGGAGATGGGGCTGATCCTGGCGGTCTGGGCTTACGATCTGATTGTCTGGCTGGAGGAGCGAAAAAAAGACGGAGAGAAGCCGGGCTTTCTGCGAAGAACCGCAGGGCATACGGGCTGGTGTATGCTGGGATATGGGGCGGCGCTGGTCGTTCTCTACGGTTATATTCATCTGCGGTACGGTCTGGACGCCTATTTCCGGGGAATCAGTCGGCTTTTTGCCATGACGGATAACGCGACGGATTATAAGGCGACGTCTATGGTTCGGGCCGTTTTGGACAGTTATCTGATGAATTTCTATTGGGTGGCGCGAATCGGAGTGATTCTTCTGGCAGGGATGCTGGTATTTGTGGTCTTAGGTTTTTTGCGCCGATGGTTGAGGGGGCGAGAGAAGCTCCTGAAATGGCTCTCCGCCGGAGCACATCTGTTCTGCGTCGTCCTGGGAGCAGCGATGATCGGCTGGCTGTATCTGCGGAAATTCTGTATTATGGACTATACGGATTACTATTTTATGCGGCGGCCGGGAATCCTGTTCCTGATGCTGACAATGGTGATCGGTGCGGTTCGCATCTTCAGCCCGGGGAGCCAGCGGGAGGAGAAGCTGATCAGCGGGATGGTGATTCTGGTGATCCTGCTCAGCTCTCTGGGAAGCAACAACGGGATTTATTCCAGCCTGAACAATCTGTTTCTGGCGGCACCCTATACCCTTTGGGAGAGCTGGCGCTTTCTCCGAAAGGCAAAGGAATTTAAATTATCGCATGTTATAATAAATCCGTTCCCGGCAAAGTGCATTTTGAGTTCCTTTCTGTTGCTTTGCTCTGTGCAGTTCGGAATTTTCGGGGCTTTCTTTTGCTTCGCGGAGGCCCATGGGGTGAGCGAAATCGGAGCCCGGGTAGAGAACAATGAAATTCTGAAGAATATAAAAATGTCGGCGGAGAAGGCCCGTTGGATGACAGAGCTGGATCGGTTCGCAGAGGAAAATGACTTGGCGGGTCAAGAGGTCATTTTGTACGGGAATATACCGGCGCTGTCCTACTATTTACAGATGCCCTCCGCCTTTAATCCCTGGAGCGATCTGCATTCCTACAGCCGGGAGGCGATGGCGGAGAGTATGGAGGCGTTAAATGGAGAAACGCCTGTTATTATATTAGAGAACCAGTGCGCGCTGCTTCTGGAGGAGCGTGGGGAGAATCCAGGCTTTACGGCGGCGGAGCGGGAGGAAGTGGACGGAAAGCTGCTTCTGATCTTTGATTTTATCCGGGAGAAGGGCTACGAGCAGACATTTCGGAATGAGAAGTTTGCGGTTTATCAGAGGCGGTAGCGTGAGAGGGAGTTTCCGGCGGCCCCTGGAAAATTCGTCTACAGGAAAGGCCGCTTTGCGGGGAAGCTCATAGGTCACATGCGATAAAGAGCCCGGGATGAGGTGATTTTCCCGGAGTCTACCGCGGGTGGATTGCGCAACGCGTCCGGGTAGGGCTATACTGGCCTTATCATAAAGGAAAGGATGCGTTGCGTCCCGCCAGCAAGGAGGACAGCCCCCGCAAGGCCGAAAAGGCGTATGCGGGACAGTCCTCGTAAGGCCGAAAAGGCGGACGCGGGACGGGCGCGCAGGGACAAAGGGATGGATGCGGAAAGGACTTCTTTGGGAGAAAATTGGGAAGAGATGAGAAGAGGAGCGGAAACAGGCGGAATCAACGCGGAGAAATTCGGGAGCTTTCTGGCGCTGCTGCGCCGGGAGAAGAAGATGACCCAGAAGGAGCTGGCGGAAAAGATGTTTGTCACCAATAAGGCGGTCAGCAAGTGGGAGAGGGGCTTAAGCCTGCCGGACATTGCCCTGCTGGAGCCGCTGGCGGATACCTTCGGGGTAACGGTGACGGAGCTTTTGCACGGAGAGCGATTCCGGTCGGGGGAGGAAGCCGCTGAAAGTGAATTGACTGAATCAGTCAGCGGTGAATTGATGGGAAGACTGGAGGTCAACGCGGAAGAAAACAGACAGGCTCTGCGAAGGACAAAAAGGAAACGGGCGTTATATTATATACCCGGCGCGATCCTGTCGCTGGCGGAGCTGGCCCTGCTCTATCTCCAGGGTTACCGGGCGGGAATTACGGGAGAGCAGGTTTCGACCGATGTTCTGCTGTCGATCGTGCTGCCGCTTTTCTTTGGAATCTGGTTCTTCTTTTTTATCCGGGAGAAGCTGCCCGCCTACTACGATACGGAGAGAATCTCCTATTACGCGGACGGGGTGCTGCGCATGAACGTACCGGGGGTTTACTTTAACAACCGGAACTGGCCCGCTATTCTGAAGGCGGGGAGGGGATATTGCTTTCTGACGCCCATCCTCTACCCGCTGCTGTATGTGATCCTGCGGCTGTTGGTTCCGGCGGAGATCTGGAAGTGGGCGTCCCTCTGGGTTCAGCTGACGGTGGTGCTGGGAGGACTGTTTTTGCCGATCACGATTGCGGCGAAGAGGAAGGATTGATATAGTCGTCGGATTTTTCCGGTAAAATGGCGCGGAAAGAATAAATTGCAATATTACAGTCAATATTACAATACACCCATAGGCAGACGGAGTAGAATTACATCATACCAAGTATCGATGTAAGGAGGGCTTATGGGTAAAACAAAAGAGTTGGGACTGGACGCGAACGGTGTTCAGAAGGTCATGAGGGGAAGGGACTATGGCGCGGATCTGTTAGGCCAGCTGGGTCTTGCCCTGATGAGCAATATTGTGGGGCAGCTTACCTATTTTTATACGGATAAGGTAGGAGTTGCGGCCGGGGCGGTAGGCGTTGTCATGGCGATTGCGAAGGTAATCGATGCGTTCACGGACGTGATCTGCGGCCATATCGTGGATAACTCCGGGGGCGGAGACAAAAAGTACTATCGGTGGATGATCCGCATGGCGATACCGGCGGCAGCGATTATGATTCTGTTATTTACGGTGCCGATTCAGGCGGGACAGATTCCGGCGCTCGCCTATGTATTGGTGACAAACGTGCTTTTGACAGCGATTCTTTATACCATGATCGCTACGCCTTTCGCGGCGATTCAGATCGTCCGGTCGAAGAGTATGGAGGAACGGACGAAAATAGGAGTGTTCCGGGCGGTCGGAAGCTATGCGGCCGGAATGCTGGTAGTGCTTATGACAGTGCCGATTACGAATGCGCTGGGCGGAACCCAGAGCGCCTGGATCAAATATGGAGTGCTGCTGGGACTGGTTGTTCTTCTGTGTTTTTTGGTCTGTTACAATAACGGGCGCAGGGCGAAGATGCAAAACAGCGCGGGCGCATCGGAAGAAGCGCAGGATAGCGAAGAGGAAAAGGTTCCGTTTCTGGAGGCAATGGGGATGCTTTTCCGCAATCGCTATTGGATCATGGTACTTTTGTTTAACTTGATCGTATCGGTAACCAGCACGATTTCGGGAAGCTCGGCCACTTATTACTGCAAGTGGATTTTCGGAAACGATAATCTGGTGGCGGCGGCAGGCGCGTTCGGTATGCTGGGGACGGTTGTGGGATTCCTGATCTCACAGCCGATGATAAAGAAGTTCGGCGCGCAGAAATCGATTCTGATCGGCCTTGCCGGTTCCGCGTTGTTTGCCGGGGTGAGGTGTCTGGTTCCCTCCAGCTTTGTCATGTATGCTGTGACCGGCGCGCTGGGAAGCTGTATTCAGATTCCGCTGATGTGTCTGTATGGCGTTATCTTAGGTTATGCGGTGGATTATAATGAGTATAAGTACGACAAGAAGGTAGTTGCGATTTCCTCCGGCGCTGTCAGCTTCGGGAGCAAGGTGGGAAGCGGCGTGGGTTCGATTATCCTGGCCGCTTGTCTGGCGCTCAGCGCCTATGACGCGACGCTGGAGGTCGCTACCGATTCCATGAGGGCCGGAATTTACGCCTTCTCGAATTATGTGCCGATTGTGATTAACGTGTTGATGTTCGTGATTTTCCTGAAATTTGACATCGAGAAAAAGCTGCCGCAGATCAAAAAGGAAATGGAAGAGAGAAGAGCTTTGAAAAAAGGATAATCAGGGCTCCAGGAGTCGGACGCAGTCTGTCAGCGTCCGGCTCTTTTTCGATATTCCAGGGGCGTTTCCCCGGCGATTTTTTTAAAGACATTCTGAAAATAGGACTGGCTGCTGTAGCAGAGATAAGCGCTGATCTCGCTTAGACTTTTATCCGTATAGCGCAGCAGGCTTTTGGCTTCCTGAATGCGCGCATGGGTAATATATTCGCCGACGTTAAAGCCCAGCTCGTCTTTAAAATGATTGACCGTATAGGCGCGGCTTTTGTGAATGAAATCCGCTACGTCCTGTAAGCCGATTACTTCGTTGACGTGCGAGTTGATAAACTGGATGCAGGAATAGACCTCCGGTGAGATCCCGGCGGGAATCTGTGTCTCCGATACCCGGGCGGCAAAATCGAGGAGCATATTGTACTGAAGAGTGGTCACGGCTTCCACGCTCTGGAGGAGCTCGCATTCCTGGGAATATTGATCGATGAGCTGATAGGTCTGTTCGATATCTAAGCCTCCGGGAATCGCGGCCTCTTTTCCGACCTGGGCTACCATGGCGATAAAAACGTTTTTTGCCTGCCGGAGCGGCGTCTGGGCTACAGAGCCCTCGTTGAGGATCTGATGATGGGAGCTTTGCAAAAGCAGAGATTTCAGCTCGTCCCTTTTTCCTGATTTAATCAGGCTCATGATCTGCTGCTCAAAATAGTAAGTACCGTGGGTGAGATGCAGATCCCTGGTGGAGTAGGCCGCCTCTACCTGGGATGCAGCAATCGCATTATTGTAAATCTCGTCGGAGATATGGAAGTCCGCCGTAAGATCCAGCCGGCGGTTATTCAAAGTATATTCCAGAAAAATAATCAGATTTAAAAAGCGGTAGTAAGTATAGGTAGGAATCAAAGAGAGGGCGGAGCGAACCTCTTCCTTTCTGCTGTGCAGAATGGCATTTTCCCTCATATATTCATAGAGCATTTCATCCGTCAGGCGGGTGGTGAAGGCCGGGCCGATCAAAAGACAGGAAGCCTCATCCCGGGCCGGCTTCAGGATCCCGTAATAGCCGGATTCGTGGGAAAAAACATACGGAAAGGCGATTCGGTCGGAGGAGGATATACGAAGCATCCCCGGAAAAGGGGACAGCTCCTCCGCGATGCCATAGACCTCCACGATCGCGTTCTGTTTTACATAGGCAAGCGGCAAATGAGACGACGCAAAAAACAGGCTGGAAAAAACATGGTAATCCATTTCGAGGCTCCTTTCCGAATTCAAATGTACAATTTTACAATAACATATTTCATTTTACATTACAATACCCGCGTAAAACGATATACTGAATTTAGCTACTGAATTTGGAAAAAGACAGAAGGGGAGGAATTCTATGAAGTACCGTTATTTTTCAAACAAAACGTCGGAGGAAACCAGGAGAGAGCTGGAGAATCGGGCGCTGGCAAGAAAAGTGTGCGCCGAGGGAATTGTGCTTATGGAGAATAACGGTATTCTGCCCCTTGGCACAGATCGGAAAATTGCGTTGTATGGAGCGGGCGGACGGATGACGGTGAAGGGCGGTTCCGGGAGCGGCGATGTGAGGGAACGCTACAGCGTCAACATTGAAACCGGGCTGAAGAACGCAGGATACCGGCTTGTAACAACCAGATGGCTGGACGAATTCGACGCGTCCTATCGAAGGCAGAAGACGGATTGGAAGGAAGATCTGGATCGGAAAATGAAGGGAGCCGGGTTTAACGGGATGTGGCAGGTGCTGATGGATAACCCGTTCCTATTCCCGATCGGACACAGGATTACGGAGCAGGATCTCGCGGAGGATACGGATGCGGCGATCTATGTGGTGGCGAGGCAGGCCGGGGAAGGGGCCGACCGCCATGTAGTCAGGGGAGACTATCTGCTGGACGACGTGGAATATGAGAATATCCGGTTTCTGACGGAGCATAGCAGGCATACTATCGTGGTCATAAACTGCGGGAGTATCATGGACTTGTCCTTTTTGGATGAAATTCAGGGGATCGACGCGCTGATCTATTTTTCCCAGGGAGGCGAGGAGGGCGGGAACGCGCTTGCGGACGTGATATCCGGAAAAGTATCGCCTTCCGGAAAGGTGACGGACACCTGGGGATACCGGTACTCGGATTATCCGTCGGCGGAGACCTACAGCGATCAGAACGGAAACGTAGACGACGAATACTATTATGAGGACATCTATGTGGGATACCGCTGGTTCGAGGCGAAGGGAATCAAACCCAGGTATCCCTTCGGTTATGGGCTGTCTTACACCGCCTTTGCGCTGAAAACCAGGAAGGTCAGCAACGAAAAATCGACGGTTACCCTGGAGATCGAGGTAGAAAACACGGGCGACGCTTATGCGGGCAAGGAAGTGGTACAGGGGTATCTCTCCTTCCCGCAGGCGCAGGCCAACCGGGAAAAGAAGGCTTTATGCGCGTTCGCCAAGACAGGACTTCTGGCACCGGGAGAGAAGGAGACGGTAAAGCTTTGCTTTGACATGGCGAGGAGCGCTTATTTTGACGAGGGCACGGCAAGCTTTAAGCTGGAAGCGGGCGAGTATCTCGTTTCGGTGGGCGATTCCTCCGAAAACGCGGCGGCTGTGGCCTGCATTAATATTGAGGAGGAAATTATTACAGAGCGGGCCAGGAATCTTTGCAGGAAGATCAGGGAATTTGAGACGGCGGCGTTTTCGATCGAGAGGCCGGAGACGGACGGCAGTCTTCCGACGATTCGCCTGAACCGACAGGATTTCACGACCAGGACGGATGTGTATTCGGGAATGGAGATTTACCACGATCCGCTGGTTGACCGCCTTATGGAGAAATTGTCATACCGGGAGAAAATAGAATTCTTAAACGGCGGGAGCCTGTTTGGAAAATGCTATAACAATACGCCGGGAGCCGTAGGAAGGACTACCTCTAAATTTTTGAAGAAAGGGATTCCGAACGTCAATTTCGGAGACGGACCGGCAGGCCTCAATGTATTTCAGGATATAGTAATCACAAGGCGGGGAGGACAGAAATTCCTATCGGAGATGCCGGAATCCTACAACTATGGAATGTTGAGCAAGCTCGCCGTTTTTCTGAAGGGTAAGCCGGAAGACGGGCAGGCGCTGTATCAGTTCTGTACGGCCTGGCCCGCTCCTATGCTTTGCGCGCAGACCTGGAATTCGGATTTGCTGTATGAGCTGGGGAAGGCGGTGGGGACGGAGATGTTGGAGGTCGGAATTACGCTTTGGCTGGCTCCCGGCATGAATATTCACAGGAACCCTCTCTGCGGACGGCATTTCGAATATTATTCCGAGGATCCGTATCTGTCGGGCGTGATGGCGTCCGCCGTCACAAGGGGCGTACAGGATCACGGGGGAGTGGGCGTTACCGTTAAGCATTTTGCGTGCAATAATCAGGAGAACAACCGCAACGAGATGTCGGCGCATGTGAGCGAGAGAGCCCTTCGGGAAATCTATTTAAAGGGCTTCCGCATAACGGTGGAGGACGCGAAGCCTTGGTCCGTCATGTCCTCTTATAACTGCATCAATGGAATTTACAACGGCAATAACGGGGAGCTGCTGATCAATATCTTAAGGAATGAGTGGGGCTTTGACGGGCTTGTCATGAGCGACTGGAATTCGATTACCCCGACAAAGGGAAGCAATGTGCTTTGCCCGAAATCGGGAAACGATATGATCATGCCGGGGAACGGGAGAGCGAAGAAGGAGCTCTATAAGGCGTACCGGGAGGGAGCGCTTACCGGAAGCGAGATCGATTTCTGCGCGGCAAACATCCTTCGCCTGATTACGCGGAGCGAGGTATATCAAAACGACGCGGATTTATAATTCCGATCCGCCGCCCGGGAATATATCCCGGGCGGCGGATCGGAATTTTTTTGGCGGATGCAAATTTTCTGTTTCCCGCGGGGAAAGTCGGAAGCTTATAAAGCGTTATCCTGAATCACTTTGGAATACCAGCCTGCGGAATCCTTCAGGGTGCGCTTTTGCGTGGAATAGTCTACGTAGATAAGACCAAACCGCTTGTCGTAGCCGTCCGCCCATTCAAAGTTGTCCAAAACAGACCAATAGCAATAGCCAAGCAGGGGTACTCCTTCCTGGGCAGCTTTTTGCAGTCCGGACAGGTATCCTTTTAGAAATTCAATGCGCTGGGGATCATGAACCTTTCCGTCGCTCATTACAAAATCGGTATTAGCCATCCCGTTTTCGGTAATTAGCAGCGGAAGGCCGTATCGCTCGGTCAGGAATTTTGCCGCCCAATAGAGGACATCCGGAGTAATCGGCCAATCCATGGTTGTCCGGGGCATTCCGGGGGTCACCGCCGGATTCGGGCCGACATACTCGTCATAATTGGCGGAGCAGTAGCAGTTATATCCGAAAAAGTCCAGCTTTTGATGAACGAGTTCCAACTCCTCCGGGGAAAATACTCCCTGCATGGCAGCAGGAACCTTGCCTAAGAAGGTCGGGTCGGCCCACCAGCTTACATGGCTGAAAAAGGCCTGTTCCGGGAAAGAAGCCGCTTTTGCTTCTGCGATAGCTTTGGCGTCATCCGAAGCCGGCGTGATGATTCCGCCGTTGAGCGCCATACCGATCAACGGCGGCTTCTTAGCTGTCGCCCGGATCACCTGCACTGCTCTGCCGTGAGCCAGAAGTACAATTTTCGTAAGGCCCGCCGCCAATCCTGCCATTTCAGAAACGGAGCGGTCTAACGCCGATTCAAACGGTGCGTGGAGTCCTGTGATATATCCGTTGCCGATAAACGATGCGGGTTCATTGAGGGTGATCCAGTAGCGAACCTTGTGTGAAAGCGCCTCCACGACAGTTTTTGTGTAGAAAGCGAAATCC
>JAMPIG010000058.1 GCA_023662875.1 Roseburia sp. | reverse complement strand
AGGCATGGAAGCATAGCTCAGCTGGGATGAGCGCTCGCCTGACTAGCGGGAGGCCAAGGGTTCGAGCCCCTTTGCTTCCATTTTTTATTTCAACTACTTATTCATCATCAGCTTCACCATGGCCTGGTTCAGTCCGTCCACAGTCAGCTTATACATGGGAAACAGCTCCTTCACCGCCGTCTCCGCCTCCCGCCAGGGCGCTCTTCCGGGTGCCATCTTGGGATTCAGCCAGACTATTTTTTTATACTTGCGCTTCAGCAGCTGCAGCCACTCATACCCGGACAGCCCGCCGTTGGGTCCCCGGTAATTTCCCGTGTCCGAGTAAAGCTCCTCCGGGGCCATGGCCGCGTCTCCCACGATGATCACCTTATAGTCGCTGTCAATGTTTCGGAACATCCACTCCGTATCGATCCAGTCCCCATTCTCGCACTCCGGCGTCTTATAAAGCTTGCTGTAGATACAGTTGTGGAAATAATAGGTCTTGACGTCCTTATAATGATTGGACTTATGCACCGCCTGGAACAGATCGTTTAACAGGCTGCTGAAGGGAATCATCGTCCCGCCGGAATCCATCAGCAATAAGAGCTTTACCGCGTTCTTTCGGGGCTTTTGCATGACGATCTGCAGACAGCCTCCGTTGTTGCAGGTCTTGTTGACCGTGCCGTCGATATCCAGCTCTGTCTCCGGGATATCCAGTCGGCTGGAAAACTGTCTCAGCTTGCGGAAGGCCAGCTGAAACTGCCGGTTATCCAGGACTCTGTCATCCCGAAAATCCCGGTACTTTCTCGCCCCCACCACCGAAAAGGCAGACTGGTAGCCGGTCTGTCCGCCCACGCGCACGCCGCCCACATTCCCTCCCATGTTTCCGAAGGAGGTCTTTCCCATAGTCCCGATCCAGAAGCTTCCGCCGTTGTGCTCCTCGTTCTGATCCTTCAGGCGCTGCTTAAAGGTCTCCTCCACCTGCTCCTTATCCACCTGGATATCCTCCATCTGGTTTAAGTGCGCTCTGGCCTCCTCGTGGGCCAGCTCCAGCATGTCGGACTTATCCAGCCAGCGCAGCATCTCCTTTCCCACCTCGGTTTCCTTCTGGGCTGGCTTAAAGCATTCCTCAAAGGCCATATCATATTTGTCGAAATCGGTCTCGCTCTTCACCAGGATCATCCGGGCCGTATAGTAAAACTGCGTCAGAGAACTGCCGCAGAGTCCCTGATCCAACGCCTCCTGAAGGGTCAGCCATTCCCCCAGGGTGACACGCAGTCCCTTCTCCCGAAGGGTCTCAAAAAATTTTATGAACATGTCCCATCCTCTTTCCTCAGGCGTTCCCGCCTTCCCGCCTCGCCAGCTCCAGATCCTCGTCCTTCTTTACCACCACGCCGATAAAGGGCAGCGCCTTTTTGATCCGATCCGCAGGAATCCCGCCGATCTGCAGGGCGTTGATCCAGTCGATCAGCTCCGAGGTGCTGGGTTTTTTCCGGATATCCCGGATCGCGCGGATATTGTAGAAAACGTCCATGGCGTTCTTTAACAGATGCTCCTCCACATCCGGGTAATGCACCCGCACGATCTCCTCCATCAGCTCCCGGTCGGGGAAATCGATATAATGGAAAATACAGCGACGCAGGAACGCGTCCGGCAGCTCCTTCTCCGCGTTGGAGGTAATGATGACGATGGGGCGCTGCTTCGCCTTTACCGTCCGCTTTGTCTCGTTGATATAAAATTCCATCTGATCCAGCTCCCAGAGAAGGTCGTTGGGAAATTCCAGATCCGCCTTGTCGATCTCGTCGATCAGAAGCACAACCTGCTCGTCGCTGTCAAAGGCCTCTCCCAGCTTGCCCAGCTTGATATAGCGGGCGATATCGTTTACCCCTTCCTCCCCGAACTGCCCGTCATAGAGCCGCTGGATCGTGTCATATACGTAAAGCCCCTCCTGGGCCTTTGTGGTCGATTTGATATTCCAGATAATCAGCTTCTTGCCCAGCGCCTTAGCCACCGCCTCCGCCAGCATCGTCTTCCCCGTGCCGGGCTCCCCCTTGATCAAAAGAGGCTTTTTCAGCGCGATCGCAATATTGACGCTGGCCATCAGCTCCTCGCTGGCCACATATTCGCCGGTTCCCTGAAATCCCTGTTGTCCCATGCTTTTTGTCCTCCTTGTTCTCCATTGTCCCCATGTTACACTATTCCCATGGGAAAAGCAAGGATTGAATTTTTTTCTCCCCTGTGATACGATAATCCTGTCAAGTCTGCAGTTGTAACACAAACAGTTATTTTCTGTTTCTTTTCATACTTGCCGAACGCAGTTCGGCAGCTACATTGGATAATATCAGTACAACGTGTAGCGGAAAGGAGTTTATATGATACGGAATCTCTCCGAAAAAAAATCCTCCCTCTCCTTCGAGGTTTTTCCCCCGAAAAAGGACGGAGAATTTGAGAAAGCCTTTGAAGTCCTGGACGCGCTGGGAAAGCTGTCGCCGGACTTTATCAGCGTAACCTACGGAGCCGGGGGAAGCCGTTCCGGAAAGACCGTCGAGATCGCCTCCTATATCCAGAACTCCTTAAAGATAGACGCCGTAGCGCATATGACCTGCGTGGGCAACAAAAAAGAAGCGCTCTTAGAAGTTGCGAAAGCTTTACAGGAAAACCATATAAACCATGTGCTGGCCCTGCGGGGCGATCGGCCTCGGGACATGAGCGACGAACAGTTTGAGTCGCGGGACTTTGCCCATGCCAGCGACATGATCGCCTTCCTGCGCCGGGAGACCGACCTGCATACCGCGGGGGCCTGCTACCCGGAAAAGCATTTTGAGTCCTTCAGCCTGGAATCGGATCTCAATCACCTGAAGGAAAAGCAGGAGGCCGGGGCGGAATTTTTTATCAGCCAGCTGTTTTTTGACAACGACTTCTACTACAGCTTCCTGGAGAAGGCCGTCCGAAAGGGAATTACCGTTCCGATCTGCGCCGGTATCATGCCTATCACCTCCGCAAAACAGATCGGCACGACGATCTCCCTGGCGGGCTCCAGTGTGCCGAAGGCATTAGCCGACCTCATCGCCTCCTACGGCGAGAATCCCGAGGACATGCGGAAGGCCGGAATCGATTACGCCATCCGTCAGATCCGGGATCTGAAAGAAAACGGCGTGGGCCATATTCATATTTACACCATGAATAAGCCGAAGATGGCGGCGGAGATCGTCAATGCCGTCTGCCGCTGAACCGCACAGATCATTCTTTTTCGCATACCAGCAAAGCCGCGAGGACAGGATAATCCACTCCAACGAGGAAACGTTTTTCTCGGATGGCTTTATAAATCACAGCCATGGGAACTCTGTCCCCGCAGTACATATAGCGCTGCCAGTTCGGCACACTTTTCAGATGCTTCGGAAGCTTTACCTATCCGCTCTCAAATACGGGAAGCAAAACCTCTCATCCGCCTGCGGTGGCACACAAACAAGCCGCCGTTCACGCTTCCCACGGAAACGCCGGTATCTCGATCTTCTTGTCCCGGAGCATCAGCTCTCTCACCGCCTGATCGGCGCTCTTGCCCTCGAAAAGCACGGCGTTCACCTGCTCGATGATCGGCAGCTGCACGTCGTATTTCCTGGCAAGCTCCATAGCGGCCCGGGCGGAATAGACGCCCTCCACCACCATCTTTACCTCGTCCATAGCCTCCTGACAGCTCTTTCCCTGTCCGATCAGGATCCCGGCCCGGCGGTTCCTGGAGTGCATACTGGCGCAGGTCACGATCAGGTCGCCGATTCCCGTCAGGCCGCAGAAGGTCTCGAACCTGCCGCCCATTTCCGTTCCCAGCCTCGCGATCTCCGTGATCCCCCTGGTAATCAACGCCGCCTTGGCATTGTCCCCGTAGCCAAGTCCGTCCGCGATCCCGGCCGCCAGCGCAACCACGTTTTTCAGCGCGCCTCCCAACTCCATCCCCAGGATATCCGGGCTGATATAGACCCGAAATACCTCGCTCATAAAAAGGTTCTGGATGTATTCCGCCGTCTCCTGGCTTCCGGCCCCTACGACGATGGTCGTGGGGAGGCCTCTTCCCACCTCCTCCGCGTGGGACGGCCCTGACATGACGGCTACATCCGCCTGGGGGATCTCTTCTTCGATGATCTGGGAAAGCGTCATCAGGGTGCGCTCCTCGATCCCCTTCGCCACATTGACGATTTTCTGTCCCTCCGCCACCAGGCTGCTCAAGCGCTTCGCCGTCGCCCTGGTATAGGAGCTGGCCACGGCAAAGACCAGAAGATCCCTGTCCTCCACCGCCTCCCGCTCGTCGGTGGTAAAGACCGTATCCTCCGGCAGGATGACCCCCGGCAGCATTTTGTGCTCGTGCTTCTCCCGCAGCATCTCAATCTCCTGCTCCAGCGCGGACCAGACGCAGATCTGATGTCCGTTCTTATGCAGCAATACCGCCAGGGCGATCCCCCAGCTTCCTCCGCCTAATATTGTAATCCTTGCCATCGTTCCCTCTCTTCCGGCGAAGTCATCCGCCTTTTCTGATTCATGACAATATCATTTTCTCAACGCGTGAATTCTATTGTTTTGGTTCCCGGTATCCGTCGCACGGTTCACCCTATCAGCTTAAGCCAATCCACGGAACCCGGAGCAGCAACAGGCAATGATAGAATTCCTGCTCTTTTCCGCCACGATTCCTCGAGTTGCTTTCACTGCCTTCACTTCTCCTCCACGTCCACCTTGTTCTTCTTCGTCAGGTAGGTCTTCCGCTCCTTCCCCTGAATCAGCCGGACAATGTTCTCCCTGTGCTTCCAGAAAGCAAGAACCAGCAGACAGCCGAACAGAATGTACATCTCGATCAGCTGCCCCTGGGTCATTCCCGCAAAAAAGCCCGCCTGCCCGAAGATCACCAGCTGCACCATCAGCACCGTATAGACGAGCAGAGAGCAGAAGGACACCAGATGTGTCGTGAAAAACGGGATAAAAAAAGTCAGGACTCCCGTGAGGATAAACCACGGATGAAAGGACAGCACCATACCGGCGGTGGCGGCAATTCCCTTCCCGCCCTTGAAATTCAGATAAAAGGGATAGTTATGACCCAGAATCGCCCCCGCCCCCGTATACAGGCAGAGAAGATAGATGATATCATGGTATTTTACCCCGAAGAGAAGGCGCACAATCCAGACCGCCGCGATACATTTCAGGCAGTCCCCGGCGAAAACAATCAGCCCCGCCTTCGTCCCCAGCACCCGGAGCGTATTGGTCGTGCCGGCGTTCCCGCTGCCGTGCTGCCGGATGTCGATCCCATGGGCCTTTCCGTAAAAGTATGCCGTCTGGAACAAGCCAAACAGATAACCGATCAATAGACAGATAATCCTTACCATTTCCGCTACTCCTTTTCTTTCCGCTCCCGGATGATAAACCGCAGAGGCGTCCCCTTAAAGCCGAATGTCTCCCGGATCTGATTCTCGATATATCTGGTATAGGAGAAATGCATTAACTCCTTATCGTTTACAAAAATCACAAAGGTGGGAGGCTTTACGGCTACCTGCGTGATATAATAGAGCTTCAGCCTCTTTCCCTTATCGGCGGGCGGCTGCTGCATGGCTACCGCCTCGGACATAATCTCGTTCAGCACGCCCGTGGCTACGCGCATAGCGTGGTTTTCGCTGACCATATCGATGGTCTCAAAGAGCTTCGGCAGCCTCTGCCCGCTCTTGGCGGACACAAAAAGGATCTCCGCATAGGGCATATAGGACAGCGTATTCCGCACCTTTTCCGTGACCCGGTAGATCGTCTTATCGTCCTTCTCGACGGCGTCCCACTTGTTTACGGCGATGATTACGGCCTTTCCACGCTCGTGGGCGATTCCGGCAATCTTTGCATCCTGCTCCGTAACCCCTTCCACCGCGTCGATGACCAGTACGACGACATCCGCCCGCTCGACTGCGCTGACCGTGCGGACGATCATATACTTCTCCAGCTCCTCCTTGACCCGGTTCTTGCGCCGCAGCCCCGCCGTATCGATAAAGACATATTCCTTTCCCTGATAGACGATCTCCGTATCCACCGCGTCCCGGGTGGTTCCCGCGATATCGGACACAATCATCCGCTCCTCGCCGAGAAGCTTATTGATCAGGGAAGATTTCCCCACGTTCGGCTTGCCCACAATCGCTACCCGGGGCCTGTCGTCCTCCTCTTCCTCCCCGGAGCTCTCCGGGAAATGCTTCATCACCTCGTCCAGCATGTCCCCCAGCCCCAGCTTGTTCACCGCGGAAATCGGGAAAGGATCGCCGATTCCCAGATTATAAAATTCATAAACGTCCGATTCATACTTGGCGAACTGATCTACCTTGTTGACCACAAGCACCACCGGCTTCTGCGAGCGGCGCAGCATATCCGCCACCTTGGAATCCGCGTCCACAAGCCCCTGCTTCACATCCACCAGAAAAATAATCACATCCGCCGTAGCCATGGCGATCTCCGCCTGCGCGCGCATCTGGGACAGGATCACGTCCTTGCTGTCCGGCTCGATCCCCCCGGTATCGATCAGGGTAAACGTCTTGTCCAGCCAGGTCACATCCGCATAAATCCGATCTCGGGTAATTCCCGGCGTATCCTTCACAATCGCTATTCTCTCCCCGGCCAGCGCGTTAAACAGCGTTGACTTGCCTACGTTCGGCCGTCCCACCACCGCAACGATCGGCCTGGTTGTTCGCTTTGCCATTTTAACCTCCATGTCACCTGCTCTGGTGACCCAAACAAATCCCGAAAAAGCCGGACGACTCTAGTCGGAAACAGCATTCCCTCACCGCAAAAACCTCACCAAAAACTCAGTCGGCCCGGGAAGCTATGTTCAACACCGTCTCAACAAACTCACGTCCGCTTGATTTTACAATATTAATCGGAACTTGTAAAGCTTTTTCCAAATCCCCGACATGCAAATCATCCAGAAAAACGTCCTCTCCGCTGCGCAGTACATTCTCCGGCAGAAGCAGAACGCTCCCCAGGTTTTTCCCTCTCATCTGATCCCGGATATCCTGTCCGGTCAGAAGCCCCGAAACCGTAATCATCTCTCCGAAAAAGTGATTTTCCACCGGATAAACGGAAATCCGAATCTCCGGATAGATCTCCGTCATCCGCTCCGCCATCCGTCTCAGGTACGGACAGGCCAGCTTTCCGGTGGCAACAGACATTTCTCCCGCCCTCGCATAACAGGGAAATCCATCCTCCCTCCGCCGCTCCTCCAGCGCCTCCTCAAACTCGTTCATCATCAGGCGTACCATCCCCACGCCGTTTTCCAGCTGCAGATAGCCGTCGTAGCGCTCCTCCTCCGGCATCTCCCTCCCCGCCAGAATATACCATTCGTCGCTGGCATGTACGAAATGAATACCATATTTTTCAAAACATCTCCTCTGGTAATCCTCGATCAAGTCGATTACCTCTCCCGCGTCCTCCCCGGTAAAGGGCTCCAGCGGGAAAAGCCCCTCCCGGAACCTGGTCAGCCCCACCGGCACGACCGATACGCTCTCCAGCCGGGGAATATACTCCGTCAGCCGCTCTATACTGAATTTCAGCTCCGCCCCGTCGTTCAGCCCCTTGCAGAGGACGATCTGCCCGTTCATGTGGATATCCGCCTCCGCCAGCACGTCCACCTTTTTCAGAGCTTCTCCCGCGAAGCGGTTGTTCAGCATCCTGCAGCGAAGCTCCGGGTTCATGGTATGGAAGGATATATTGATGGGAGAAAGCCGATACCGGCAGATCCGGTCGATATCGTGATCTGACATATTTGTCAGTGTCACATAATTCCCCTGCAGGAAGGAGAGTCTGGAATCGTCGTCCTTAAAGTACAGGGTTTCCCGCATTCCCGGCGGCATCTGGTCGATAAAGCAGAAGACGCACTTATTCCTGCAGCTCCGGTACTCGTCCATCAGTCCGTTCTCGAACTCGATCCCCAGATCCTCGTCGAACTCCTTATCGACCTCCAGAAGCCACTGCTCCCCGTCCCGCTTCTCCAAAAGCACCTCAATATAAGTATCCTGTATCAGAAACTGATAGTCAAAGATATCCTCGATCTCCGTATCGTCGATTGCCAGAATCCTGTCCCCCGGCTCGATCTCCAGCTCCTCCGCAATACTTCCGGGTAACACTCTCCTGACGATATGCTTCTTCTCCATCGCCGTTCCCGTCCCGCCTTTCCGCAGCCTGCTCCCGATGCCGCCCGGACATCCCGCGCATCGGTACAGGCACCTCTAAAATGTCACATCCTACCCTTATATTACTAGAAAAAACTTGACGTGTCACTAGCATAATGATATAAATTAATTGTCAGAACAAATTTCCCGGGTCTATAACAGTTTCCTCCTGATTGTCGGGATTCGACTTTAAATGCCTGGGACGGCTGTATTTTTCTGACGGGAAATTTCGACGCGATTTTATAACGGGAGAGAAAAATGCCAAATTTACGCGAACTGGAAAACGCCATGCCTGTAGCGCCTCTGAAGATCGTGGCCCTGCCTTCCGCCGCGAAGATGGGGGAACGGATCAACGATTATCTGGTGGGATTTCGGAAAAACATCCACAACGATAAAGTCAAAAACGACCCCGCTTTCCACGGGTATATCGAAAAGAATTATCTGGTCAACGTATCCGCCCCCCGGTTCGGCACCGGCGAGGCAAAGGCCCGCTTCGGCGAGAGTATCCGCGGCAAGGATCTGTTCCTGCTGGTGGACGTCTGTAACCACAGCATTACCTACAACATGAACGGCTACATCAACCATATGTCCCCGGACGACCATTATCAGGATCTGAAGCGCGTCATCGCGGCCTGTAACGGTAAGGCCCGCCGGATCAACGTCATCATGCCCTTCCTCTACGAGGGGCGGCAGCATAAGAGAAACGGCCGGGAATCCCTGGACTGCGCCTACGCCCTGCGGGAGCTGAGGGATATGGGGATCAACAATTTTATCACCTTCGACGCCCACGACCCCAGAGTACAGAATTCCACGCCCTTAAGCGGCTTCGATAATTTTACCACCCCCTACCAGTTTATCAAGGCCCTCCTCAACGCGGAGGACGATCTGATTGTAGACAAGGAGCATCTTCTTGTCATCAGCCCCGACGAGGGCGCCCTGGATCGGGCGATCTACTTTGCCAGCGTCCTCGGCGTAGATACCGGTATGTTCTATAAGCGCCGGGACTACTCCACGATCGTCAACGGGAAGAATCCCATCGTGGCCCACGAGTTTTTAGGCGACAACATCGACGGCAAGGATATCATCATCATCGACGATATGATCTCCTCCGGCGGAAGCATGATCGACACGGCGAAGCAGCTGAAACGGATGAACGCCCGCCGCGTGTTCATCTGCTGTACCTTCGGACTTTTTACCGACGGACTGAAGGCCTTTGACAACGCCTACGAGCAGGGATATTTCGACAAGGTTGTGACGACGGATCTGACCTACCTGCCTCCGGAGCTTTACTCCCGGCCTTACTTCATCGAAGCCGACATGAGCAAGTTCATCGCCTCCATCATCGACTTCATGAACCACGACGTCTCCCTCTCCAACGCCATGGCTACCACGGAGAAGATGCACAGCGTTCTGGAGGCCTATAATAACCGTCTGGATGTGGATGTCAACATGGAGTAATGCCCTATCGGCGAAGCTTCGCACCTTTTTTATTCGGATGGTTTATTCGCCATTCTTTTTTGCACGCTCTCTCGGAATCGGATTCTCATCCACATAAAGCTGCGCGCGGTTCTGTATTACCTTCATGACATCCTCGACCCGCTTCTGTCCGCTGTAATAAGCCGGCGCTTCCTCCAGGATAATCTGAAGGATGGGATCCTCCCGGGCCGAAAAGAAGGGCGTTGCGTCCGGAACCAGTTCCAGCGCCGCGTTGACGTCATCCCAGGTGAATTGATCTCGGGCTATGGCTGCTTCCGCCCTCTTATCCAATGTCTTTCTCAGGGCGGGATAGGTAAGCCAGAGTTCCGCGTAAAGCTCGCTTTTTTCCCGCGTCAGGGCTTCCTCAATAAAGCTCCACGCGCTCTCCTTATGCTCCGACACGGCGGCAATCGCATACGCGTCGCTGCCGACCAGAAGGTGTCCTCCCCTGCCGTCCGCAGTGGGGAACCCTACGCAGGCGGCATTCCCTTCAAACAGTTTCCGATAATCCCATAGCATGTACGGAGTCGCCTCCTTTACCGCAAAGAGGACTTCCCCCCTTTTCATTTTAGAGGACAGGGATTCCTCTCCCCCGCCCGCAGAGACTGTTCCTGCGGAAACTGCCCCGGAATCCGTAAATTGCCCTACATACTCAAGTACATCCTGAAATTCTTCCGAATCAAAATGGCAGACGCCTGCTTCCCAATCGAGAAAGGTATCCTCCTGGAACAGCATAATATATTGCATCATCTCTTCCCTTGTCATTCCGTCAAAGGCTTTCGCCCCCGGATAGCGGTCTGCGAGCGCATACAGCTCCTCCAACGTCAGCCCCGCTTTGTTTTCCAGCAGCGCGCCGTTCCCCACAACGGTTTGAAGCATAAACTCCGCCGGAATACCCGCCAGAATACTGTCAAAGGTATATACATCCAACAACCCGTCCACAAAATCCGAACGGCCGAACCTCTCCGACCGCTCCACATAGGGAGCCAGATCCTCAAGAAGGCCCTGCGCGGCCAATCTCCGCACATTAACGCCGGACAGATCGATCAAATCCATGGGCTTCTTTGCCAGTACAGCATTGTACAAATCCGTCAGGGATTCATAACTTTTTACCGTGAGATGATACCGGCTGCTTCCCCGGTTAAACTTAACCGCCATAGCGGACAGGTCGCTGCCCCCGTTCACCGTAACAAGCGTCAGCTCTTCCCTCTTGGGAGCCTGCTCCGCCTCTGCCCTTTTTAATGTCACAACTACCCTGTCGTCGTTCAGCCAGTCCTCCACGTCGGCGCACAGCCTGCCGTCCTCCAGCAGGTACAGATTTGTCACGCAGTATCCGTTGATATCGCAGTCCATCCAGGTAAACAGTTTTTCTCCGAGTGAGCTTGAATCGTTCTTCTGCGCGTCAAAACGATAACCGTAGACCGCCCAGTCGTCCCACAGCAGAAGATCGTACCAGCTATCCGAATCGCTTCTCTTCTCAAGGGGATCTCCGTCCTGTTCGGTCAAGCCGCTTCCCTGTACGTCGGAATCGCCCTCTTGCCCGGCAGAACGATCTCCTCGCAGCAATCCTCTACAGATACCGTTGATATCCGGCAGATTCCCGGCAGCTTCCGCCAGCCTGGCGTTCTCAAAATCGACCTCCATCAGAGAACACCGAACGTCCGCTTTCTCTTCCATATTCTGTCCTGTAAGATTCACGCTTTCCTGTCCGATGCAGACATAAAATTTCCCGTCCGCGCCGTCGCAGGATCCCCTTAGCCAGGCAAAAGTCAGGCTCTCCGGGTCGCTAAACTTAACCGAGCCGTGATAATCCCCGTCGCCGGTATAGAAAAGGAGCTCCCCGCTGTCGAGAAAAAGATAGAGCCGCCCCTGCTCATCCGCCGTCAGCCCGCGAAGAGAGACATCCCTTCCCGCCTGCTCTGTAATTTCCCTGGAAAACAGACAGTTCCCCTCCAAATCAAATTTGCATAAGAACCGTTTCATGGAGCCGTAATCCGCCGGATAGACATTTGCCGTCAAATACAGAGAATCCTGCGCAAAAAAACGCGCTCCCACATCCCAGTCTTTACCGCCCTCCGGCCAGTCGACAGGTATTCTCGTGAGCTTTTGATCCGTCAGGGAATACCGGCAGATGTTTTTCCCGTCATCCACGGTTTCCCCTCCCTGCTGCACATAACAGAGAGTATTCCCTACCGGCTGCATCCGCCCGTAGTCCGCGCGCTCATCCCCCACCGTGATTACTTCCGGCAGGTAAACCCATTCCTGCTCCTGCGTCCCGTTGTAAAGCTCCTTGTCCCCCTCTACCGTTTCCTCCGACCAATCCGGAGCGCTCTCCCCTCCGCAGGCCGTCAAAAGCAGGGCCAGGCATACGACCAGGCAAAACTTTAAAATGTACGAACGATTTTTCATTACCTCTCTACCTCCTGTGATTTACCGCAGTCTCCGCAGCCATAAAATTCTGGCTTTACGCGAATTCTAATGTTGTCATGAATAAAATCTACCGCGGCCCTGTATCCCGGAGGCATCGGAGTTGTATCGCGATCGTATCTCTTTTTCTGTGAGACGGCTTCCTTAACCGCGAAGAGAGAAAAGCCGGGAACCTGTTTTCAGATTCCCGGCCTGCAGCTTTGGCTTCTCTGTTAAAAAAAGTCTCTGGCGGATCAGACTGGCATTAAGCCAGCCTCCTCTTCCTCATACCTTGGAAACTCTATGGTCACCTTAAACAGATCCCCGTCCAGGTAGATCTGAAAATCCCCTCCCTGCGCCCGGACAAGACTCTGGGCGATGGAGAGCCCCAGCCCGCTGCCTTCTGTGCTGCGGGCGGAATCTCCGCGGATAAACCGCTCCGTCAGCTCCTCCGGCCGGATATTCATCTGCTGCTTGGAAATATTTTTGACAGAGGCCCGAACCTTTCCATCCTCCGTCTCCACGTCTATATAAACCCTGGTATTTTCCATGGCGTACTTACAGATATTATTCAGCAGGTTTTCCAAAACCCGCCACATCCGTCGACTGTCCGCGAAAATATCAGCCGATGTGTCTCCGCTTTCAAAGACAACCTGCAGCCCTCTCGCCTCCATCCTCTCGGAAAACTCCCCCAGTCCCTGATGGATCAGCTC
Source organism: Roseburia sp. (assembly GCA_023662875.1). GTDB lineage: Bacteria > Bacillota > Clostridia > Lachnospirales > Lachnospiraceae > Acetatifactor. The sequence continues at coordinate 10,534 of JAMPIG010000058.1, read as the reverse complement.
TGTCAGGTTCAGCTTTTCTTTTTCCAGCTCAATGTTTCCGGAGGAGATCTTCGACGCCTCTACCAGGTCGTCCGTCAGCTGCTTCAGGCGCTGGGCCTTGTTATCCAGAATATCAATATATCCCTTCGCGGGCTCCGCCTCGATCTTTAACCGCTTCAGCAGATCCACATAGTTGATGATGGAGGTCAGAGGAGTCTTAATATCATGGGAGACATTCGTAATCAGGTCGGTCTTCATCTGCTCGTCCTTCATACTGGTCTTGACCGCCTTCCGGATTCCCTCTCCGATATTGTTGACCGCGTCGGCCAGCTCCCGGTTCGCGCCGTGCAGACTGTCCGTATCCAGCTTATAGTCCACCTCCCCGTCCCGGATTCGATTGATTCCCTCTACAATTTCATTCTTTTCTCCCGCCCTTTTGAACATGATTACCCCGATCACACTGTCAAAGAGCACAATCCCGATCAGGATCAGAAACGCTGTCATCTCCTGGCTCCTGTAGCGAAGAACCCCGACAACGCCCATCAGATTCAGGAACAGAAACAGGTTATAGGGAAGCAGTGTGCTGGTGACGGAATTTCTATGCCGGAAAATAAAGTTCACCGTGTCCGCAATTCCTCTCCCGATCCGATACAGCAGACTGTCCCGCCAAAGATTCCCCGCCCTGAGCCGACGAACCAGGCTGTACCAGATCACTCCGGCACAGAGGCTTAAGTACAGGCCGTACAGGATAAAGCTGCCGTAATAATACAGGCCGTCCGGCAAAATTGCAGCCACCTCCTCCGGTACAGCTCCCGCATTTCCCGCAAGCTTCAGCACGGTGCGTCCTCCGTAGAAGCCCCCCCAAAAAAAGCCTCCCGCGATCAGAAGAAGCAGCTCCGTCCAGATCCGGTCAAACCGATTCAGATAGCGAACCTTCGTCCCGTTACCATCCGTCGTAATCCCGGCGGTAAAGGTAAGGTAACCCCCCAGCGTCAGCCAAACGGTCAAAAGTACGGTTATCAGAGCAATGAATTTCCCCCCGTTCGACACTATTCTCTCATAAACAATATTCGCATTGTAAAAGGCATCCCCTTCCACCGAATAGTTCGTATCCACCCCCAGCCAGATGTGGGTCGTATCCGGATAAGCGTAGCTGTAGTTGCTGATATAGCCGAAAAGCTCCTCTTCGCTGACGTCCGTATTTCCCGTAAACACAAGGCTGTCCGGATAATAAATCAGATATCGCCGAAACTCCGAGAAGAATTCCGTAATCTCCTCATCCGGGGCCTCCTGCAGCTCCGAAAGGTTGGTGTAAGTACACAGGCCTTCGTCCGTCATCATGCGGACCGCGTATTTCGCGTTGGTTCTTCCCTCCCGATAGGCTTCGTTACAGATCTGGTATCGGTGGAAGTTCTTTGTCAGATTTTCGATGGATACCGCCAGATTATTCTGAAGCCGCAGATAGTCCACCCAGTTATTCGCGTATCGAATCAGCTGCTTTTCGCCGTCGATGGTACTGTAGCGGCAGTTGATCAGCGGAAACATAACCATACTGCTTCCGTCCTCATGGGAAACCTCAATATCGTCCGGATTCTGCGTTTTGATATAGGCGAAGACCATATCCTCCAGCTGCTGGATGTCAAAGTCCCGCTCCCCCATTTTTTCCTGCATTTTCTCCCAGATAAAGCTTACTTCCTCCGCCGTTTTCCCATAATACGCCGTCCGGGCTTCCTCCTCTCTCTCACCCTCCCCGTCCGGAATCGGCGCTCCCGTCGGCAGCGTATCGCTTCCTATCCGGAAAAAACCGTCAAAACAAAGCTGTCCGAACTCGTCCAGCGCAAAATTCTCCGGAAAGATCACATCCCCGAAATAATTTACAAAATCCGAAATGTTCATGATGCGGCTGGTATACTCCAGACCGTACTTCCCCCACTTGATCAGGTCGTCCAGCTCATAGACGGCGGAAACGGCGCATCCCTGATCCGTCCCGATCTCCCGGGCATATCCCGTAATATCAATGTTCTTCGCCGCATCAAAGGCTCCGTCCGTCTCTAACTGCCTCTTAACCACTACCAGCTGGGTGATATCCGAGACCGCGTTCCGGAACAGATCGTGGTAAATCTCCGACTCCTCAAATTCCAGTCCTCTGTCGGCGGGAAAAATTCGATACATCTGCGCGCCGTCGATAGATTCCACCTCAACAGAAGAATTCAAGAGCAGCCCCGCTGCCGCCAGCAGAATGCCTGCCGCCAGCAAATGCTGGGCCAGACAGATTAAAAACCTCTTCCAGTTCGGTTTTCTCATTTTCCCTCGTTTCTTAAGGCTGACCGCCCGTCAGCCTATTGCTTGTCGATTTTATATCCCACGCCCCATACGACCTTCAGATACCTTGGCTCCTTGGGATTGATCTCAATTTTTTCACGGATATGCCGGATGTGTACCGCTACCGTGTTGTCCGCGCCGATGGCGTCCTCGTTCCAGATACTCTCGTAAATCTGATCGATGGAAAATACCCTGCCCTGATTCTTGACCAGAAGCAACAGAATATTATATTCGATGGGCGTCATTTTTACCGGCTCGTCATCCACCGTGACCTGCTTCGTCTCATCGTTGATCACCAGCCCGCCTACCTGATAAATCGATTTATTGTCAAGATTCAGGCTGCCCAGAGAAGTATAGCGCCGCAGATTGGATTTTACCCTGGCCGCCAGCTCCAGCGGATTAAAGGGCTTTGTGATATAATCGTCTGCGCCGATGTTCAGCCCCAGAATCTTGTCCGTATCCTCCGACTTGGCGGAAAGGATGATAATAGGGATACTGCTGTATTCCCGGATTTTCAGGGTTGCCCGGATTCCGTCCAGCCTGGGCATCATGATGTCCATAATCAACAGATGGATATCCTCCTTTTTCAGCATCTCGATCGCCTGTTCCCCGTCATATGCCTTAAAAATATGGTAGCCGTCCTGGTTCAGATAAATTTCGATCGCGTCTACGATCTCCTTATCATCGTCACACACAAGAATGTTCGCCATTATGAAACCTCCCTCTCCCTATTTTTCCACAATTTAGTAAATCAAACCTTTTTTAAGGGTTTCCACTTATTTTTCTGAAGATTTCCTTAATCCGGACTTCTCTTACGCAAGCGCGGATCCGGCTTCCCTTTCTTTCTGCCGTACTCAGAGAAATACCAGAAATCCGCAGGGCTTCGCCACCCTCAGAAAAGTCCGCTCCGGCAAGACTCCCTCTCCCTCAGAGAAGCCCCAGAAATCCCGCCAGGCTTCCTCTCCGGCCTCCGCTGGCCCGGTGGGAAAACAGGTACTCCGGATTACAGCAGGTACAGAGATCCGCTGCCTCAATCCGCTCTTCCCGGACTCCCGCCCGCAAAAGCATCCGTCGGTTAGCTTCCTTAAGATCCAGCTGATACTTGCCGGGACGTTTCCCCAGCCGGACACCACACTCCGAGAACCGCACAGCCACTTCCTCTCCCACCTCGTAACAGTCCCCGCAGATACAGGGACCGATCGCCGCATAGAGCTCCTCCGGCCTCGTCCCGTAAGCCTCGCCCATCGCCTTTACCATCTGTTCTCCCATTCCCGCCGCCGTTCCCCGCCAGCCGGAATGGGCCAGGCCGACGGCGCGATGCACCGGATCCACAAAAAAGAGGGGCACGCAATCCGCGAAATAAGCCGCCAGGACGATCCCCCTCTGATCCGTCATCAGGCCGTCTACATTCTCGTAATCCGCCGGGACAGTAATTCCCTTCCCCCGATCTTCCAGGGTTACCCGACGGATATTCGCGGTATGGGTCTGCCGGGTCGCCGTCATATCCTCCGGCTCACACCCCAGCGCCTCGCCGATCCGGCGGTAGTTTTCCCTTACCCTGTCCTCCTCGTCCCCCCTGGAAAAGCTTAGATTCATGGAGGAAAATTCTCCTTCGCTTACGCCTCCCAGCCTTGTGCTGACCAGATGGCGCACGACCCCCGTCTTCTCCAGACCGGGAAAGGTCAGGTATTCCAGACTGCCCTGCCCTCCCGCCAGCTCGTATCTGTCTCGCCGCATTACCGGCCCGTTTTTCCTCTTTTCCCTCTTGATCGAAAGCATTCGCAATCCCTCCACGGCCGACTTCCTCTCCTTTGGCTTTCCGCCATACCCGCCTGCGCGCTCCGTCCTGGCTTTCCGGCAAATCACTCGCCTGCTTCCTCTCCTTTGACTTTCCGCCATACCCGCCTGTTCACCCGTACGGGAAAGCGTTTTGCAGCCATTCGATCTCCTCGCCCTGCACCGCCACCACATCATATCTTACGGCTATATTCGCGCCGATTCCCCTGGTATATCGATAAAAGTCCGAAACCCGACAGATCTGCCGCTGCTTTCTGGCGTCCACCGCCTCCGAGGCATACCCCTTCCCCGCGTCGGTTCGATATTTTACCTCCGTAAATACAAGATATCCCCCGTGATATCCGATCAGGTCGATCTCTCCCTGTCTGCACCGGAAATTGCGGGCTACGATGCGCATTCCACGGGCTGTCAGGTACTCCGCCGCCCGCTGCTCCCAGGCGGCTCCCACCGCTCTTTTATTCATAAACTTCCTTCCGTTACATCTTCTTCCGGATTTTATCCATAGCGTCCACAAAGATCAGGATCTCCGCCACCACCTCATATAATTCCGGCGGAATCATATCCCCGATCTCCAGCCGGGACAGCGTATCCGCCAGCTTATCGTCCCGATGAACCGGAACCTCGCTCTCCTTCGCCTTCTCGATTATTTTCTCCGCCAGGATTCCCCTGCCGCTGGCGATGACCCGGGGAGCCTCCTCTGAAGGGTCGTATTCCAGCGCTATGGCCTGTTTGACTTTTTTCTTCTCTTCCATCCCTATACCCCTATGTATGCATTAGCGCGCATACCGCTCCCGTCAGGTTCTTACGTCGAAGGCGTACTGAGACAACAGAACGCCGCCCTCTCTCTGCAGCAGGGGCGCAAGTCCCCCCTCCTCCTTCTTTTCCCGAAGAGTCATGGAGAAGCTGCAATCATATCCCCTCTTTTGAAGCCTCTGTGTCAGAAGATCCATATGTCCTCCGATAAAATCCAGGATCTCATCATCCGCCACATAAAACTTTGTATTGACCTTCGCCTCCCGCAGCGTCACATAGACATCCACCGGCCCCAGGCTCTCCATATCCAGATGCAGCAGGGCGCTGACAGAGCCGTCACCAGCGGCCAGATTCCGCTTGTTGGTGTAAACGTACAGATCCCCGTGGGCGTCGCCCTGCCGCAGATGCAGCGGAAGCTGTACGTAGGCATACATCTGATTAAGCTGATTCATAAAATCCACATTTTGCGACACGTTTGTCACCGCCCGATAAGCCGCGCTCTCCGTCTGCCCCCCGGCCTCCAGAGTGCGGGCCAGGCCTTTCAGCTGCCGGTCAAGGCGGGAATACAGCTCCTCCACCTTCCCCTGCCGGGAAACCTCCTCCGGCTGCAGCGTCCACTGGCTCTTCAACTGCCCGCCCAGCGCCTCCCGAAACGCCCTGCCGGAAAACAGCTTATGCAAAAGCTCTGTCCCGCCGTCGATGCGGCCGGCCGTATCCAACAGCCTTCCCGCCATCTGAAAAAAATCCCGGCCGGAAAGCTGACCCCTTGCAAATTGTCTGATCTGTTCCACAAAATCCGCGCTCTCCCCGGGAGATAAATTCAAGTCTCCCAGCGTCCGCAAAAATGCTCTGGCCAGCGGTTCCCGAATCTGTCTCGGAATTGTCTCCGCGCCGCCGTTCCCCAAAGCTTCCGACTCTGGAATTCCGCCTTTTTGCACCTCCGCTTCCGGTATCGCACCCTTCTGCCCTGCGCTTCCCGCCGCCCCGAGGTTATCCTCCAGACCTTCCGCTCCGGCCGACGTTTCCGCGGGCAATTCCTCGCCGCCCTCCTGTAAAGCAGCCGCTTCGCCGGGAATTTCCACCGGTACTCCTTCTGCAGACGCGCCTTCCGCCGACATTCCTTCTGTCAACAGCTGCGCCGCAGCCCCTTCCGGCAGCTCGCCCTCCCCCGCTATAGCAAAAAGAACCCGGTACAATCCCGCGGTCTCCTGCGTTTTCCCTTCCGCCAGCATATCCTGCGCCGCTCCCGGCAGCGCGTCCAGGATATCCGTCAGCCCTCCGATCAGCTGATGGGTCAGGTTCCGATAGGATGCCATCTGCTCCATATTCGCCTGGTTGACAGGCATCTGCAGCCTGTGCAGATCGACCACATCCGATACCTCCCCCTGGGGAAAGCTGTTGACTTCACGGTAAACCTGCTGCAGCGAGCTCTTGCCCACCGGCAGCCCGGCCTCCATCAGCAGCTTCGTCATCTCCACAGAGGTCTCGTTTACCGGCAGCCCGGCCATATCCAGCGCCTTCAGCACCGTTACGTCCGCCGACACATTTGTAAAAAGAGGACTGAGGGAAAGCATCCTGCCGTTATTCCTGACCTCGAAGGTCACGTTCTTCCCCTGCTCCAGATGGATACTCTGGTCTACCCGGGCGTTCAGCACCATATCGTCGGATACCCGGATCTGTACCTCGCTCCCGTTCCGGGCGACCACCTCCCCGCGGATCGTCTGCCCCGGCGTAAGCGCGCGGATCTGAGCGTTCAGCTCCGCAGTCGTCCGCGTCGGCTGCGACTGCGACTGGCTGATCCGTCCGCTCTCCTCCGCCTGAGGCCCCTGTGTAAACAATCGTGACAAATTCATCGCTGCACTCCTTACCCTGTAAAGTTCCCGATAAAGCTGCGCCGGTGGATCGGCGTCGGCCCATATTTCTTTAGCGCCGCGATATGCGCCGCGCTGCCGTAGCCCTTATTCCCCGCAAAATCGTACTCGGGAAACACCTTATCGTATTCTGTCATCAGATGATCCCTGGCTACCTTGGCCAGAATGCTGGCGGCCCCGATGGTGATACTTTTCGCGTCGCCCTTGATAATCGGAACCTGCCGGATCATTACCCCCGGAATCGTCACCGCATCGTTCAGCAAAATATCCGGCTGCGGAGACAGCCCCCCGATCGCCTGACGCATAGCCTCGTAGGTCGCCTGTAAAATATTGATCTCGTCAATCCTTTCCGGAGAAGCGTATCCCAAAGCATAGGCCACCGCCTTTTCCCTGATCTCCTCAGAAAGCTCCTCTCTCTTTTTTTCGGACAACTGCTTCGAATCGTTAATATACAAAATACGGCAATCCCGGGGTAAGATAACCGCTCCCGCCACGACCGGTCCCGCGAGGGGGCCTCTGCCCACCTCGTCCACGCCGCAGATATACTCATATTCCCGATACTTTTCCTCGTAAACCCGCAGCTCCTCGATCCGCCGCTTTTCCCGCTCCAGATCCGCCAGCTTCTTTTTCGCCGACAGTACCAGTTTCTTTATCCCCTCCCGGGAGTCCTCCTCGTGCTCCAGGATAAACTCAGGCAGCTCCTCCATAGATGCTGCCTGATACCTCGCTTTCGTCTCTCCTATGCTTTTCATTCCGTCCTCCGTGAAATGCGGGCGAAGCCTTCTATCGAGTGATAACTGCCCTATCCCGGCGGCCTGTGCCGTCGAGGCAGCCCATACAATCCCGAACCAGTCGCCAGCCTGCAAGATCCGCCGCCTTTAGCGCGGTTATTGATGCTTCAAAACGCCGAACCTGGAAAACGGCCAGATCCGAACCCAGGCCCGCCCGATGATCTCGTCCCGGTGAATATTGCCGACGATCTCGACCCGGCTGTCAGTACTGTTGTTGCGATTGTCTCCCATAACGAAATACTCGTCGTCGCCCAGCTCGATCGGCTCCGCCGCAATCCCGACGTTCTCCGGCTTGATGATCTCCCGCCCGTAGCTTTCCTCCAGCTTCTCGCCGTTGATATAAATATTCCCCTGTTCGTCGATTTGAACCGTCTCGCCGGGCAGGCCGATGATTCTCTTGATATAATAGGTATTCTCCTTGTGCTTAAAGGGAAACACGATAATGTCAAAACGCTCCGGCTCCCGGAAACGATAGGACAGTTTATCGACGATCAGATTATCCCCGTCGGACAGCGTCGTTTCCATAGAGCTGCCTTCCACCTCGGTTCGCTGCCCCACAAAGTGAATCACTACCGCCGTCAGACACAAAACCGCCAAAAGATAGAGCAATGTACTGATGATCTCCTTTAATACCTTGTTCATACCATTCTCTCCCGTCCTTTAAGGTCTCTCCAGGGTCATTCGCCCCAGCCGCCCGCTTCTGAAATCATCGGTCAGAATATCCGCCGCCTTCTTCAGGTCAAGATTCTCACCCTTCGTATAACATCCCCGGCTGCGGGCAATCTCCTCCAGCACAGCCGCTTCGGACTCCTGCCACAGGACGCCATACCTCTCCCGCACCGCATCCGGATAGAGCTCCCGAAGCATTTTTAACAGATCGCAGGCCAACTCCTCCATCACGATAACCTCGTCGTTCATGGAGCCGATCATGGCAAGCCGCATTCCCACCTGCTGATCCTCAAACTTCGGCCAGAGGATTCCCGGCGTATCCAAAAGCTCCAGATTCCGGTTCAGCCGGATCCACTGCTTTCCCTTTGTCACCCCGGGCTTATTTCCGGTTTTCGTACATGCCTTTCCCGCAAAGGAATTGATAAAGGTAGACTTTCCGACGTTGGGAATCCCCACCACCATCGCCCTCACCGGCCGGTTTACGATCCCCCGCTTTCTGTCCCGCTCAAGCTTCTCCCGGCACGCCTCCTGCACCAGCCCGTTTACCGCCCTGACCCCTGTCCCGTTTCGGGAATTGACCTCCAGCACATAAGCTCCCCGATCCTGAAACCACTTAATCCACAGGGCGTTACAGGCCGGATCCGCCAGATCCGCTTTATTCAGCAGCACGACCCTGGACTTGTTTTTTCCCAGCTCATCGATATCCGGATTCCGGCTGCTGAGAGGAATCCGGGCGTCTACCAGCTCAAGAATCAGATCAATCAGCTTAATATTCTCCTGCATCATGCGCCGGGCCTTCGTCATATGGCCGGGATACCACTGATAATTCATTTCACAACCCCCATCCCCAGCTCCTCGCACTTCGCGCGGAACCAGACCTTCCCCACAATATCTCCGGTCTTGACCGGCCCGATATTGGCGGAACGGCTGTCCTCGCTGTTGGCCGGGTTATCTCCCAGACAGAAATATTCCCCGCTCTCCAGAGTCAGCTCGTTTTCGGCGATCCCCGGATCGGCGATGTAGTCCGCCGCCCATTCGCTCTCGATTCCATTCACGTAAAGGATCCCGTTCTGAATCACCAGCCGATCCCCCGGCCCCGCCACCACGCGCTTTACATAATAATGCGCCTTCTCGTTTCCGTTGGGCAGAAATACGACGACATCCCCCGGCTTCGGCGCGGAAAGCACATACACAAATCGATTCACGAAAATCTGCTGTCCGTTGTACAGGGTCGGCTCCATGGAAACGCCGACCACGTTGGTCGTCATACCGAAGAAAAAGACCAGGACGCCTGCGATAAAAACCGCGGTCACGATGCCGAAGAGCCAGCTGAAGACCTCCCGCACCATGGCTGAGCTTATTTTCTTTCTCCTTTTATAAAAGGTGAGTCCTTTTTCCTTTCGCGCCATACCAGCCTTCCTGCTCCCAGCCTCAAATATTGTCATTTAACCCATTGCTCGCGGGAATAAAGTCATTATATCATGAATCTTCGATTCATGATCGCCATTCGCCGCTCGCCGAATGAACAAGCTCATTCTTCTCGCTAACGCTCATTGTATCATGATTGCGTTGCAATCACGGTACGGATGGCCATTCGGCCGTTTCCTGCCTCGAATAAAGTCATTGTACCACATATTTCCCTATACAGCAAACAAAACAGAAAAGGACAATTACAAAAGTAACTGTCCTTTCGTCCCTTACCAGTTATCTGACAAGCTCTTTCACCTTTGCCTTCTTGCCGACGCGGTCTCTCAGGTAATTCAGCTTTGCGCGCCTTACCTTACCTCTTCTAACCACCTCGATCTTCTCCACGTTGGGGGAGTGCAGGGGCCAGGTTTTCTCTACGCCGATGCCGCCGGAGATCTTTCTGACGGTGAATGTCTCTCTGTTGCTGCCGCCCTGTCTCTTCAGGACAACGCCCTCAAACACCTGGATTCTCTCGCGGTTTCCCTCTTTGATCTTACCGTAAACCTTTACGGTATCGCCAACGCGGAACTCATCGACGGATTCCTTCAACTGCTCTGCTTCAATCTCTCTGATAATGTCACTCATAACGAGCCTCCTTCATAAAATGGATGTTCTTAATACAATTCCTGTAACAGAGGACCATCTACTTTCGCAACATTCAGAGTTTACCACATTGCTGAAGGAAATGCAAGCATTTTCTGCATTTTGTCCGATTTTGTCCGATTTTTGTCCGATTTTGTCCGATTTTGTTCGGTTTGTCTGATTTGTTCGATTTGGATTTACGCAGACTTTGGTTTACGTCGGCGTCCGGTACGGAATATAGAATTGTAGTTACTTTTCACGGGGTGGGAAAACAAATTGAATAATTACTTTAAGCACTGTGGT
>JAMPIG010000057.1 GCA_023662875.1 Roseburia sp. | reverse complement strand
CTATTCCGACATATAAGAATTTCTAAAGAGATAATCTAAAATCACCAATAATTTTCACAGAAAAATATTCTTTACTTTACCGCCCGCAGCTATACAAATCAGCAATACTCCTTCGGATTCCCTCAGTCGCCCCCATAGAGGCATTCGATTCCCTTTTCCGCGAAGTAATCCATCCATTCCGGATCCGGCCGGATATCCGTCACTACCATATCAACATCCGAGAGAGCGCCTATGCCGGAGAAGGCAACCTTGCCGAACTTTGTGTGATCCGCCGCCAGGATCTTTTGTCTGGCGGAGCGGAGCATGGCCTGCTTCACCTCGGAAAACATCTCGTTGGAGTCCGTGATTCCCCTCTTCCGATCCACGCCCTTGCAGGAGAGAATCACCTTGTCCGCGTAAAGGGACTCGATCCCGCTCACCGCCCGGGAGCCGACCAACGCCAGATAGCTTTCCCGCAGGATGCCTCCCGTCGAGATGACGTCCCAGCCGCTGACGTCGGAAAGCTCCACCAGCACCTCGATGGAATTGGTAATCACCGTCAGCCGCTTCCGGCTCTTTAGGGCCTTTACGATGGCTACCGCGGTCGTGCTGGGATCCAGAATAATATGCTCCCCCTCCTGCACCAACCCGTTTACCAGTCCGGCGATCACCTGCTTTCCTTCCATGTTTCTCTTTTTTCTCACGTTAAACGGCATATCCAGACCATTGTTTTCGTTGAGGATCGCCCCGCCGTAGCTCTTCGTCGCCAGCCCCTCCCGATCCAGACGATCCAGATCCCTCCGAATCGTTTCCTCCGATACGCCAAAGGCGGCGCTCAGCTCGCTGACCACCACCTTTTTTTCATCCTGCAGCTTTTCCAGAATTAAGTTTCTGCGTTCTACCGCCAGCATTCCTCTCCTCCTGTCTCTTCCCTCTTCAGCCGCGGCATCCCCGGCCCTCGAAAGCCTGCGGCCTGTAACTCTCCGGCCTCCTCCGCCCTGCGGAATCGCCCTTCAGGCTCAAATCCCCGCTCTACACTCTGCCTTCCTCGTCCTGCAAAATTGGCCTGCAAACCGAATGTCTTCCGCTTCCTTCCGCCCTACAGAATCGACTTGCAGATCTGGGGATCCGGGTGCGCGATCACCGTGGAATCCAGGTACATGCCGCCTTGGGCCACGCTGCTCTTCGCCCGGGAAATCGCCGCTTCCACGGCGGACACCTCGCCGCACAGGAACAAATAGGACTTCCCGCACATCCCCTTCGCAATCCTGAGCTCAATCAGCTCTACCTCCGCGGTCTTGGCCGCGGCATCCGCCGCCACAATAATCGAGGCCGCGTCAAAGGTCTCCAGAATTCCCAGCGAGCTGATATGCCCGATCTGCGTAGTTCCGTAGATGGCCGGGAAAATTCCCTCGTGGGGATTGCCCAGCACAAAGCTGTCGATCAGCTGCTCCGGGCAGTAATTTTTCGCCGCGGCGACAGCGGCGTCCACCGCGCTTAGATTTCCCGTGATCAGGGCGATATACTTGCCGGGACAGACGGTCTGCGCCTCGATCAGCTCCACCGCCGCCGTCTTCACCATAACGTCCGCTGCCGTCACACCGGCGGAAACCGTTTTAAATTCAATCATTCCCAATGCTCTGCCCATGAAAATCTCCTTAACCGATTGTAATATACCTGTCGTTGACCTCCTGTACCGTTCCGTCTATGGAGGCGTGAATCCCGACGCTTAAGCCCTTTCCCGGCAGGGCGATGCAGTCCCCCGCCCTGACCTCCTGCCCTTTTTCCACACAGGGCACGGCCGGCGCGCCGATATGCTGGCTTAAGAGGATCCGCACCTTCCCGATCCGGCGGTTTTCTTTCCAGTAATCGTCCGGCTGAAGCGGGGCTTCCACGTCGTACCGGGAAACTCCCAGCCTGGCCGCCAGCCTCTCCTCCGGAACTCTCCGGTATTCCCGCCCCCTGCCGACAGCGGCGGGCCTTACATCGGCCGGAGCCCTTACCCCTGCCTTCCGCAGCCCGTTCTTATATTCCGCGATCAGGCTCCGGGGTGAAAGACCCTGGGGGCAGGAAAAGCCCTCGCACAATCCGCAGGAGGAGCAGAACAGGGTATTTAAAAATACGCTCACATCCTGAAAGTCTCCGTTGGCTGCGCTCCGCATGAATCGATGAGGTTCGATCGGATGTCCCAGCTCATGCCGGGGACAGAGATTCGTACAGGTCTCGCACTGACAGCAGGAGGAGGCCGCCCTTTTTAACTCGATCGCCGGATTTCGATTCTTCCGTTGAACCAGAATATGGGAGCGTTCCAGCACAAGAATAGCGTTTGTGGTTTTCGTCACAGGATCCGTCTCCTCCGCCAGACTTCCCATCATCGGACCGCCGGTGAGATAGACGGGATCCTTCGCCGTGATCTTCCCCGCATAAGCGGCCACATCCCGCAGGGACGCGCCCAGCGGTACCCTGAGAGTCAGGGGACGCTCTACCTCCCCCACGACGGAAACCAGCTTATCGACAACGGGAGTCCCCTGTTCCAAGGCGCGGTATATATTGTAGACCGTCTCTACATTAAACACCGCGATTCCTTCCTCGATGGGAAGGCCTCCCGGACGAACCACCTTTCCGGCAGCCTCATAAATCAACACAACCTCGTCTCCCATGGGGTAGGCGCTCTCCAAAAGCTGAACCCTCATTCGGGGATACGCGTCAATATATCTTTCAACAGCCCGCAATGTGGCTTTATATTCCTTTTTGATTCCGATGACAGCTTCCCCCGCGCCCAATGTCTGCGCGATTTCATCAAAAGTACGCAGAATTTCTTCCGCGTGCTTTTCCAGAAGCTGTCTGTGAAGTTTTAAGAGCGGTTCGCATTCCGCGCAGTTCATAAGGATGATCTGCGCCCGCCCGTCCAGCTTGGCATAGGTGGGAAATCCGGCTCCGCCCGCCCCCGCCACGCCCTTTTCCTGCAGAAGCCCTTTCAGTTCCTGAATGTTCATATCTGTCTCCGTCCCGCCAAAGAGCTGTTTTCCCTGTGCGCTTCCGCATGAGCGGCAGCTCCCGCTTCCCGTCATGCCCGCTTTGGCGGATTGCCCAGCCCTTCCCCGGTGTTACTCGCCCCGCCTCTCGGCTCATTCGTCCACAATTCCCACAATCGCCGCGTCTACGGGTGCATTCTCCATCCCTACCCTTGCGGCGCTTCCCGTAACCACCAGCACCGTCTCGCCGATTCCCGCGCCGATATTGTCAATGGCCACAAAACGGGCGGCACCGGCCGTCATGTCCTCCAACGGCTCGACGATCATGAATTTGTTTCCGATCAGATTTTCGTTTTTACGGGTGGAAACAATGCTTCCGACTACCTTTCCCACAACCATGATATGCCTCCCCTGTCTTAAGTCTCCACTTACAGAATGGTCACCTTATCGCCCGTTTTGATCTTACTGGCGTTCGCCTCGTCCGTATCGATATGCATCTCCAGGGTGAAGCTGTCATGAACCCGGATCTTTACCTCGTTGAACACGGTTCCCCGCTCGTTATCCGCCCTGACGGATACCAGATCGCCGTCGCGTACTCCCGCCGCCAGAGCGTCCGCGGGAGACATGTGGATATGCCGTTTTGCTATAATGCACCCCTCCTGCAGGTAGATGACCCCCTTAGGGCCCACTACGGCTATGGGGGCGCTTCCCGCGATATCCCCCGACTCCCGGACGGGAGCGGCAATCCCCAGCTTCAAGGCGTCAGTCGCCGATATCTCCAGCTGGGACGCCCGGCGGACCGGCCCTAAAACCCTGATGTTTTCAATCGCTCTCAGCTTCAGCCCCACCACCGTGACCGTCTCGTTGCAGGCGTACTGGCCTCCCATCAGATCCTTCTTTTTGGTCAGCTGATATCCCTCTCCGAAAAGAGCCTCCACATGCTCTGCAGTCAGGTGGATATGCCTTGCGGACACACCCACCGGAACCTGGAAGCCATTCTTCTTTTCCTCCCTGTCCTTCAGCGTCTGAAGGACAAGCTTTGTGATCAATTCCACAGTCTGCTGTTCCATATCCGCTCCCATCTGCGGCGCGCAGTCGCCTTATGCCTGTACCTTCGGAAGAATCATCTCCACATCGTTATGAGGGCGGGGAATCACATGCGTCGCCACCAGCTCGCCCAGCTTGGACGCGCTGTTGGAACCCGCCTCCACAGAAGATTTTACCGCTCCCACGTCGCCGCGGACCATAACGGTCACCAGTCCGGAACCGATCTTCTCGGTTCCTACCAGACTTACGTTCGCCGCCTTGCACATAGCGTCCGCCGCCTCGATCGCCGCTACCAAACCTCTAGTTTCCACCATTCCCAATGCTTCCTGTGCCATTTTTCTTTCCTCCTGCTCTTGCTTCTGATTTTTGATTTTCTTACTCATGCTTTTTTGTCCTTACTCAAATCTCCTGGATCGTCCTCTCGTCCAGTCCCGCGTTCGCCGGCTCGTCCGAGTCCCCCGGATCCTTTTTCATAAATCTGCCCGCGCTCAGCTCGACGAGCCGCAGGATCTCCGGGTGGGGATTCGCGATTACGCCGCTCGCCGCAGGCTTTTTGACCGCCCTTTTCCCGGCGGCCTCCACAGCCTCCCTGACCGAGGCCACGTCGCCCTTCACCACGATCGTCACCAGACGGCCGCCCAGCTTTCTCTCCCAGGTGGCCAGCTCCACGCCGGACGTCTTACACATGATATCCAGAGCGTCCACCGCCGCCACAACGCCCGAAATTTCAACAAAGCCTAACGAAATATTGCCCATTGACCGGCTCCTTTACTTTTTTCGCCCCGCGCTTCAGATATGGGGAAGAATCTTTTCCACATCCGAATGCGGTCTGGGGATCACATGGGCCGCCACCAGTTCGCCGAGCCTGCTCGCCGCCTGGGATCCGCTCTCCACGGACGCCTTTACCGCCCCCACGTCGCCGCGCACCATCACGGTTACCAGCCCGGAGCCGATCTTCTCGGTGCCTACCAGCTTTACCTCCGCGGATTTCGTCATCGCGTCCGCAGCCTCGATCGCCGCCGTCAGTCCTCTTGTCTCCACCATCCCTAATGCTTCCTGTGCCATTTTCTTTCCTCCTTCTTCTTGATAAGACAAATTAATTTTTATCAAATGCGTTTAGTTTCAGCATCTTTCCCGTGTCTTCCGTGGGTCTCGCTATAATGTGCTTCTGCACGATACCGGTGAGGGATTCGGCCATTGCCGCCCCCGCCTCCATGGCGGCCTCCACCGCCGCGACGCTCCCTCTGAACTTAATCATCACCAGAAGAGGTACCGGCAGAGAATCCGCGTTGGCGGGCTTGTTCTTATCGAACGTCTCCAGCCTGACATCCGCCGCCTTGCAGCCCGCGTCCGCCGCCAGAAAGGCGCAGGCCAGTCCATATACCTCCAAAAGTCCTACCGCTTCTTCCATCGCTCCCTCGTTTCTTCACCGCCAGCCGGGATTACCGGTTGATGATTGCAATCTTCAGCCCCGTCATAGCCAGATTGGTCTTCAGCGCCTCGTTGATCTCCTCCAGGGGATAAGTGTGGGTAATCAGCTTCTCCATGGGAAGCCCGATCCGCTTCGCGCTCTTCAGGAAATCGAAGGTCGTCGCGTAATCCCGCAGGGTATACACCCAGCTGCCCACCGTGGTGATCTCCTTGGAGCAAATGTCGAAATGCGGGTTGATCGTAGCGTCTCCGCCGTTGATGAAAAAGCCCAGCTCGCAGAGCCCGCCGCCGTTGCGGATAAACTTATAGATATTGGAATGTCCCGCCGGGGAACCGGTACACTGGAACGCGAAATCCACCGAATGGCCGTCGCATTTTCCCCGAACCGCCTCCGCCAGGGCCTCGATCCCCTTGTACTCCTTAAAGTTCACCGTGTCGGACGCCCCCAGCTCCCTGGCGAAGTCCAGTCTCTTCTGCTCTCCGTCCACCGCCACTATTTTATTGATTCCCATGGTGCGCAGAACCGCGATGCAGATCAGGCCGATCGGGCCGCAGCCCTGTACCGCCACCCGGCTGTTAAAGCGCAGGATCCCGGTACTCTTGGCCCTCTCCACCGCATGCACCAGCACAGCGCAGGGCTCGATGAGAACCCTGGAGTACAGATCCAGATCGCTCACGTTAAACACCGTGGAGCCTCCCCGGATCAGTATGTAGTCGGAAAACCATCCGTTCAGATGGATCTCGTCGTCCGGCAGCAGCCCGTAGACATCCGCGCCTCCCACATTCTGCTTGTTCAGGTCGAACATAGTGATGTCCGGATTGTCCTTGAAGATCATACAGGTGACGACCTTGTCCCCCAGCTTCAAATCCTTCCCGGCGCTGTCCTTCTTCACGTTCTTTCCCATCTTAACGATCTCGCCGGTGCCCTCATGCCCGAGGGCGACGGGGATCAGCCCGAAGGGATCTCTCTTGAATTCGTGGGCATCCGTCCCGCAGACGCCGCATCCCTCCACCTTTACCAGAATATCGTCGTCCCCTACCGGAGGCATGGGATATTCCTTTACCTCAAAATGCTCCAGCGCCGTGAGGACGGCCACATGGGCGGTCTTGGGGATTTCTCCCGAACCGCTCCCGGCGCTTCCCGCCGCAGAGCCGGTTCCCGTTCCCGCCATACTGGCGAGCACCTGTTTCACAATCTCCTCGATCTGTGCCGTATCAGCCATTTTCTGACTCCTTTCCTGTCTTTTTGAAAAATACCGCCGCGCGGTTTCCGCGTTCGGGTAACATCAGCGGATACAGAGGCTGTCCGCCATAACGCACCGTCTGCTCTTGGTAAAGGTCTTCGTGCTGGTGAGACCCTCGCCGGTGCGGCTGGCGATGGTGAAGGTACAGTACCCCTCTCCCCCGAAGCCCAGAGCCGCATAAGAAGGAGCGTTTTTCACCAGGATCGCCGTGTCGATCTCCCGCGCGTATTTCGTGATGTTGTCTATGTTTTTCGAATGAATGTGGGCGGAATGGCGGTTGCCGTGCTCCAGCCAGACGGCCTTCTCGATGGCGTCGTCGATATCCCGGGCCCGCACCATCCCCAAAATCGGCATCATCAGCTCCTCGGCAATCAGAGGATGCTCCTTCTCCCCCTCAAAGACAATACAGCGGATATTGTCGGGAACCGTCACGCCGATCATTCCCAGAAGCGTCCGGGCGTCCCGCCCCACGCATTTGCGGTTCAGCCCCTTGGGCGTCAGCACCGTCGCGACAAGCCTCTCCTGCTCCTCTTTGGAGGCCAGATAGCAGCCCTGCTCGCTGATCATGTAATGCATCAGCTCGTCCGCTATTTTGTCAACCGCCACAATCTCCTTCTCCGCGATACAGGGCAGGTTATTGTCGAAGGTACAGCCGTTGACAATGTCCTCCGCCGCCTTTCTCACATCCGCCGTCTCGTCCACCACTGCGGGAGGGTTGCCCGCCCCCGCTCCGATTCCCCTCTTTCCCGAGGACAGCACCGCCGTGACCACGCCCGGCCCGCCGGTGGCGGCAATCAGGGGAATATCCTTGTGTTTCATCAGAATATTGCTGGTCTCCAACGTAGGCTTTTCCACGGTGCAGGCCACATTGTCGGGCCCGCCCGCCTCGATGGAGGCCTCGTTGATCAGGTTCAGGGCAAAAATAGAGGTTCGAATCGCCTGGGGATGAGGGTTAAACACCACCGTGTTTCCCGCGGCGATCATCCCGATCGCGTTACAGAGCACCGTCTCGCTGGGATTCGTGCAGGGGGTGATGGCTCCGATCACTCCGAAGGGCCCCATCTCGATCAGGGTCAGCCCCCGGTCTCCGGACCAGGCGGTAGTCTTCAGATCCTCCGTCCCCGGCGTCTTGTCCGCCACCAGATGATGCTTTAACGTCTTATGTCCCACATTTCCCATACCCGTCTCGCCGACGCCCATCCGGGCCAGCACCTCCGCGTTCTCGTGCGTCTTCCTGCGGATATTGCTGATAATCTGTTCTCTCTGGTCCAGGGACATCCTGCGGATCACGGCCTGCGACGCCTTGGCCGCCGCGATGGCCTCGTTCATATCCTGAAACACGCCCCGCCTCTTTGCCGCCGGCTCGGCGATATTCAGCTTCGCCACGACCTCCTGTACGATCTCCTGAACCAAACTCTCGTTTACCTGCATGTGAACTCCCGTCCGCCCGCTCTCCGCGGGCTCCTGTCTTCCGAAAAACAGGTCTTCTGAAATGAAATTTGATACTTATTTTCCAAGCTGCTCCAGCACCTTTTTCGTGATCTCGGCCACCAGCTCAGGTGAAGCCTGCTCTCCCTTCGCGCTCTTGCAGCCCCCGCCGCAGGTATGGCAGCTGGGCTTTCCCTCTCTGGCGTTGGGGCAGAGGTTCGCGGGATGACGTCCCTTCATGCCGAACTGTCTTCTGATCTCGTACAGATCCTCCACCTGCTGAGGAGTAAACTCCTTCGGCCCGCCCAGCATCCTGGACTGATACAGAAGCTGCGCGTAAAACTCTACGGACTCCATCTTCAGATAAGCGGCAAGCAGAGAGTCGGAATAGGTCAGCGCGCCGTGATTCTCCAGCAAAACCGCGTCAAAATACTGAACGTACTCGGACACCGCGTCCGGAATCTCCATGGTGGAGGGTCTGCCATACTTTGCGATCGGCACGCATCCGAGGGCAATCACCGCCTCCGGCATGATCGGCTGGGTCAGAGGAATCCCGGCGATGGCGAAGCTGGTAGCGTACACGGGATGGGCGTGCACAACACTTCTCACGTCAGGCCGCTCCTGATAGACCCGCATATGCATCTTGATCTCGGACGAGGGCTTGAAGCTTCCGTTCGCCTGAATCACATTGCCCTGCGCGTCCACCTTACAGATATACTCCGGCGTCATAAAGCCCTTGGATACGCCCGTGGGAGTACAGAGGAACTCGTTGTCGTTCAGCTTGACGGAAATGTTTCCGTCGTTCGCCGCCACCATGTTCCGGTTGTAAATTCGTTTCCCGATGTCGCAAATCTCTTTTTTGATTTCGTACTCGTTTTGCATTTTGCTTCCTCCTGTTTTTATGGGTTCTTGTCCCTGATTACAGCGCCCGGATAATAAAATCGGCCTTTTGATTTTATTATCTGATTTTGAATTCAAAAATTGCGCAGTGCTTCTTGTTGTATCATTTTAGGTTCGTAAATTACGAGGCGGTTTTTATTATATCATTTTGATAATAAAAATTGCGAGGCGGTTTTTATTATATCATTTTGATAATAAAAATTACGAAGTGATTTTTTATATTATATACCCAGCTTCCACATAAGTCAACATTACATATGTGGTTTATTGACCTATTTTGCAGATTTTTGTGGTTTTCAGCCGTTCTGCTGTTTTCCGCCGCTGTTTTCTCCTCTATTTTGCTGACGCTTCCCGCTTTTTCCCTGCGCTTTTCCGGTTATTCCCTCCATCTTTACGCAGGATGCGGATACTTATCGATCGGAAGGTCTTTCGGCGTCCCCCTCCCGCAGATATTCCAGGAGGCTGTCCACTCCTTCCCCCGTCACCGCGTCCACAAAGAAAATCCTCCTGCAGCCCGCGTTCCGAAGCCAGAGCTCCGCCAGCTGCCTCCGGGTGCCCGGCTCGTTGATCTTCGTGACAATCCCGATGACCTCCCGGTTTACCATACAGGTAATATTCGGCGGAAACAGAGTATACGGCTCCGTGGCCGCCGCCAGCAGCCCGACCACATCCGCCTCGTAGGCGTACAGCGCCAGCGCGTATCCCAGATGATGGGTCTGGGCGTATTCTCCCGGCGTGTCGATCAGAACGTCCTCGTAACGGATGTACTGGGTCTTGTCATAATGCACCTTTTCTCCGGTAAGGGCCTGCTTCAGCGTCGTTTTCCCGCTCTCGCTGCGCCCCATCAAGATCAGCTTTCTCATGGGCTCAGGTGCGCGTTATGCCGCACACGGTATACTTCAGCTGTTCCCGCACATAGTCCAGAATCGCCTGCTCGGACGCTTCTACCTCCGACACGGTTCCGGTAATAATCAGGGAACCGCTGAAGCGGTCTACAAAGCCCAACTCCACGGCCGCCGCCTTCATGGCTACATCCGCCATAATAATCGCCGTCTCCGCCGGGGACACCGTCAGGATCCCGATCGCCGCCCTGGCGTAGTCCACCTCCGGGTTCAGCCCCAGCTTTTCATACAAGATCGGATCCGGACTGGCAATGATATGCGCCAGCGTAATCTGCTTTCCCGGAACCAGCTCCTGAACGATTCTCTGTTTTTTTCCCTCGTCAAGCCAATCCATATCCGTCCCCTTCCTGTCGTCTCTTCCCGGCCTGTCCGGGTTCCTCGCTTTCTCTTCCTCTCCTGCCTCTCCGGCTCGGCCCGAGTTCCTCGTTTCTCTTCCTCTCCTGTCCCTCCGGCTCGGCTCGGCCCGGTCTTCCCGGACTCTTCGGGGTTCTTCGAGCCTTCCTGCTATCCGCCGATCTGGCACCGCAGGCCGGTTCCTGCCTCCACCTTCCTTTTCAACATCTCCATATGCTCCGGCTCCGGCGGAAGAATGTCCGGCAATTCATAGGTTCTCCCCAGGCCCGCGTATTTATCCTGGCCCAGCCTGTGATAGGGAAGCAGATAAATTTCCTCCACCCCCGGCAGGCTGTCCGCGAACTCTGCGATCTCCATAATCTCCCCGGGCGTATCGTTAAACCCCGGGATCACCGGGACGCGGATACTCAGCTTTGTCATCCCGGAAGCCGCTATCCTCCCTGCGTTTTCCAGCATCAGCTCGTTCCCTTTTCCGGTGTACTCCCTGTGCTTTAAGCTGTTTCGATGCTTGATATCCATCAGATAGTGATCCAGGAACGGAAGGATCCCCTCGATGACCTCCCATTTGGCGCACCCCATGCTCTCCATGGCGGTGTTGATGCCAAGGACCTGCGCCCCGCGGAGCAGATCCCTTGCAAAGTCGGGCTGGCAGAGGCTCTCGCCCCCGGAAAGCGTCAGCCCCCCGCCGGAACGGTTATAATAGGGCCTGTCCCGCTCCACCGTCTCCAGAACCTCCGCCACCGTCACATCCCGCCCGATAATCTTTTTCTTTCCTCCCACCGTCATCTCCTGGATTCCGTACTCCTGAGATTCCGGGTTACAGCACCACCTGCACCTTAAGACGCAGCCCTTCAGAAAACAGATGGTGCGGATGCCTGTGCCGTCGTGGATGGAGTAACGCTGGATATCAAAGATCCTGCCCTTCGTCTGTAAATAATCCATACCGCCCTCCTTATCCCAGCCCCTGCTCCGTCCTTCGGATGATGTCGTCCTGAAGGGATCTGGAAAGCGTGGTGAACAGGGCGCTGTAGCCCGCCACCCGCACGACGAGATGCGCGTACTTTTCCGGATGCTCCTGGGCGTCCAGCAGGGTCTGCCGGTCTACCACGTTAAACTGCATATGGCTGCCCTTCTGATCAAAGTAGGAACGGATCAGCGCCACAAAGTTTTCCAGTCCCTTTTCCCCGCTCAGAGCCGTGGGATGGAACTTCTGGTTCAGCAGAGTGCCGTTGGAGGCGATGCCGTGATCCAGCCTGGCTACGGAATTCGCGACGGCGGTAGGCCCGTTCACATCCTTCCCCGCGGAAGGGGAAACGCCGTCCGCCACCGGCATATGGGCCAGCCTCCCGTCAGGCGTAGCTCCAGTCTGCGCCCCCAGCGGAACGTTCGCCGACACGGGATAGAGCCCCGCCTGGAACCGTCCGCCCCTGGGATTGCGGTACTTTAAAAGCGGCCTGGTATAGGTATAGGCGACGTCCCGGGCAAGCAGATCCACCTCCTCGATATCGTTTCCGAATTTGGGGATTTCCGCAATCCGCTCCAGCAGCTCCTCACACCGCTTCTTCTCCTCCGGCGATACCTCGCTGTTCATGACGGACGTCGCAATCTGCGCCACCTGATCCTCATCCGCGGCGATTCCCCCCGCCTCCATCTCTTTCAGGATCCTGACCACGATTTCCGCGACGTCGTCTGCGGCGAAGCCCTTCCCGTAGTTCACGGCCAGCGCCCTTTTGTACTCCGCCATGGTTACCTTCTTCTCGTCGTACACCAGCTTCTTTATGGCATAGAGGGAGTCCGCCATGTTTGCGATCCCGAAGCCCTGCGGCCCGGTAAAGTTATATATGGCCCCGCCCTCCTGAACGGATTTCCCTCTCTTGATACAGTCGTCCACCATACAGGAAAGAAACGGCAGCGGGCAGCGGAGAGCGTGGGCTGTGTCGATCGCGTTGTCCGCGTTGACCAGCAGGGAAATCTGGTACTCCTGCTGCTTCTTGTAGGCGTCGTAAAACTCCTCGAAGGTCGCCATATCCTCCACGTTTCCGGTCTCTATGCCGACTCTCTCCCCCTTGTCCCAGCCGTTGGAGAACACCAGCTCCAGGGGACGGCACATATTGTAGAACGCGGCGTCATGCCAGCCGTCCGTCTTGCCCCCCTTCTGCGGCTCCACGCAGCCTATGATATTGTATTCCCTGGCGTCCTCCAGCGTCAGCCCCATGCTCAGCAGTGAGGGGATAATCACCTCGTCGTTAAAGTACGCCGGGAGACCGATTCCCGTCCGGGTCAGCGCCGCCGCCTTCATCAAAAGGTCGTGCGGGGACTTGTTCCACACCCGGATGGAGAGGGAGGGCTGAGGAAGGAACACATGCCCGGAGGCCGTGATACACATAAACGAGAGATCGTTCGTCACGTCTGCCCCGTCCCGATCCTGACCGCCGACGATCAGATTCTGGAACAGGCTGTAGCCCGCGAACCCCTCCGCACTGACCGCGTCCCGACATTTATTCAGATCGTTCAGCTTTACCCAGATACAATCCAGAAGCTCCTGGGCAAACTCTCTGGTCAGCCTCCCCTCTTCCAGATCTTTCTTGTAATAGGGATACATGTACTGATCAAAGCGCCCTGGCGAAATAGAATGCCCGCTGGATTCCAGCTGAAGAAGCTGCTGTACAAACCAGAAGCTCTGGCAGGCCTCATAGAAGGACTCCGCTCCCTTTGCCGGAACCCTCCGGCAGTTCGCGGCGATTTGAAGCAGCTCCCGCTTTCTGGCCGCATCCCCGCAGGCCGCCGCCTCCTTTTCCGCCAGCTCCGCATAACGGCCCGCGTAGCGGATCACAGCCCGGCAGCTGATGATCACCGCCCTCAGGAACTGCGTCTTCGTCCCATAATCCGCATCCCCCGGCTTACAGCCCGCCAGTTCCTCCTCCGCCCGGCGGATAATCCCCTCAAAGCCGGATTCCAGCACCCTGTCGTACTGCACCGTCACATGCCCCACGCCGTTGTAGAAATAATTACCGGGAGTAAACATATTATGCGCAATCGCTCTCCTCGTCTCCTCCGCCATCAGCGACGTCGCCAGATCGCTGGTCGTCTTTCCCTTCCAGTACGCATTGGCCTGACGGAGCTCCTCCTTAGTCTGATCCGCTATGTAAAAAGGATCCGCCTTCCGTCCCGCCACCGTGTCAAACTCCGCCTCCAGCCATTGATAGGAAAATTCCGGATAGGTCTGGCAGCCCCGGGGGGCAAGCGTCGTGCTTCCGACGATCAGCTCCTCCTCCCGGATGATGATGGGAATATGATCCAGAATATGCTCAAAAGCCAAAGCCCTCCGCATGATCACGGGCTTGTCCTCAGTAGCCTGATAGGATTCCGTAACCAGCCTGGCCCTGGCCGATTCGATCTCCGGCATTTTCGCATACAGATTTTTCACCAGCCGGGGAATTCGGTCTGTTTTCGGGATTTCCTGTGTATAATAGTTTGCCATCGCTGCGTCCCTTCCTGTTTTTCTTTCGTCCAGTATATCCCGTTGTTCTATAAATGTCAATAAATCAGTCGGCAATTTTATTATTTTTCTGTGGATTTTCTTTTGATTTATTTGAATTTCTTGTTGTTTGATGTTCTTTTTGCGAAATTAGACTTTTCTTTTCCGAGAATCTGTGCTATCGTAGAGGCAGGCGCTTCGGTAAAGCGCTCCTGATACGTTTTCCATAAGGCGAACCGCAACTCGCCTTATGACAATACAGCCATAAAACTTTGACTCATGACAATGGAATTTTCGCGAAGCGTGAATTCTATTGTTGGTCGGAAAAAGACTACGGGATAAAAGCGATGGAACAGTCAGAACGGAATCAATATCTGCTTAAAACCGCATATCAAAAAACGGATCTCCACACCCATACCTGCGCCAGCGGCCACGGCACGAGCGACCGGATTGTCGATCTGGCCCGGGAGGCCGCCCGACGGCGGATGGAGACCCTGGGGATCAGCGACCACGGCCCCGCCAGCTCCGGAAGCGCCGGACTCTCCTACTTCCGCGGGCTTTCCCTCTGCGAGCGGAAACGGTTCGGCGTTCGGGTTCTCTACGGAGTAGAGGCTAATATCCTGGATGCGGAAGGGCATCTCGACCTTCCGGACGATGTCCTTGCCACGCTGGACTACTGTATCGTCAGTATGCACCGGCCTGTGTACGCCCCCGGTTCCCCGGCGGAAAACACAAGGGCCTATATCCGCGCCATGAAGCATCCCGGCGTCCGGATGATCGGACACTGCGACGATTCCCGCTTTCCCGTGGACTATCCTGAGCTGGTCAGAGCCTGCGCCGCCCTCGGCGTCCTGCCGGAGCTCAACAACGTCTCCCTCCTGCCGGACAGCTACCGTAAGGACGGCCCCGCGAACGCCCGCCGCCTGCTGAGCGCCTGCGAGACGCTCTCCTGCCCGATTCTTCTCTCCAGCGACAGCCACGGCAAGGAGCACATCGGAGAGGTAACGGAGGCACGGAAGCTGATCGCGGAAACCGGCTTCCCACGGGAACTGGTCGCGGAGGGGCCGGGCCTCTTTTGATGTCGGTTATCCAATACCTTCTTAATTGCGACAAGCTTTGTGAATCCAGATTCGCAGCAGAAAAAACTCCGTGAGAATGTCCATCCATCCGCACGGAGTTTTTCTTCGACATAATCCTTATCAATATTCCGATCTGTTTTTCGCTGTAAAATCCAGGAGCCGCATTCACAAGCTAAAAACCTTCGTCAGCAGTACAGCTCGTCCTCCGAGCGGAAATTTAAAATCTCCTCGTTCAGGGTCACGCCGAAGTCCCTGCCGATCTGTCTCAGGTTATCGTCCGTAATCACCTGGCGCAGAGGCTTTCCGCCGGTCGCCGCCAGCGCGATCGACGCAATCTGCGCCGCCTTCTCGATCGTATGCATCAATCCGAAGGCTGTGTCAAAATCCGCGCCGGACACAAACAGACCGTGGAAGGCCCATACAGCGGCGTCGTACTTTTCCATGAGCACGCAGGTCGCTTTCGCAATCTCCGGCCCGCCCGGCACCATCCATGGCACCACGCCCACGCCGCCCGGGAACACAACGCAGCACTCAGTAGCGCTCTTCCAAAGCATCCTGGTAAAGACCTCGGCATTCAGCGGCAGCACATAGGTCAGCGCAATCACATACGGGGTATGGGCATGATAAATCACACGGTTTTCTCCTCCCGTGACACGCTTGCGCACGGAATGGTTCATGAAATGCGTAGGAAATTCGCTGGTGGGCCTGCCGCCGTTTTCCAGTCCCCAGACAATACGGTAGGAATCTCCCGCCTCGTTGATCTCTGCGATACAAATGCTGTTCTGTGGCTCCAGCCCTACGTTTTGCAGGAATTTCCCGCTTCCCGTCGAGATAAAGTATTCTCCCTTCAGATTCTCCGCCTCAACTCCCAGCTTTACCCAGGGGCCGGGCTCCGCCCGGAAGTAAGGACGGCATTCCGCCACCTCTTCCTCCTTCATGCGGTAAGTCAGATTCCCTCCGTTTCTCTCGTGCCAGCCCTGCCGCACTCCGTCGTGGCACATACGGATGTAATCCTCCATAATTTTAACGCCAAATATACTGTTCATTTTTACCTCCGTGATTCTTTCCTGCAATTATCCGCCGCAGCGCCGCCCACTTTTCCGCTCAGCGCTCCGCCAGCACGATGTCCTCATAAGCCTTGATTTCCCTGTAGAAATCCCGGTCGGAAACCACCTTGCAGCGGGCGCAGTACTCGTTCCAGATATCCCCCAGAGGCAGAGTCTTCACCGCCTCCTGCTCCACCATCAGCTCCGTAAACCTTGCTTCATCCTGTAGCTTCTTCAGCGCCTCATTGGGCGTGCAAAGCGCCGCCAGCAAAGCCTTCTGCCAGCTGCGGAAGCCCATGGCCCAGGCGGATACCCGGTTGATGCTCGCGTCAAAGTAATCCAGAGCCATATAGACGCGTCCCAGGCCGTCGTTGCGGACGATCTCCTTCGCCATCTCCTTCGTCTCATCGTCGAACAGAACTACATGGTCGCTGTCCCAGCGGATCGGTCTGGTAATATGCAGGGCGATTTCCGGGAAGAAGCAGAGCAGCGCCGGAATCTTGTCGGACACCACCTCGGTGGGATGATAATGGCCGTTATCCATCAGCGGCAGACATCCCTCGTGGGTCGCCGCAAAGCTTAAGGTAAACTCCGCGCTTCCCGCCGTATACGCCTCCACGCCGATTCCAAAGACCTTGGACTCCACGCAGGGCTTCACCTTGCTCCTGTCGTAAGGCTCGGAAAGGATCTCCTCGATGGCCTCCTTATACCGCAGCCTGGGGCCCATGCGATCCGCCGGAACGTCCTTGAAGCCGTCGCCCGTCCAGATATTCATAACGCAGGGAACCCCCGTCTCCTCCGCAAAATACTGGGAAATCCGGATGCAGGCCTTTCCGTGGTTGATCCAGAACCTTCTGGTCTCCTCGTCGGGACTGCTCAAGGTAAGGCCGTCCTTGATCTTGTCATGGGAGAAGAAGGTCGGATTAAAGTCAATCCCCATATTCCTCTCCTTCGCAAACTCCACCCACTTTTTAAAATGCTTCGGCTCAATCTTATCCCGGTCGACAAATTCTCCCTCCTCGAAGATCGCATAGCTGGCGTGGAGATTCAGTTTCTTCTTTCCGGGCATCAGGCTAAGCGCCTTATCCATATCCTGCATCAGCTGCTCCGGCGTCTTCGCCTTACCGGGATAATCCCCCGTCGTCTGGATCCCTCCCGTCAGCGGGCCGTCGTGGTCGAAGCCGATCACATCGTCCCCCTGCCAGCAATGCAGGGACACCGGTGCCTCCGCCAGCTTCCTCATCGCTTCCTCCACATCCACGCCGTAGGACGCGTAAATTTCCTTTGCCGATTCAAATCTTGTCATGTTACTCTCCTGCCTTTCTTATGCTGTATTTTTATATCCTGAGCTCGCAAATCCAAGCCTTCAGCGCTCTACGTCCGATTTCATCGGACATTTCCTGCCAATAACCGCTCACTGAATAAGCAAGCTCCTATCTCATCCTTCCCACACTTCAATACCAATTCCACAGGATCATTCGGTTTCGTGAAACGCCCCTCAGGCGTCCTTCCGGCGCTGGCAAAAAGCCAAAACGCTTCACTCATAAATACGGATCGGAAAAGAGCGGCCCACGCAGGCCCTCGCCTCCCGAAAATCCTTCAGCTCTCCCTCCGCGATCATCTGCGCCGCCAGATTCCCGATCGCCGTGGCCTCCCCGGGCCCCGCATAAACCGGGATTCCCGTCTCCTTTGCCGTCAGCCGGTTCAGGTAATCCGCGTTGGCTCCGCCTCCCACAATGTGGATTCGGTCGAACCTCCGGCCCGTCAGGGCGGACAGCTCCCGAACCGTCCCCGCATAGCACTTTGCCAGACTGTTGTAGATAACGCAGGCAGTCTCCGCGATTCCTTCCGGCGCCTGCTGCCTGGACTCCCTGCAGGCCTCCTGCACCTCCCGGGTCATATTTTCCGGCGCAAGGAATCGGTCGTCGTTACAGTCCACGATCGAGGAAATCTTACATTCGGAGGCCATCTCGCAGATCTCCCCGAAACTTAAATCCCCGCCGATCTCCTTCTTCACCGACTGTATCATCCAAAGCCCCATAATATTTTTCAGATACCGGAACCGATAGGCATAACCGCCCTCGTTCGTCAGATTACACTTCCGGCTCTCCGGCGAGCAATCCGCCTTTTCCAGCTCCGTCCCCATCAGCGACCAGGTGCCGGAGCTGATATACAGGACATCGTCCCCCTCCGCCGGAACCGCCAGCACCGCCGACCCGGTATCGTGAGACGCGGGCAGCGTTACCTTACAGTCGTAGCCTACCTCTTCCCGGATCTCCGGCCGAAGATTCCCCAGCGTCGTCCCGGGCATCACGATTTTTCGGAAAATCTTCTCCGGATATCCCAGCCGGCGGATCAATTCAAAATCCCAATCCTTTGTCTCCGGGCTCACCAGCTGTCCCGTTGTAGCCTCCGTATACTCCGTCGCCGCGACCCCGGAGAGCAGATAATGGAAATAATCCGGAATCATCAACAGAGTCTCCGCCCGCTCCAGCTGCTCCGGTGCCTGTTTCTTCAGCGCCATCAGCTGATAAATCGTGTTAAAGGACTGCCTCTGAATCCCGGTTCTCCCGTACAGCTCCTCCTCCGGGATCACCTGAAATACCGCTTCCTCGATTCCCCGGGTTCGGCTGTCCCGGTAAGCCACCGCATTGCCGATGCGCTCCCCGTTTCCGTCCAGCAGTACGTAATCCACCCCCCAGGTATCGATTCCCACGCTGACCGGAATCTTCCCAAGCTCCCCGCACCTTTTCATCCCAGCCTTAATCTGCGCGAACAGCTCCTCCACATCCCAGACCTTCTGTCCGTCCTTCTCCGTCATCCCGTTGGGAAATCGATAGACCTCCTCCATCTCCAGCTTTCCGTTTTCCAGATGACCCAGAATGTGACGCCCGCTGGACGCGCCGATATCAATCGCCAGATAATACCGCCCCATCCGAATACCAACTCCTTTCCGCTCTTGATTCGATTATAGCCCCTTGATAATCGAATCATCCCTTTGATTCGATTATAGCCCCTGGATAATCGAATCATCTCTTTGATTCGATTATAGCATGTGCCGCGCCGCAAAAAAAGACACTCTTTTGGAAAAAAAGTGTCCTGATTTGCAGACTTTCCTCTGTACAAAACAGCAAAGATTCCCTATACTGAAATCAGGAGAAGGCAAATGCTTCCAAAAAACAGGAGGAGACATGATGGCATTTACAAAAGAAGCGGATTTTGAATCCGCACTTATTAAAATTCTGTCCGAACACGGTTGGGAGAAAGAAATTTTACATAATTGCACCGAACAGCAGCTGATCCAGAATTGGAAAGACATCCTCTTCCAGAACAACCCTGATATTGATCACCTGAACGATTACCCGCTGACCGACAGCGAAATGCAGCAGATTCTGGAACAGATTGCCGCCCTGAGGACACCCCTGAAGCTCAACGGCTTCATCAAAGGGATGAAGGTCTCCATCAAGCGGGACAACCCGGACGACGCACAGCACTTCGGCAAGGAAATCTCTTTAAAAATATATGACCCCCGCGAGATCGCCGGAGGACAAACCCGCTATCAAATCGTCCAACAGCCCCGTTTTCCCGGCAAGTCAAAGCTGCTGAGCGACAGACGCGGCGACCTGATGCTCCTGATTAACGGGATGCCAATGATTCATATCGAGCTGAAGCGAACCGGTATAGAGGTTCAAAAGGCCTGCGAACAAATCAGGAAATATGCCGCAGAGGGCGTTTTCACCGGACTTTTTTCTCTGATACAGATTTTTGTCGCAATGACCCCGGAGGAGACGCTCTACTTCGCCAATCCCGGCCCGGACGGAAAGTTTAACCCGAATTATTTCTTTCACTGGGCTGACTTCAACAACGAGCCGATCAACGACTGGAAAGAGATCGCCTCTACTCTGCTCTCCATCCCTATGGCACACCAGCTTATCGGATTCTATACGGTTGCCGATGAAACAGACGGGATATTAAAAGTCATGCGAAGCTATCAATACTACGCAGTAAACAAAATTTCCGACAAGGTAGCGAAAACGAAGTGGGAGGCGGACGGCCAGCGCGGCGGCTTTATCTGGCATACCACCGGCTCCGGCAAGACAATGACATCCTTTAAGTCCGCCCAGCTTATTTCCGCCTCAAAGGACGCGGACAAGGTTATCTTCCTCGTTGACCGTATCGAACTGGGAACGCAAAGCCTGAAGGAATATCAGGGCTTCGCCGACCAGAGAGAAGACGTGCAGGCAACCGAAAATACCCATGTCCTTATCTCGAAGCTGACCAGCCCCGATCCCGCCAATACCTTGATCGTAACTTCTATCCAAAAGATGAGCAATATCCGGGATGATTCGGAAGGCGCGCTAAAAGCTGCCGACCTGGCTCTGATACAGTCCAAGCGGATTGTATTTATTGTGGATGAATGTCATCGCTCCGTCTTTGGCGAAAACATGATGCCCCGGATTAAGCAGACTTTCCCACGGGCAATTTTCTTCGGCTTTTCCGGAACCCCCATCCAGGATGAGAATCAGAAAAAGGGCAGCATCACTTCCACCATCTTCGGAGATGAACTGCATCGTTACAGCATAGCCGACGGCATCCGGGATAAGAATGTATTGGGCTTCGATCCGTATAAGGTGCTGACTTATAAAGACGCTGATTTACGCCAAAATATTGCCCTCGAAAAAGCAAAAGCAAAAACAGCGCAGGAAGCCATGGCGGATCCGCAAAAAAGCGAGATCTATTATAAATATATGCACCTGCCCATGGCAGGAAGCTATGACGCTGCCGGAACCTATCAAAAGGGAATCGAGGATTTTATCCCGACCAGCCAGTATGAAAGGGAAACGCACCGAAACATAGTGGTACAGGATATCAAGGATAATTGGCTGACGTTAAGTCACAGCGGAAAATTCCACGCCCTGTTCGCGACGTCCAGCATCCCGGAAGCGGTTCAATATTACCGGCTTATTAAGTCCGCAATCCCGGAGCTGAAGGTAACGGTTCTCTTTGATCCGACGATTGACAATAACGGAAACGGAATTGAGAAGGAAACCGGGCTGGCAGAAATCATTGATGACTACAATAAAAGATATGGACAGGACTTCGGTATTCCCTCCTTTTCCAGGATGAAAAAGGATATCTGTGCCCGCCTTGCCCACAAAAGGCCTTATCTGCGGATCGAACAGAGCCCTGAGCTGCAGATCGACCTGCTGATTGTCGTCGATCAGATGCTGACAGGCTTTGACTCCAAGTGGATCAATACCCTCTACCTGGATAAGGTTCTGCAATACGAAAATATCATCCAGGCCTTCTCCCGGACAAATCGACTATTCGGGCCGGAGAAACCGTTTGGAACAATCCGCTATTACCGGCGTCCGCATACGATGGAAAGACTTATCGCGGAAGCTGTTAAATTATATTCCGGCGATAAACCGCTGGGATTGTTTGCGGAACGGCTGGATAAAAATCTTGAGGGCATGAATTTTGTTTTTTCCCAGATCAGAGATCTTTTCTGTCAGTCAGGGATTGAAAATTTTGCCCAGCTTCCTGGAGAAATGATAGAACGCAAAAAATTTGCGGAGCTGTTCCAAAAATTCAATGAATATCTGGAAGCGGCAACGGTACAGGGCTTTACCTGGAAGAAACTGGTCTATGACCATTTTACAGACCCTGAAACCGGCAGAAAGTACCAAATTGAGCTTGAACTGGATGAAGTAACCTATAAGATTCTCACGCTGCGATATAAAGAGTTGTTTCTTGCGGGCGGGAATACCGACGGAACGGACGACCTCCCGTATGCGGTTGACGGTTACCTAATCGCTATCGATACCGGAAAAATCGATGTAGACTATATGAACTCCCGATTTGATAAGTATCTGAAACTGCTCCGCCAGGAAAATGCGGAAGCGGAAGCTATAAAGCAGGCGGAGAATGAACTGCATAAAACCTTTGCCTCCTTGACACAGGAAGAACAGAAATTTGCCAACATCTTTCTTCACGATATCCAAAGCGGCGACGTCCTCCCCGCGGAAGGGAAAACGTTCCGCGACTACATCACTCTATACCTCTCCAAAGCGAAGGACGATCAGGTACACCGCTTGGCGGCTTTGCTGGGCGTTTATGAAGAGAAACTCAGGGCGATGATGGAAGCCCATGTCACCGAGGAAAACATCAATGAATATGGCCGGTTCGACGCGCTGAAAGCTACTGCGGACAAGGAGAAAGCAAAAAAATATTTCGAAACGATCGAGGGAAAAAGCATTATTCCTCCGAAGATCCCGATGAAAATAGACAAGCTGCTTCGTGACTTTATTTTACAGGGAGGCTTTGATATTGATCTGCCGGAAAACAGCGCCTGAAAAGCGGCAACGTTTAAGAAGCAGGAGCCGTCGCAAGCCCACGGCTCCTGTGCGCTTTCTTGGAAACAATGTATCCTTCATCAGCGTGAGCATTTTCAATATACCAAGGAGGTGGCACATGTTAAACGAAATAACAAAAGACGAACTCTTCTGCCGTTATTACGCTCAATGGATCAGCGTCTACAAGGAAGGCGCTGTCCGCAAGGTCACAATGGATAAATATCTCATGACCCGGGCATGGCTCGAAAAGCTCGTCCCTAATCTCAAATTATGCGAGGTTACAAGAATTACCTATCAGCAGCTCCTCAACGACTACGCCGCCGCACACGAGCGGCAAACCACGATGGATTTCCACCATCAACTCAAAGCGGCGATTTTAGACGCCGTTGACGACGGCCTGATCGAACGCGATCCTACCCGCAAGGCAATCATCAAAGGCAAAACCCCTTCGCAGAAGAAAATCAAATATCTCAATCAGTTTGAGCTTCACACACTGCTTGTAAATCTTGACCTGCACAGTGGCCTCAACTGGGATTGGCTGATTCTGCTGGTCGCTAAGACGGGAATGCGTTTTTCCGAAGCGCTGGCAATTACTCCCAAGGATTTCGATTTTTCCCATCAGACACTCTCCATCAGCAAAACCTGGGACTATAAAGGCAACGGCGGCTTTCTGCCCACGAAAAACGCCTCCTCCGTCCGCAAGATTCAAATCGATTGGCAGACAGTTATTCAGTTCTCTGAACTGGTAAAGGATCTCCCGGCGGATAAACCGATTTTTGTAGCAAAGGAAAACGTCTATAATTCCACAGCAAACGACATTCTCTCCCGCCATTGCAGGAAGCTCAACATCCCTGTTATCTCTATCCACGGGCTGAGACATACCCATGCCTCCCTGCTGTTGTTTGCCGGAGTCTCGATCGCCAGCGTTGCCCGCCGTCTCGGCCACGCAAGTATGACCACCACGCAGAAAACCTATATCCACATCATTCAGGAACTGGAAAATCAGGATGTGGATCTGGTTATGCGCTCCCTTTCCGGACTGAGTTAAAATACTGTCTTTTATCACCCTTCATCATTACGCTCACGCTGATGAAGGGTGATAAGGTGGTCGAGGTTACGAAAGAAGCTGCCGATA
>JAMPIG010000056.1 GCA_023662875.1 Roseburia sp. | reverse complement strand
CGGCGGAACAAAGGATGAGAGCCGAAGAACAAAGGCAGATAGCGGAGGAGCAAAGGCTGAGGGCTGACGCCGCGGAGCGGAACCTTAAATCCAAAACACAAACAGCCGAAAGGGCAATCGCATTTATGGTCAAAAGCTTTCAAAAAGTTGGAATGACCCGTGAGGCCGCCTCCAAAAAGCTGACAGAAGAGACCGGTCTGACGGAAGAGGAAGCGAACGCTGCAATAGGGCGTTACTGGATACCGTAAAGCAAGCCCTTGCCATAAGATCAGGAAATAGTGACTGCAGGCTAAATAGATATTTATAAGGAAAAAGACCTCCGCTGCCATCGTCCGGGACATTTATCCCTGACTTTGAACAGCGGAGGTTCTTTTGCTTACTGAAATTCAGTTCGTTTTATGCTGCTTTTCTGTTCTCTTCCTTTTTTACGGGAAAGAGCTGCCAGTATCAGGGCCGTCCTGCTCCTTCCGTCCTTACTCGTAAACCACCGTGCTGATCGTCCGGGCCGCTACCTCCAGACAGGTACACTCTCCGTCCTCCGTCAGGCAGACCGGGATCGCTTTGTGGGTCCTGTTCAGCAACACCGCCACGCGGCTTCCGTCGGGATTGACAAAGGCCGCCGTCTCCAGGCCGGTCGTATAGCAGCTCGCCAGAATCTGCCTTGCGCCGGGCATTATATACCGGCTGAACTGCCCGATGTAATAGTAGGAGAGACGCTTTTCGATGCCGCCCTGCCCGTCGCACATAATCGGAGCCGCACAGAAATTTTCTACATGGTTGGGGCCTCCCTGGACATTCAGCAGGAGATTCCAGTCAAAATACGCCTCCATGCCTTCCTTCAGGTTCCCGAGAATATCATGGGCGTACATCTCCGCCTTCTCTACCTCCCCCGAGTCCGCGAAGCGGGAGTACTCGACGCACCCTTCCGTGAAAAAGATTCTCTGCTCCGGATATGCCTTTTTCACCGCCCGGATCGCCTCAAAGTGATCTCCCGTGTACCAGTGTACAGCCACGCCGCTCACTGCCTCTCTGCAGCCCGGTATGGAGAAACTGCCCTTCGCCCTGTGATACATATTTTCCTTGTTATGATCCCAGATAAAAATCTGAATATCGCCCAGACCCGCCGCATCCAGCGCAGGCTTCAGATATTCCGCCACAAAAGCGCCCTCCTCCTCGGCTGTGTAAATGCAGGAATCCCAGGTCTGTACCGCCTCCGGTTCGTTTTGTACCGTAAGGTATTTTACCGGCAGGCCCTCCTTTTTCAGCTCCAACAGATACTTCACATAATAGTCCGCCCAGAGCTTCCTGTACTCTTCCCGCAGCTTTCCGCCGTGGTTCATCTCACCGTTGGTCTTCATGTAGGCCGGCGGCGACCAGGGGGAGACAATGATCCCGAAATCCTTCTTTCCGGCCCGCTCCATGGCCTTTTTCACCAGCGGAATAATTTGTTTTCTGTCGTGGGAGATGTCAAAGGAATGAAGATCCTCATCCCCCTCCTCTACATAGGCATAATTTCCCAGCCCGAAGTCGCAGCTGTTCATCGCAAGCCGTCCCAGCACATAGCCCAATCCGCTCTCCCCGAAACAGCCCTCCAGAAATTCTTCTCTCGCTTCTTCCGAAAGCTCCGCAAAGCTCACGGCGGCCGCCTCCGTAAACGCCCCGCCGAAGCCCTCGATCTCCTGCTCCGTAAGCTCGGGATAAACCTTCAGCATCCAGGTATAATTCATCTGATCCGATGCTTCCAGTTTTTTTTCCTCCCAGAACTTTTTTTCGTTCCAGTCCGTTGTAATTACTTTTATATTTTTCAAACCGATATCCTCCTGCCCGTTTTGGCGTGTAAACTGCCTTATCAGCCTGCAAGATACACGTCCGCTCCCTGAATCTCTCCGCTTCTGAGCTTAACCGCCAGCTCGCCCCTTACCGTGTCTCCCTGCACCTCGTGCCGCTTTCCGTCCTCCCACAGCACGACGGAGCGCACCTTTGCGCCGTCTGCGCCATAGGTATTTTTCCGGTTCTCGTTATAGTAGGTCACCCTGCAGCGTCCGCAGAGCAGAAACGCCGCTTCGCCGGACTCGTCGAAGAAGTCCGCCCGCAGCCTGGGCGCAAAGGTAAAGGTTAGCTTTCCGTCCTGTATTCCAAAGCCGCCTTCCCCTAAAAACATGCCAAGCCACATGGAAAGCATCTCCACCGTAGAGCCGGAAAGTCTTGACACAAAGCCCTGGCCTCTGACGTTTTTATCCGGATTCACACTGGAAGCGAGGAAGGACGAGTTCTCCAGAATGCTTCTGCCGTAGACCTCCGGATCCTGAAAAGGAATCAACGCGTCCTTGACCGCCTCGTAAAACTCGTCGTACAGGCCCGCCTTCAGCATTCCCAGGAAATATTTGTATTCCATGTGCAAGAATACGCTCTCCCGCTCCAACCAGCCCGGAGTAAAGGCCCTGACGCGGCCGTTTTCCATAGACATCTTCTCGATGGATTCCGAGGTTTTATACATCTTAAGCTGCGGATCGTAGATTTCCGTCTCCCGGATCTTCTGGCACATAGCCCTGGCACGATCCCGATCCTGCGCCCCGCAGGCCGCCAGCATTCTCGCCGGCCCTTCCAAAAACCGGGGCACCTGTACCAGCCGGAATGACTTTACCTTTACCCCCGGCATCCCGTAAGGGCTGATTCTGGGACTCCCGTCCTCGTTCAGAATCGGCTCATACTCCTCCGCCTCGTAGGTAAAATAGGTCGGCATCACGCCGTCCCCCAGCTCGAGAGCCCGGTCAACCGCCGCCTGCAGCTTCTTCTGAAAGGCGGACAGAATCTCGTACAGTTCCGCAAAGGAAAGTTTTTCTGTCTCTCCGCTGACCTGCAGCATGGTCTCCTTGCGGAAATTCTCCCGCAGGCAGGCCGTCTTATCCCAATAATCGAAGTCGCTCAGATTCTCCTGCAGGGCCGCATAAACCGCCCGCATGAACCGCGCCAGCTCGACGGGCAGCTTCTGTCCCGCTTCCCAGGCCGCCGTGTCCTTTTCCGCGCTCTCCGCCGAACACCCGCTCTCCTTCGCGCACTTTCCGTTCGCCGTATTTTCTTCCGCGCTCTCCGCCGACAGCCCGTTTCCCTTTGCGCACTCCTTCACCACATCCGCCAGGAAGTCCACCGTCCGCTTTAATTCCAGCGTCTCCGGCATACTACTGCCGAACAGTCCCGGCAGTCCGTTCATCGCATCGTTCCAGCCCGGCTTGCCGCCCTCCATCTCGATGCCTAAGCCGTGGGAATCCAGAAGCGCAAACTTATTTACCGCCAGGGTCATCAGCTTTCCGAACAGATTGGTCGTCACCTTGTTTCCCGACCCGTCCTTCAGCCAGTTGGTTCCCTGCGCCTGAAAGCCCGGCCTCGACGCCTTCTCCTCGCTGTGGTAAACCGCCCCGTACTGGCGGATTTTGCCTTTGTTGTTTACATAGGTGTCGCTTCTGGGGCGCACCACTCCCACGCTGTCATAAAACCCGTAATCCTCCCGCCCGAACAAAAGCTCCCGCTTTCTGTCCGGATAGACGGAAAGGTAGTTTTCGATCAGATCCAGGTTGTAATCCCAGTGGTCGCTCCAATAGCCCTCTCCGAAGCCCGCCTCGATCTGCTCGTCGGCCAGGGCGATGAGTCCGCTCACCAGCTCTTCCTCTTCCCCGATCACCCGCAGCCCGTACTTTGCAATAGCTCCCGAAATCTGGCCCGGCGTGAACGCACCCTTCAATACGTCCAGTATCTTTTCTTTCGGATCCTCCACATGTCTTTCGATCAGCGCCCTGGCCGCCTCCCTGTCGCTCTCCTTTACCCGGAAGGTACAGGGCCGAATCTCCAGCGGATTGTAGCCGTCTATCTGGATCAGGCTGTAAAAATGATGGACGTTAAAGTCCTCCACCCCGGGACAGAAAAACACATCGTTTCTCCGGTTCTGACAGACGTCGCGGTAGTTGCCGTTTCCCTGGGAATAGTACTCTCCGGCGATGGAGAAGAAGTTGTAATCTCGCTCCGGATCCCCGTGCTTTCGGCTGAACAGATGCACCACAGCCGGTTTCTTCCCGCCGCCCGGCGCATTCCTTCTGTCACCGTCACTGTACGGCGCAGGCGAGTTATTCTCCCTGTCATCACCGTTCGGCGCAAACGGGGCATTCTCCCTGTCATCAGAATCCGTACCGCCGCCCATCACATACGGATAGCCGCCCCGCAGGAAATTATCCAGGTAGCACTGCTCCATGTACCTGTCGAAGAGAGGATCCGCCGTCTTCGTCCACACGTCTTTTGTAAAGGAGTCCACCAGCGCCCTGGCCTCCGCAAATTTCTTTTCCGCATAGCCCTCAGCGCAGAACTGCGCGGTCTTTTCGTTCAAAAGCTCCAGAGAGGGCGCAAAGCCCGCATACGCCGTAAACTCCAGACTCTCTCCCGCTTTCAGCTCCGCCGCCACAGGCACAAACGCGCAGGGCACCTTATTGGCAAAGCACTGCTCCGCGCCCGTAATGCCCGCCAATCCCTTTTCCAGAAAGGCGACCGCCGTGACCATGGATTGATCCCATTCAAAAATGACATTTTTGTCATAAATAATCTTCTGCAGCTTCCCGTCCTTTACCGCGGCGTAAAAATACCCGCCCTCGATCTCGGAGACCTCCGCGGAATCGTCGCTGGAGGCCCGCATCGTATAAAGCGGCGCGTTGTTCTCCGCATTTTTGATATCCGCCCAGCTTTTAAAGAGATTCGACATCTCCTTGTACTGACCGTTCTGGATCCCGTAGGGGATGATCTGGGCCATGCCGTCCAGAAGCTCCAGAGAATGCGCCCGGGAATCGGTATTTTCCACCCGCACCTGCCGCACCAGCGCGCCGATATTCTCCCCCGGCAGGATACAGTAACTCACCGTGATTTTCAGGTCGTTCCTCTCCTCGCTGACGCCAAAAACATTCTTTTCAATCTCCATGCGCCGCGCCGCCTCCGGCGCGTAAGCGCAGAAGGGCTCAAAATATGCGCCGTCCAGCCTGACAAAGGTGCGGAAGCCCTTTAAGGGCGTGTCCTCGTAGGAGGTGTTGGCCGGGTTAAACTCCATCATGGCATTGCCCTTATGGTGAATGCCGAAGCTGCTGATTCCCTGTCCTCTGTTGGTGTAAAAGGACCAGACGGGAATCCCCCGGACTCCCGCCAGCCCCGGCAGAAAGCTGGAAAAAGCCGGCGCTTTCGTGTAATCCTCTATGATAAATTTATCGCCGGATAACGCATAACGACTCATTTTTGTTTCCTTCCTTTCTCTATCTGCTTCGAGCATCGCTCTCCCCGGTTACTCCCCGGCCTCGACGAGCTCCGCGATCTCCGGGCTCTGATAAACCCGCACATAATCGACGTAATACTCCGCCGGGAAATAAGAGTCGTCCGTTCCTCTCGCTCCGCCCCAGTCGCCGCCGAAGGCAAGGTTAAAGATCAGGTAAAAATCCCGGTCGAATGGCCAGATCTCTTTCGTCGGAGCGCTGCTGTAATTGTGGGGATCATAAGTGAACTTTTCCTCCCCGTCAATGCTGAAAATCATTTTGTCGGGCAGCCACTCTACCCCATAGGTATGGAACTCCTCGCTGACGCCTTCCGTGGGAAAGCTCTTTCCCTTTCCCTGGCCTCCGTGGTACTTTTCCGTATGAACCGTCTCCACGATCACGTCCTGATCGTAGCCGACGTGCTCCATGATGTCGATCTCGCCGGATTTGGGCCAGGTTCCGTAGGCGGAGTCCGTGGGCATCATCCAGAACGCAGGCCAGGTGCCAAGGCCGGACGGAAGCTTCAGGGACGCTTCCACCTTACAGTACGTCCAATCTCCTTTTTTTCGGCTGACCAGCCGGGTAGAGGTATACTGCCCGCTCTCCTCCTTCCGGAGTTCAATGGTCATCACGCCGTCCGCCACCGTCACGTTTTCCCCTTTGGTATAATTCTGCAGCTCATGGTTGCCCCAGCCGCCCGCGCCCGTCTCATAGCTCCACTTTTCGGGATCCGGTCCGCCCTCGTAGTCAAACTCGTCCGACCAGACCAGCTCCCAGGTCAGGCTTTCCCTGTCGTACTCGAAGCCCGTCGCCTTCAGATCCTCCTTTGCGGCGGACGCCTGGTCAGGATCCACATAAGCCCTGGAGACCATACTGCCCGTGTGATACTCCCGGGAGGACTCGGCGGCGGACTCATCCGTCCCCTCCGCCTCCGCTTCGTCCGCATCCGTTCGCTTCTGCTCCGCATCAGAATTCTCCGCCCCGGAGTTTTCCGCTCCGGAGCCTTCCACTCCGCCGGGCTCCTTCCCGCCGCAGCCGCCAAAGCCGACCGCCGCCAATAAAATCACCGCTAAAAATTTTACTCTCATATCCGCTCCTCGCACCTAAACTTACCGCAACCCGGAAAAACCGCTTCTCATCAATCTGCAGCCACCTTCGGAAAAGCGCCGCTTTTTGGCGCTTTTCTCAAGGGTGAAGTTTTAGATTTTCTTAGGTCGGGTACAAAGAGGTGTATGTTTTCACACCTCTTTCCGACCTTAGAAAATCTCTTCACCCTATTCGCCGGTAATACCGGTATTCTCAATACCCTGGATGAACTGCTTCTGCACGAACACATACAACAGCAGCAGGGGCGAGATGGAGATCAGCGTCGCCGCCATCTTGTAAGCCTTATTCAGGCGGAACGCGCCGCCCTGGGCAGATACCAGGCTGTCAAATTCGCTGTTAAACATATTCAGCTTCGCCGGCAGCAGCTCGATATTGCCGCGCAGCAGGGTTCCCGTGATATAAGTCTCGTTCCAGTTCCAGACAAAGGAGAACAGGAACACCACAAGGATTGTGGTGGCGGACATTTTTACCACGATAAACCAGAAGATTTTCAGAGAGGAAGCCCCGTCGATCTGCGCCGCCTCGTCCAAAACCCTCGGGATCATATTAAACGCGGTGTAGAAAATCAGGATCAGCACGGTGGAAAATACGCCCTGCCCCAGCGCCGCCATGGCTACCTGCGGGATCGCCGTACCGATCAGCTGTACCGCGGTCGCCTCCTGCACGGAGACGAACATCATCAGTCTTGGAATCATGGTTACCGGCGTGGGAATGACAAACGCCAGCACGATCATCACAAACCAGAACATTTTAAACTTAAACTCGTACCTGGAAAGGGCGTAGCCCGTCAGCGCGGACACGAGGGTCTGGGCCACGGCCAGTCCGCCGGACCAAAGGATCGTATTGCGCAGCGTTGGTCCCACCTTCAGCACCGTCCCCGCCACCTTCAGGTTGTTCAGGGAAAAGCTTTTCGGGATCCAGGTCACGGAAGGGTCAATGATATCCGCCGACGACATAAAGGTCTTTGCGATAATCTCAAAGATCGGCTCCAGATAGACAAATCCCACGCAGATCAGCACAAAGTAAATCACCGCCTTGACGATCAGATTTCTCCACCATTTCAAATCATGTTTCGTTTTTACTTTCATCATCTTACCTCCTACCAGATGTCCCGTCTCTTCGGCGGCCGATCCTTAAAGAGCAGACAGGCCAGTCCGATGATCAGCAATACGACGATACAGTAGATCCAGGAATAGGTGGCGGCAAATCCGAAGCCGCCGTTGGTATTGTTCGTCGCCGTCTTGATCAGGGAATAAATCGCGCTGGTATCGTAAGTTCCCAGCTGGGCGATGGTAAAGATCACCGCCACCAGCGCCGTAGGCTTGATCATGGGGATCGTAATCTTCCAGAGGATCTGCCACTCGTTCGCCATATCGATTTTCGCCGCCTCATACAGGGAGACGTTGATCCTCTGCAGACCGCTGACAAACAGGACGATGGGAATCCCCGTAAACCAGAGGATCATAGTCAGCTGGTCGAATACGCCCTCCATGAATACCGCCACCCTGGGGGAATAGCTGCGGATCATGTTCAGGATGAACACGCCCTCATAGCCGTTGTACATGCCCTGGGCCGCCTGCACCGTCTCATCCGCCTTATCCAGGATCTGGCTCATCACCGGGCCGGACATAATGATGACGGGCAGGAAATAAATGGTGCGCATCAGGCCCTTGCCCACCTGGATTTTGTTCAAAAGGTAGGCCATCACAAAGGATACCACCAGGATCACAAAGGTATAGGGAATCACCATCCCCAGAAAAGACCCCAAAGCCGGGACAAACTCGGTGTTGCGGAAAAAGGCGGTATAATAATTGCTCCAGCCCGCAAAGGTGATGTCGTACCCCGTGACGTTCGTACTGACATTACAAAAGCTTAAGGCGACCGTCGCGCCGAAGGGGAACAGGGTAAACAGGGCAAACCCGATGATCCAGGGTGCCATAAAGGCATAGCCAAGCCGGTTCTGGCGTTTTTCATAGCTTTTTGTGCGCCCGCTTTTCGTGCGTTTCTCTTTCTTCTCAGCCATCCTTCCTCACTCCTTTCCCACAACCGCCGCGCTCTCCGGCGAAACCGCAGTCCCCTGCCAGGTCACATCATGCTCCGTATAGTTGATAATAATGTATTTCGTCTGTCCGCCCTTCTGATAGGTATTGACGGCCACGCCGTCCTCCGGCACATACCGGTTCGTCCACTCATAGCCCTGCACCTGGCTGAGCGCCCCGTTGATCTGGCCGTACACATCCTGAATCAGATCCTCGTACAGCGTGTATTCCGTAGAGTAGTAATTGGCGGAAAAGGTATCGCTGAGCTTATAGGAGGGCTCCTTCGACAGGATGAAGGCCGGAGAAATATTATAGTCTATCATCCGCAGAATGCAGTCCTGCGTATAGAAGGAGAAGTTGGCGTAAGGCGCATACAGCTCCATCGTCCCGTGCAGCACCAGCTCCAGAAAAGGCACGGCGTCCGTCTCGAAGATGAACTGTGAGCTTCCCACCGGGATCTGAAGATAACGATCCGTATACTTCCAGAGATACATATTGGGATTCTCCAGATTCAGCTTCGTCTCCTGCCCGATCTCCTCCAGGGTATTCCGGTACAGCTCGATGCTTTCCGTCAGGCTGGTAATCACGCCGTCCCGGTTCCAGTTGGAGGTAAGCACATGCGGCAGCCCCGTCAGCGTCAGGCTTTCGGAAAAATCGGAGGTCTTGTCAGCCAGCTGCCCGGTCCAGGCCGCCGCCTTTTCCGGCGTCGCGTAGCTGAACAGGTAGGTAGGCACGTTCTCCGGCAGGATCGCGCTCTTGTCGATGCTCAAGTACCAGTTGCTGATACATTTTACCGCCGTGTTATAGTAGTTTACCATTTTCTTGTTCACCGTGACGGTGTCCCGGGACAGGGAGATATCCACGCCCTGCTCCGCGAAATCGCGGATGAGCTTCTTAAAGTCCCCCTTGCTGCCGATCGCCCCGGAAAATTTCAGCTTATACGGCTTGGAAAGGCTTTCTCCGCCCTTCTGCCAGCCAATCAGGCCGGAGCTGATATTCGTAATGCCCTTTTCCATCACCTGTCCCAGGATATCCTCCACGTCCTCCGCGGTAGTCATCTCCACCTGGGTATTTCCCACGATGCCGCTCTTGGAATCCGCCATGATGAAATCCAGACGGATGGGAATATCCTCCGCAAAGTCCTCCAGGGGCGTCAGCTCTCCCTTTTGAATCAAGTATTCCCGGTAGACCCGGGCCATACCGACGTAATCCGCGGAGGGAGTCCCGTCGCTGCCGTCGCCGAACAAAAAGGCGTAGGTGATATCGATATTGTAGCGGTAGATTTCGTCCATCTGCTTGAAGAAACCGCTGCCCTGCTCGTCGTACAACTGGTAATAATTGATGTTCAGCTCAAATCTGGGATAGGCCCAGGTGTAGGTCGTCGCCTTCGTGCCGTCCGGGTTCACGATGATATCCATGTATTCCGCGCCCTCGTTGGCCCAGGCCGCAAAGGCCATCTGTCCGTTCCCGTGGGCGATACCGAACACCGGCATCACGGGATCCTTCACCGGCACGTCGTCATAGTAGGCAAAGCTGTAGTTAGTCTCCGTGGCATAATCCTTGCCGTACACATCGCCCTCATAAGCGTTGAATACGGAGGTATTATCCACAAAGCGGATCAGGCTGCCGCTGCCGTCCGGCACCAGCACATACCCCGGCACCCGGTAATTATCTACCTTTTCCCATTCCAGCGTCTCCGGGTTCATCACGTTCATCCTGCCGCCGCTGGCTCCCAGAAAGGGCGTGATATCCACAGCCGCCAGACTGTTTAAGCCGCTTCCGGTCATCTCCTCATAGGGGATATAATAGTCGATACTCTCCTCCCCCAGAGTAATATAGACCTTCATCTGTACCTCCGGCTTCTGAAACCGGATATCCAGACAGTACCTTCCCTCCTCCACCTTGCTCAACGCAGACTCCGCGTCGTCCTCGGAGGCGGAGGAAATATACTTGATCTTATCGCTGTCGTAATATTCCAGAGTAACCAGGGAATTGGCGATTCCCACATAGGTGCTGTTGAGGTCGTCGGGATAGCTCTCCGCCGCCGCAAGGATTTCCTCCGGGGAAGCGTCCGCCTTTTCCAGCGCCTTCACCGCATCCTTGACATCCCCGGAAAAAGGCAGATCCGCGCCGGTCTTGATGCAGTACCCCGTCTGTTTATCCACGACGGCCAGGACATCTCTGTCCTCCCGCCAGTAGTACCGTACCGAGCCGGTCTCCAGCAGAAATTCATAGTCCGCGTACTCCTCAGGCTCATACAGCGCCTTCTCCGGAGCCGTCCTGGTATCCCGGTTGGTGGCCACATACGCTTCGGCGCGCAGGGGCGCGATCCCGAGAAGCAACGCCGGTATCAGGCCGAAAGCAATCCATTTTTGAGCTTTTTGCTTCTTACAAAACATTCTGGATCATCTCCTTTCCGACGGAAGCGAGGAAGGTGTACAGACTGTTCCACATAATGGAAATAATCACGCCGATCACCGCCACAATGATCATAAATACCACCGTCAAAATAATACTCTTTATGGTCTCTCCAAAGGTATAATCGTGTACCGTCTGCAGCCCGATGAAGATCGTTATGACGCTCCAGACGATTCCGATGAGCAAGACAAGCGTCAGCAGGAAGGACT
Source organism: Roseburia sp. (assembly GCA_023662875.1). GTDB lineage: Bacteria > Bacillota > Clostridia > Lachnospirales > Lachnospiraceae > Acetatifactor. The sequence continues at coordinate 12,517 of JAMPIG010000056.1, read as the reverse complement.
CGTTGTAGGTCAGCACATAGGACACGCAGGTCACGACAAGCAGCGCGATCATGGCAGGCATTGCGCCGTAGGCCGGGATCATGAAAATCTGCTTAAATGTCCCGTCGCCGTCGTTGATGCTGGTCACCAGGTAATTACAGATGATAAACAGTCCCAGCAGCACGAAGAAGCCGAGTACGATGGAGCCGATATCCATATCCTCCACCTTCACCGTCTGGTAAATAAAGCCCTTCACGGTCTTAAAGGCCATAAAATCGATAAAGAACAAAAGGTAGATCACCGCGGAGGCGACTACGGAGCCCTGTCTGTATTTGCGGATCTCGTAGTAGCAGTCCATGGGATGCCTGGGGGTCTTGAGGGCGTAGAGGATATCCTTCCAGACCGGAAGGGAGCCGGTCTTTTCCTTCACCTTCTTTTCCGCGGCCGCCAGTCTTCCGCCGTGCCGCTTATCCACTTCCTTGACCACCTTTTTCAGCACCAGCAGGCCGATGAGCAGTCCCAGGATCAGACCCAGCCATTTCTGGATCCACTCGTTTCTCACCTCCCAGAAGGACTGGGAGTAGTAATCCTTGTTGTTGGCCACCTTGAAATGCTCCAGGGAAGCCTCGTACTCCTCGGCGTGCAGATAAGCCTTGCCCACGCCGTTATGGGCCAGCACGGACATCTGGTTCAGCTTCAGCACCTCGTTCCACTTCTCCATGGCCTCCTCGTAGCGGCCTTCCTCGTACAGATTCATGGCCGTATAGACCGTCTGCGCGTATTCCGTGGGCTTGAAGGACTGCAGATAACCCTTTGTGCCGTCCACCGCCCAGATATTGCCGTCCGTATCCACCGCGATGGAGGGCAGGCTGGTAAACAGTCCGGAGATATCCACTGTGGTCACATAGGAGCCGAACTCAAAAATTTCCTCTCCGCTTTTGGAGTAGATATTGATATAACCGTTGGCCGCGCAGGTATAAATCAGTCCGTCGCCGTCCACATAGACGTCCGTCAGGTTGTCAAAGGACCACACCTCAGACTTGAACATGTTGCCGCCGTTGGTGCTGTGCTTTTTCATGCCGTTGCGGTGGGTGCCGCTGGTAGCCGAGTAGACGATACCGTCCTGATCCACGAAGACGTTGGCGAACACCGTCGGATTGATATCCATCAGATTCGCCAGCTGTGCCCGGGTAAACAGGATCTGCTGCAGCCTCTGGGAGAAGGTCAGATCCGCGTCGTTTACCGCGAAATACCCTAAAAACTCTCCCGTCTTTGCCAGCTGGATAATACCGTTGTAGACACCCTCGCCGATCAGATACACGTTCCCGCCGCCGTCCACCGCCACGCGCTTCGGCTCATAGTTCGTATCCGCAAAGATCGGCGCGTCCGGCCTGGTCAGCTTGTTCAGCAGATTGAAATCCCGATCAAAGATCAGCACTGCCTTCGCGCCGGTATCCGCCACATAGATTTCCCCGTTTTCCGTCACAAAGATGCCCCTGGGGCCGGTCAGCTCGCTGCTTTCCAGAATCCCGGCCACCGTTCCGGCGGAAATATCGTACTTTACCACGCGCTTATTGCCGGTGTCCGCAATGTAAAGCATATTGTCCCCGTCGATAAAAAGATCCTCCGGGGAGGAAAGCCCCAGCTCCGTGATCGTCTTGTCGGGCAGATAAGCGTCCTGGGTCCTCTCCCAGTTCTTATCCTCATCCGCCGCGTAGGTATAGGAGGTAGCCTGATTGGCGCTTGCGCTTATGGACGCCTGAAGCATCAGACAAACCGCCATCGGAAGGAACAGGATTTTTTTCCATTTGCCGTGTTTTTTCATGCTCTTTTCCCTCCCTCCTACTTGATGCCGGAATGGCTCATGGTGTTCATCACCTGCGACTGCATACAGATAAAGATGAGCAGATTCGGCAAAAACAACAGAACGGACGCCGCCGCCGTCATGCCAGCAGCCGCTATGGCGTTATTGGTAGACAAGGAATTCAGGTAATAGGCGAGGGTTCGCATGGTGTCGTTGTTCACATAGTTGTTGGACGCCTCCGTGGCCATCCAGACCTGCTGGAAGGTCAGCACGATGGAGGTCGCAAGGGCCGGACGGATCAGCGGAACGATGATCTTGCGGATCACGGTCAGCTCTTTTGCGCCGTCCATCACCGCCGCCTCGATCAGCGCGTCGGGGATCTGATCCGTAAACTGCTTTACCAGAAACAGTCCCACCGGCATGGCCGCCAGGGGCAGCACATGCACCAGCCAGGTGTCCGTCAGGTGCAGCGTCGTGATCACCAGATATCTGGAAATCGCCACCGCCGTCGGCACGAACATCAGCGCCAGCTGGTTGATTTCGAAAAGAACCGCCTTCCCCCGGAAATTCTTTTTCGCAAAGGTATAGGCCCCCAGAATCGTGATCACCAGGTTCAGGGCCACAGTCATCACCGTCACCAGCACGGAGTTTAAGAGATACCGCAGCATGGGGACTCCCGTCGTGCTCGAAAGGGCAAACAGGTTCTTAAAGTTATTCATGGTCGGATTGTGCGCTATGATGTGCGGCGGAAATGCGAACAGCTCGCCCAAGGGCATGAACGCGCGGTTGACCAGCATGACCACCGGCAGGATCATAAACAGCGCCAGCGGAATCAGGATCGCGTAAAACTTGATCTGACCCACGGAAAAATGTCTCGGATTAATGCGGGAACCCTGAAAGTCGCCGCGTTTTTGTTTCCTTCTTTTCATCGATGCACCCCTTTGCATTTGCTCCTAATCGTTATCGCCGAACAGTCGGCCCGCCACCATGTTGAAGCCGTACACCACCAAAAGCAGCACCACGGAAATCGCCGCCGCGTACCCCATCTCATACCGCAGGAAGCCGTAGTCGTCGATGTGGTTCGTGATCAGCTGGCCGGAATAATTGGGCGTAGGGTTGGCGCCGCTCAAGGTAACGCCGATCCACCCCATGTTGAAGGCGTTGACGATCGCCATGACCGCGCCGAAGAACATCTGGGGCTTCATGGAAGGCACCGTGATGTAGATGATCTCCTGGAAACGGTTTCTGAGGCCGTCCACATAAGCCGCCTCATACAGCTCCTGGTCGATGTTCAGGATACCGGATATCATGGACAGGAAGCCGATTCCCATAGCCGACCAGAGAGACACGATAATCATGATCAGCATAAAGTAATCGCTGGTCAGCAAAAACTGGATCGGGGTATCCACCAGTCCCAGCCGCAGCAGGATACTGTTGATCCAGCCCGACTGATCGCCGGAAAAGATGGTCTTCCAGATCACGCCGATGAACACGCTGCCCAGCATGGAGGGCGTGTAGATGCAGAGGGCGAGAATCGTCCGGGGAATGGGCTGGATCTGTGCCAGCATCCAGGCCAGCAGGAAAGAGATCACATAGCCCCCGGGACCCACGATCAGCGCGTAGAGGAAGGTATTGGGCAATACATATTTCAAAAACACCTCATCCTGGGTAAACAGGGTGATATAGTTTAACAGCCCGGTGAAGGTGGGCTTGTTGATCACGTCAAAGTAGGTGAAGGACAGGCCCATGGCGATAATGACCGGCACCAGGATAAAGGTGGAAAACAGAATGATGTAAGGCAGCAGCATCAGATAAGCCTTACCGTCTTCCCTGCCGAATTTCTTTTTCTTCTTTTTCGCGTTTACTTGCTGCATGCCTGCTCACCTCCTTCTTTGGCGCGATCCATCTGCTCCTGGATCCAGTCCGCGTCGCGGATCACATAATCCTTCAGACGGTTCCCCGCCTCGTCGAAATATCCGAGCTCCTGCATTTTTTTCTTAATCTCACGGTTGATGGCGATCACCTTCTCGTCCGCCGCCACCTGGGCTGAGGTGCCGTCAAAGACCATGGCGTTCCAGATATCGGAGATGGAACGCTCCAGCAGATACTGTCCCGGCGTTCTGGGCACGTCCCGCAGCTCCTGCACCATAGCCAGAATGATCTCCTTGTCCTCCTGGCCGATGGGCGCTTGCTCCAGCGCCGCCACATTGGAGGGCAGCCAGAAGTAAGTGTCTCCGTAGGTGGAGCGCAGGGTATAGGTGTATTCCACCTGGGTCTCCTCGTCGGTCCACCACTTCAGAAACTCCCAGGCTTCCTCCGGCATCTCGGTATCCGCAAAGATCACGCCGCCGCTGCCGTTTGCCACAAAGTTGCGGTTGATGCTGCCGTCCTCCTGCACCGTCCCGAGGTAAGGGGCCAGCTTCCACTGTCCCTCCAGCTCCGTGGCTCCGTTCTTGATCAGCACATAGACGTTGGAGTCAACAATGCCGATAGGCAGCACGGAATACCGGAAGGAGTTAAAGAACTCCTGTACCTGGGTATCCAGGGAGTATGCCACAAACAGCTCTCCCAGACGTTTCAGACCCTTTACCGCGCCAGGCTGGTCGATGGCGGTAACAGTCCCGTCCGAGGTGTAAAGCTGCCCGCCGTTCTGGAAGATCAGGGGCGTTGTCTGGTAAAACCACTTGTACCCCACGCCGGAGGAGATATTGTGATAGAAGTTCATGCCGTACCGCTGCAGGCTGGGCAGAAGGTCGATCAGCTCATCCCAGGTGTCCGGCACCTCCAGTCCCAGATTCTCAAAGATATCCGTGCGGTAGATCACCGCATCGAAATCCAGGGTCTCGGGGATCGCGTATATCCCCTCGTTATAGGTATAGGGAACCAAAGCCCCCGCCACAAAGCGGTTCGCCACCTCCCAGTAATCCTCATACTGCGTCATATCGTACAGCGCGCCTCTGCAGGCCAGATCGAAGGGCATATGAGAGCTTAAGCCCAGCGCCACATCCGGCGTCTCTCCCGCCGCGCAGGCCAGCGTCAGCTTGTTGACGTCCGGCATGACGGAAATCTTGACCTTGATGCCGGTCTTTGGCGTGAACTCCGTATCCGCAAGCTTCTGGAGAAGATCCACATGGGTCAGCGCCCTGGATACCCAGATATTCAGTTCGTCCTCCGCCGCCGCAGTCGTCTTGTACTTCTCGGAGACAAAGGAATAGTAGACCGTGCGGATGCTGCTGCCGATCTTCGCAAAAACCCCCGCCTTCGCCCGGGGCATCTTATCCTCGCCGAAGGCGTAGATCGTATCCAGAGAGAAATTCACGTTCATCACGGAGGAGGTAAACTTGCTCACCGCCACCAGCACGGAATTGTCCGCCCCCGTCAGGCTTGTGGTATAGAGGGCGATCTCATCCGGATATTCCGCCATATCGTCGATAAAGACCTCCGCCTTATCCAGATAGGACAAGAGAGCGCCGTTGATCCCGAACTCCGATTCGTTCTGCAGCTCATAGCGGATGTGCTGCAGGATCGTCTTATAGGCCGCCAGATAATCCGGGATCTCCGGGATATACTGGGTCATCTTCCAGGTTCTGTACTTATCCGCGTCCTGGCCGGAGATCTTCTTAATATCCAGCGTCAGCTGCGTCACATGCTCCGCGATCAGCTGCCCGTAGCGCCAAGCCGATATCACCGGCTCCATCTCCGTCTTCAGCGTCAGGGTGTGCTCCCCCGCCGTCAGGAAAATATAATAGGGGTTTCCCTCTTCATCCGACAGCACCTCGTTGGCCCAGCCGCTGTCACTGTACGGGAAAGCGTAGCATTCCAGTTCCCTGAAAGGCACTTCCCCGTCGATGCGGATGCTCTCGTAGGAAGAGAATTCCTCTTTGTCGTTCATGTAATGAAAGCCCAGCTGATACAGTCCGTCCCGCGGCACCGTAAACGAATAGCGGATCTCGTTTCCCGGCTTGGTCCAGGACAGCGTATTCAACAGCTTATACTCCGCGTCGTAGGGCGTCATGGCAGGATCCGCCGTAGACTTATAGATAATCTCCGCGGAGTTTTTCACGGTATAATCCGTCGCCCCGATGACAATCGTATCCTCCTTTGACGCGATCTGCCGATCCGCGTAGCTGGCTCTGTACGCTGCGTAATCGGGCGTCTCCTCTGCCGGTGCCTCCACATACAGCTTCCCCAGCGCCAGTCCGCTGTTGGAGCGGTTCGACAGGGTGATCACGTTCTCCCCCGCCTTTAGCGTCATATATAATGGGTGTGTGGTGGAATAAGTATTGTTGTAGAGCCAGGTGCGGTTCCACGCGCTCACCCGGTTCTGCGTGGGCGCAATTTCGTCCCCGTAGCGATCCTTCAGATACTCCTCCACCGAGTCCTGCCAGTAAAGGGAAAGCTCCACCGTCTTCCATTCCTGATACTGCGCTTCCCCGTTTAAGCTTACCTCCACCGTGTAATCCAGATAGGAATTACCCGCGGAAAAATAATCCACCGCCAGACAGTACACTCCCGCTTTTTCCACATTAATTTTATATTCGGCGCTCTCCTCATAGTCGAGCACCACGGCCCTGCCCTCGTACTCCGGCCCGCCGTCCTGCGCCGCGTATCTTTCCGCCGTCCCTCCGGGCTCCGCCGCATAGCTTCCCACGCCCGGATCCGCGTCCAGATACATCAGATAGTCCGTATACATATAGTCCGAAGAGACGAGGGAGCCGGACAAAAGCTCATAGGCCTGCCTTAACTCTTCGGGGCTGACATCCTCTACATACTCGGCATGGTTCCTGTTAAAAATCAGATAGAGGCCCCCGCCGCACAATGCGATCACGGCAGCCGTTATGATACCCTTTTTTAAAATCCTCGCCTTATTTGACTTCATGAATGTGCTCCTTTACCAAAGCGTCCTGTCGGACGCTTAGAAGAATGCTTCGCATTCTTCCCTCGCTACGACATAATTCCCTAAATAAAACAAAAGGGCTCATTATTTCCCGATATGGAATTCTAATAAGCCCTTTCTTTCTGATTGCTCTGAGTCTTACCGCGCTTTGGCGCTCCCGCACTGCGGGGAGCGCTCAAAGCTTTTGTTTTTCAACCGAAGTACAAACGCCTCTCTTAGAAATCAGCATCCGTCAGTCCGTAGTAGTTCTTCAGGCCGGTCTTCAGGTTTTCAGCCGCCTGCGCCAGTCTCTCCTGGGTCTTTGTATTCCAGTCGGGCAGATTTGCCTTGATGGTGTCAAGCCAGCTGGGATCGTTCTCGCCTACGCCGGATACGGAACTGTTCGTCAGGTTCTCCCACTCGTACAGACAGCTGGTCTCCGAACCGTCGATCATGACCTTACAAGGCGCGCACTTATCGGAATAATCATAGATTGCGCCCTCCTGCCAAAGCTGCAGCACATACTGGAAGCCGGGCATCAGATCCTCGTCCCCGAAACGCTCGTGGCCGCCGCCGTTGTACCAGATATCCATCTGCTTGTCAAACTCTTCGCCGGTAACCAGCGGGAAGGAGTCGTTCAGAGAGGTCTTCAGTGTTCCGTTGTCATTGTACATCTGATCTGCTCTCGCCTGCATAGCCTCGGTGGAACCGCACCAGTAGGAGCCAAAGGCATAAGCCAAATCCATGTTAGCCTTCTCCGCGTCACTCAGCGCGGGATCTCCGTCGTCCATTGCAAAGTTGTGCAACGCCATGGGGTCGATTACGATACCCACGTTACATCCCTGATAATCGGTGGAAGGTCTGGGGTAGATATCCCAGTCGCCGGACTCGATGGCGTTGTTGGGCCATGTGCCGTCCTCGTTCTGTCCCAGAGCCGCGGAGTTAAAGAACCAGGGATCGCCCGCGTTGGTCAGGCAGTAATTTCTGCAGAAGAACCGGTAGCTCCACCACCAGCCGTCGTCCATGATCGCGCTGTCGATCGCGCCCTCGTTGTTCTTCGCCCAGATTTCGGAGGAAGACCACTTCGGGATGTAATCCAGCAGGCTCATCACCTCGTCGGATGCGATATTTACTTCTTCGCCGTTTCTCAGCGCCTGGTTTACCGTCGTGGTGCCGGTTCCGATAAACTGGGTTGCCGCCGCGCCGTAAACCAGTCCCCAGAAGGTGGTGTTATCCGCGGAGGTCACGAAATCCGTGTACTCGTCGATAGTCCAGTCCGGATCGGGCGTATCGATATTGTTCAGCTCCGCAAGCTCTCTGTTCACATACACGCCCCAGGGGATCATGTACTGAGGAAGTCCTGCCTGCACGCCGTAGTAATTCATCATATCCATGATGGAGCTGTTGAAGGACTGGTACATGGGATCGTCTGCGTAAACGGACAGATCCGCCACCATGCCGTCAGCCACATCCTGAGGAAGCATCATGGAGCAGTAGATATCGGGGTACTTGCCGTGCTCCGCCTTGAAGTTCTCCAGCTCCTGGCTCCAGAGCGTGTCGTTGCTGTTTCCGTCGTCAGCCTTCGCATACAGATTGATCTTTACGTTGGGATACATCTCGTTGAACTTCTTCGCCATCGCGTAAACCATGGCAACGTTGCCGCTGGTCAGATCGGTCTGCACGTCTGCGTCCCAGTGTCCCAGATCCGCATGGTAGGTGCTGTCTCCGGACCAGGTCATGATATCGATCTCGCCGCTTACGTTGGGATCCAGCGTCATGTAGAAGGGGGTCGTATTGACTTCCTCGCCCGCGTTTGCCGCATCGCTGTCGGTGCTTCCCGTACCGCCGCTGCTCTGTTCACTGCTCTGCTGTTCAGTGCCCCCCCCAGTTGAGGAAGGAGTTCCTGCGTTGTCACCGCAGCCTGCCAGCGTTCCGACTGCCATTGCCACTGTCAAAAGCAGTCCTAAAACCTTCTTTGCTTTCATAAATATCCTCCATTTCTATTGAAAACAGGCTCCGCCCCGCCGCTTTTTATTTGCGGGGCAGCGTTTTGCGGAACCGCCGTCTGTCGGAAGCTCCGCCCGGCCTGTCACAATCGGTTTGATGTTGTTAGTGCGTTTGTTTGCTCGGTTCCTGTTCTCCGCCCGCCACCTTACCCTCCGGCATTACAGGAATCGCTGATTTCATGGGAAAGGAGGGTTCCACGGTTCGGAACGATTCCATGGAACCGGATGCTTCTACGGTTCAGAGCGGCTCTATGGAATCGGATGGTTCCATGGAATCCGGCGGTTCAACCGCCCCACTCGATAAGTACTGCCCTTGCGCCGCCGTGGGTCACCGCGTCGCCGTCCTCGTTGATGATGTGGCTCATGCCCGGGTTTCCGGTAATCATTACCGTGCAGATATTGTGAACCCGAATCTCTCCGCCCTCCGGAGCCTCCATGGCGCTGTGCAGCTCCACCTCCGCGTCCCGGTTATAAAGGTAAATTCCCAGCCCCCAGGATTCGTGGCTTGTCACATTGTCCCCGAGCTTTACAGACGCATAGCCGTTGACCTTCCCGTCGTGGCTCCTCCAGCTCTCCTGATCGGGTACGTCGTAGGGGATCTCGCACTGATAAAAGATGATCTTCCCCTCTTCTCCCTCCCAGATCGTCTGGTATTCCTGAAAATGCTCTACCATCAGCGCGTACATGGTCACATTGTCCCCGGTCACGAAAACGCCGTTAGCCGCCCGGTTTTTCTCCCAGCCTACGCCGGAGCCGTGATCGGCCCGCCATACCCAGAAGTTGTCGCCGATCACATTATCCTGATTTATCTTTACGCAGCATTTTACGTCTGTGTTGTATCCCTTTGCGCCGCCCACCCGAAAGAACAGGTCGGCGAGGAGGGTTTGCGGCGGGAGCGCCGTGTCTCCTTCGTTTTCGATTGTTCCTTCGCTGCCGGTTTTCGCGGCCTCATTTCCTGATTGGGAACCCTCTGCGTTTTCCGTCTCCCGGTTTCCGCTCTCGGGGTTTCCTGCGGCCTCGCTTCCCACCGCCAGCAGATACTCCGTCTCCTTCGGCCCCGCGTCAAAGAGAATTCCCGCCAGCGTTACCCTCGCGTCCTCCGCCACCTCCATACAGGGATTCCCCTCCATGGAACGCAGCGTGGCAAGTCCGGTTCCCAGGACAATCGTCCCCGACCGCTCTACCAGGATCGGCTCCGTCAGCTGATAGATTCCCGGCGTCAGGAAAAGATGCTTTCCCGACCGCAGCGCCTCGTTGATGGTCTCCGCCGTATCCGTAAAAGGCTTTGCTATGTAAAATTCCTCGATCGGAAGAAATTCGCCCGGATCCCAATCCACGCCTACGGCCTGAGTCCGCGTCCGCGGCACATACACGCCGAAGCCCTTCTCCTCATCATACGCCAGGAAAGGCTTCTCCCGGATCTCCTCTACCACAGGCACATCCGTGTAGGCATGCTCCGGCCAGGTTCCCTCCGGCGTCTTTCCTTCCTCGATCCCCGCAAATACAATGTTCCAATTCTCTCCGATCCAGACGTTCCAGTCGCAGTTTCTCGAAAGCCACTGCTGCTGGCTTCCGGAATTGACCGCCAGCTCTATCTTGCTGTTGGAGAGAAATCCGCCGCTGGCCCAGCCGTTGCTGTCGTGGAGGTACAGGGTCTTTTCCAGATGCACCCGCCGCATGAAGGTCGCCTGGGAAACCGCCCAGGTCACATAATCTCTGGCGGAAAGATTTTCCACCCCTCTCCAGAAATTACAGGTGGCGTTGTGATTGCTGTTGTCTCCCAGCCATCTGGCGTCGGTGCCCACCGTGTAGAGGGATACCTCATCCGGCATGGCACCCAGCCCGGCTACCTGCATATAAAAACCCACCTTGGGCCGAATCGAATCGTCATATTCCCCCGGCAGGAAATACACCGCATACCGGACGTCGCCGAACTGGTTCTTCTCCTGTCCGCCCCAGAGCTTCGTCAGCTCCTGCTGTACCGCCTCCGGATCATCCTCCGGCGAAAAGAACCACACGTTTTCGCCAAAGCTGTCGAGATGATACCCTTCTCTTCCCGGGAGGATTCCCTCCCCCGAGACCAGGCTTCCCTCCGGGGCATTTCCCGTCTCTGTATCCATCTTCGTGTTTCCCTCTGCCTGTTGTCCGCCGGTCAGGGCTTCGTCCGCTCCCGACTGACCGTCCGTCGAGGTTCCTTCCGTTCCCGGCTGACCGCCGGTCAAGGCTTCGTCCGTTCCCGGCTGGCCGCCAACCGCTGCTCCCTCCGTCCCCGAATCTCCGGCCTTCCCGCAGGCACCGAGGATTAACCCTCCCGCCAGAACCGCGGCAACCGCCGTCAGATAATATTTCCTCTTTTCCCTTTTCATGACTGCACTGTTCCTCTTCCGGCAATCCCGGACTCATCCTCAGCCAACTCCAGGCATCTCCGTTCCCGGCACCGTTTCCTCTACAACCTGTCGAATCAGCTCCAGCAGCTCCGGTCTTGCCGCCTCCCCCGACGGGAATGCGAGTTCGGGAACATAGGCGTTTCCCTTCAGACTCCTGCCTGTTATCGCTTTGTACCAGGTCGCTGCAAGGGCATACCTCCCGTAAAGATAACTCATATGAAATCCATCCCGGCAGAGCGACATCCCGCCCTCCCCGTACCGGAAAGGCTCCTTCTCCCGCAGCGTCTGAATCACCTCCCCGCAGGGAATCAGCGGAAGTCCCGTCCGCTCCGACGCCGCCTGATAAGCGAAACGCAGGCGCTCGTACATTTCCCGCTGGCTGTTGTGATATCGAATAAACTTGCTGTGCGTACTGTCCGTCTCATAAGCCCAGGTCTCCTGCAAAAGAATCTGCGCCTCCGGGCTCCGCTCCCGCAGATACCCGATGATGTTGCCCAGAAAAGGCTCGTAGGTCTCCGGCCATCCGCTGTCATGGCTGGCCTGCTGGGTCACGATATAGTCCCACTTTCCTTCCGCCAGCGCCTCGCCGACGGAGACATGCCGTTCCTGGGACCGGCCGTTGAGCTCATACAGATATTCCGCTCCGTCCGTGCTGATGTTATACCAATGCCGCTCCAGACTGCAGCCCCCTATGTAAAGATTAACTACCCTCGTCTCCACATGATCCGCCTCCGCAAGCTGATGCAGAAAATGCGTGGCATCCTGGGAAAAACTGTTGCCGATGGCTAAAATAGAAATCATCTCGTCCCTCCCTGCCGTCGTTTTCTCCAACGCTCCGGCCCGAAAATCCCGGTTTGTCTACGGACATACCATATTTCCTGGCAAATAGAATATCTGCCTTGTGAGAATTCTGCTGCCGCGAATCAGAAAAACGTTTTTGTTAATGCCAATTATGCCACCTCCTTATAATTTTGTCAACAAAAACGTTTTGGTTTTTTTCATTTTTGTGGTTTTCCACGAAAACACTATTGTCATTTTGTGCTATTCTACCAATTAGGATTCCTGTATGAACCGGCGGGCGGGGTAAGGAAGGTGCTGCGCCGGAAAGAGTGATGATACAGAGTGATAGCAAAGCGTTCGGATGCATAATAAGTAAAACGACTACGGAAAATATGCCTCTGGAAACCAGCCGAAAATATTGGCTGAACAATTACTCCGCAGCGTTTGACAGGAGCGGAGAAATCTGCTACAATAAAAACATAAAAGGGAATACTGCCGATAGACGGTCAGCCCAAATGAAAGATACTTACAAAGAAGTGACCTTACCTTTGGCTGGGGCGGTCACTTTTTTTGTGTGGTCTATGTATGCGATCAGAATCGACACGATGATTCCAAGAATCATCAGTACAATCGTCAGCAGTTCATAGTCACTCATAAGCAATCCCCCCTTTCCCGGTTTTACCCG
>JAMPIG010000055.1 GCA_023662875.1 Roseburia sp. | reverse complement strand
TTCAGCCTTGGCTATACGATTGGTAAGAATAGCAAGGCACAAAAATAACCGCCCCAGTCCAGCAAACTAAGCGGTTATTTTTACCAAATATAAAGCGGACTAACCGTCTATCGGCAGTACCCTTTTATATTGATATACTACCATTTGTTTGCAGATATGTCAATAATATATTTTTTTCAGAATTTAGGCTGCGCCATTTAGCTCTAAGCCACAGATAGACTCGAAAACGGCTTCGCCGTTTCCTCGTTACCGCCGCATACCGTATTGTGGCGAGTTTTCAGTACCCGGTGCGGCGGTAAATTATCATTTATTATCGAGAGGAAATGAGATGGTAACAAATCGGGAAAAAGAAGAAAAACTGAATAAAATCCTTGAGAAGTTGAGTACAACACGAAATAGTGACGAATGTTCTGTGGCTTTGCATAAGCTTTTAATAGATGACTGCGGGGGAAAACTATATAAATATACGTCGATTAAGGAGTATACCATATCCGCTATTGTAAACAATACGCTTCACTTTTCGTCACCTTCTGTGTTCAATGACCCGTTTGACTGTAAAATCGGAATTGATTACAGTACTTTGGTAGAGGCATTATACCAAGATGAATTTAAGAAAATTGAATCATATTTTAGCGACTTTTTGACGTTAAAGAGCGGAAGAAAGACTATTGATGAAATGTCTGCTGAGCGTTTGCCGATAATATGTCAATGGGAAAATAATAAAAAACTGATAAATTTCATTGATAAAATGAATGACACTTCATTTACCGATGAAGAAATGAACAAGACTCTGGTTGATAATTTTGATGTTGTATTGGAGGTCTTAAATCCTTTGCTTGACAGTATTAGTGATGAGAAGAAAGTACCCATTACGCCTGCAATGCTTTCAGAAGTTCTAAAAAATATGAGTGTTGATGGGAAAGTGCAGTTAGTTCAAAGTAGAGGTGCGCACTCTGATTGTATGAAAAATTTTGGAATGGATATTGACACTGATGAAATTAATCTGACCGAAAAGGTGTATGAGAAAATATATCCTGAAAATAAAGAGGCGACTAAGCAGATGAAGAAGTTTTTTGACACACTGGAGAAAGAGTTAAATGAGTTGTTCTATATGCATTTTAAAGTTTGCTGTCTATGTACAAGCAATAAAAACAAATTGATGTGGTCTCATTATGCAGACAGTCATAAGGGAATATGTATTGAGTATGATTTTTCCCGTTTGGTTGCTGAAATGCAACCAATGCCTGTGATTTACACAAACGCACGCCTTCAATTTCCCTGGGAGGTTGCGGTTAAAGCAACACAGGAAAACCAGAGTGAAGCAATCACTCACTTTATGAAAGCACTATTAACGAAAGACCAAATATGGAGTTATGAAAATGAATGGCGGTTAATCGTACAAGCAGATTCGGGAAAGGATGATATTACAGCTCCCCCGATAAAATGTATCTATTTAGGGGCATTATGTTCTGATGAAAACAAGTCACAGATTAAAGCTGTTGCTGATAAATTGAGTATTCCTGTCAGGCAGATGGAGGTTGACAGGGGTAAATATGAGTTACACGCAGCAAATGTATAGATCTTCAATAAGGGAGCGGGAAAATGTCGGGATTATATACAGAAGCGGATTATGAAAAAGCTGTAATTGAATTGTTCAAAACTGACTTGGGATACGAATACATATATGCGCCTGATGTAGAACGCGATTTTACCAGTCCGCTGTACGAGGAGATTTTGAAGGATTCTTTACGGCGTATCAATAGGGAAATGCCTTCGGATGCTTTAGATGACGCTTTCTATAAACTGAAAAATATTGAAAATGGCGGGCTCATACAGAAAAACGCCGTTTTTATGGACTACCTCCAGCACGGCGTCGAAGTTCGATACCTTGTCAATGGCGAGGAGCGTTCCGGACTTGTCTATCTTGTTGACTATAATACCCCCGACAACAACTCCTTTATCGTTGCAAATCAGTGGACGTTTATTGAAAACAGCAACAAGCGTCCGGATATTCTTCTGTTTCTGAACGGTTTGCCGGTGGTATTGATTGAACTGAAATCCCCTTCCCGTGAAGAGACGGATGCCTCGGAGGGCTTTTTGCAGATCAGAAATTATATGCAGGAAATTCCTTCGATGTTCATTTATAACTGTATTTGTGTCATCAGCGATCATCTCACCAGCAAGGCGGGAACCATTACATCCGGAGAAGATCGTTTTATGGAATGGAAAACGAAGGATGGCAGCTATGAAAATACGCAGTACGCTCAGTTCGATACATTCTTTGAAGGGATGTTTACGCGGGAACGCTTACTTGATATTATCAGGAATTTCCTCTGTTTTTCTAACGAGGGCTTAAAGAAATATAAGATTCTGGCGGGCTATCATCAGTATTTCGCGGTCAGGAAGGCGGTGGAATCTACGAAGAAGGCTGCGGTTACCGACGGTAAGGGGGGCGTTTTCTGGCATACACAGGGCAGCGGGAAATCGTTGTCGATGGTGTTTTATACGCATCTTTTGCAGGAGGCGCTGGACAGCCCGACGGTCGTGGTGATCACGGATCGAAACGATCTGGATGACCAGCTCTACGGTCAGTTTGCGAAATGTAAGGATTTTTTACGCCAGGAGCCGGTGCAGGCTACTTGCAGAAAGCTGACGGAGACCTCCGGGAAAAGCGAGGTGGGCTTGAAGGACTGGCTGGATGGCAGACAGGCGTACGGCATTATCTTTACGACGATGCAGAAGTTTGAGGAATCGTCCGAGCCGCTTTCAGAGCGCCGGAATATTGTTGTAATAGCTGACGAGGCGCACCGCAGTCAGTATGGCTTGAAGGAGAAAGTAGACGCCAGAACCGGTGAGATAAAAATCGGTACGGCCCGTGTCATTCGGGACAGTCTGCCTAATGCCACTTATATCGGATTTACAGGAACTCCGATTTCCGCGAAGGATCGAAATACCCGTGAAGTCTTTGGGGATTACATCGACATTTACGATATGACGCAGGCGGTGGAGGATGGGGCCACAAGACCGGTTTATTATGAGAGCCGTGTTATTAAGCTGAAATTTGACGAGGCTACGCTTCGACTGATCGATCAGGAATACGACATCATGTCAAACAACGCCGATCCGGAGGTCATCGAAAAGAGCAAGAAAGAACTGGGCCAGATGGAGGCTGTCCTTGGAAACGATGCCACGATAGATTCTCTGGTAAATGATATCCTTGATCACTACGAAAATTATCGGGCAGGTCTTTTGACCGGTAAAGCGATGGTTGTGGCATATTCCCGCGCTATTGCCATGAAGATTTATCGGAAGATACTAAAGCTGCGTCCGGACTGGGAAGAAAAAGTTAAAGTTGTAATGACCGAGAGCAATAAGGATCCGGAGGAGTGGCACCCTGTGATTGGAAATAAACGCCGCAGGGACGAGCTCGCTAAAGAGTTCAAAGATAACGATAGTAAAATGAAGATCGCCATTGTTGTGGATATGTGGTTGACCGGGTTTGATGTTCCCTCGCTTGCTACTATGTATATCTATAAGCCGATGCAGGGATATCATCTGATGCAGGCCATCGCCCGCGTGAACCGCGTTTTTCAGGACAAGGAAGGCGGCCTGATTGTCGATTACGTCGGCATTGCCGCGGCGCTGAAGCAGGCGATGAACGATTATACAGCCCGCGACAGGAAGAATTATGGCGATACGGATATTGCAAAGGCCGCGTATCCGAAGTTTCTTGAAAAGCTGGCTGTCTGCCGGGATATTTTTCACAGGTATGACTATTCTGGATTTATGGACGGTACGGATCTGGAACGGTCAAGAGCCATTACTGGAGCGGTCAACTTTATTGTTGGAGTAGATCAGGAGAGGGAACGGGAAGATTTTATAAAAGAGGCGCTGCTATTGCGTCAGGCGCTGTCGCTTTGCTCGTCCTTGGCGGAGCGGAATTTGAGAGTGGAAGCGGCGTTCTTTGAGGCTGTCCGCGTACTTGTTATGCGGCTGATGAATCAGGGCGAGGGAAAGAAAATTTCCCTGACGGAAATAAATGCGCGTATCAACGAGCTTTTGAAATCCAGCATCAGGAGCGATGGCGTGATCAACCTGTTTTCCGATGTAAAAGAGGAGTTTTCTCTGTTTGATCCGAAATTTCTTGAGGAAATCTCGAAGATGAAGGAGAAAAATCTTGCTGTTGAACTGTTAAGAAGACTCATTGCGGAGCAGGTGCAGATCTACAGACGCACGAATGTGGTAAAGTCGGAAAAATTCAGCGAGATCATTCAGGGGGTGATGAATCGGTATCTGAACGGAATGCTTACCAATGAGGAGGTGATCGCGGAGCTTCTGAAAATGGCACAGTTAATTCGTGATGCCCGCGATGCCGGGGAGGAGCTTGGCCTTTCAGAGGAGGAATTGGCTTTTTATGATGCGCTTACAAAGCCGCAGGCGATCAGGGATTTTTACGAAAATGAAGAGTTGATTGCCATTACGAAGGAGCTCACGGAAGCTCTTCGTCAAAATCGTACCGTTGACTGGCAAAAGCGTGACTCCGCAAGGGCGAGGATGCGGATGATGATTAAGCGTCTGCTCAAGAAACACAAGTATCCGCCTGAGGGTATGGAGGATGCGGTTACGACGGTTATGCTGCAGTGCGAGCTTTGGACGGATAATCGTGACATGGATCGCAGAGTGGTCAGTTATACGGAGACTTTCCGGCGAAAGGGACAGGATTTACAGAGGGTGGCGGAGGATTCTGCTCCGTATGGGATAGCAGAGGACTGATAGAAGCAATATATTTCCGTTAGAAGGAATGCAGAAAAACTTTCATTCGGAATGGTTTGCGGCAGTGATGTCAAAGGTCAAAAAGGAGGCATTTCATGGGCGGACAGGCGGAGGAAAAAGAACAGAAAAAGCGGATCTGCGTCGGCCTGCTGGCCCATGTGGACGCGGGCAAGACAACGCTTTCGGAGGCGCTTTTGTACACGGCGGGGGCGCTGAGAAAGCTGGGCAGGGTTGACCACGGAGACGCTTTCCTTGACAATTTTTCGCTGGAGCGGGAGCGGGGAATCACCATCTTTTCCAAGCAGGCGCAGCTTCTCTGGAAGGGGATGGAAGTGACGCTTCTGGATACGCCGGGGCATGTGGATTTTTCGGCGGAGATGGAGCGGACGCTGCGGGTGCTGGATTACTGCGTGCTGGTGATCAGCGGTTCCGACGGCGTCCAGGGACATACGGGGACGCTTTGGAAGCTGTTGAAGCAATATGAGATTCCGGTTTTTTTATTCATCAATAAGATGGATCAGCCGGACACGGACAGGACGAGGCTGCTGCGGGAATTGCAGGCAAGACTGGACGGGAGTTGTCTGGAGTTTGGGCCGAACGCGGAGGCGCGCGGCGAATTTTGGGAAGAGCTTTCCATGTGCGGCGAGGAGCTTTTGGAGGAGTATCTGGAGACGGGGACTTTGGCGGAGCCGTCCGTGCAGCGGGCGGTGGCCCGGCGGCAGATTTTCCCCTGTTATTTCGGCTCGGCCCTTCGCCTGGAAGGGGTGGAGGAGCTGCTGGACGGGCTTTGTCGGTATACAGGGGGCAGGGAATATCCGGAAGAGTTCGGCGCGAGAGTTTATAAGATCTCCCGGGATCCGGCGGGGAACCGTCTCACGCATCTGAAGGTGACGGGAGGAACGCTGCGGGTCAAGATGCCGATCCGGATGCCGGAGGGAAATCGGGAGGACGCATCCTCCGGGGAGGAATACCGGGAGGAGAAGGCGGACTTGCTGCGGGTGTACGAGGGAGCGGGATTTCGGACGGTAGAGAAGGTGGAGGCCGGAGGAATCTGCGCCGTCGCGGGTCTTACCCGTACCTATGCCGGGCAGGGGCTGGGGTACGAAAAGGACAGCGAGGGCTGCGTTCTTGCGCCGGTGTTGAGCTATCGGCTGGCGCTTCCGCCGGGGACAGACGAGGTGAAGGCGCTGGGGCAGCTGCGGAGGCTGGAGGAAGAGGAGCCGCAGCTGCATGTAGTCTGGCAGGAGCGGATCCGGGAGATTCACGTCCAGGTCATGGGAGAGGTACAGACGGAGATCTTGAAGCGTCTGATTCTGGAGCGCTTCGGCCTGGAGGCGGAGTTTGCGGACGGCAGGCTTCTGTACCGGGAAACCATAACGGGGCCGGTAGAAGGAATCGGCCATTTCGAACCCCTGCGCCATTACGCGGAGGTGCATCTTTTGCTGGAGCCGGGGGAACCGGGGAGCGGGCTGGCGTTCGAGTCGGTCTGCGGGGAGGATCAGCTGGATCGGAACTGGCAGCGGCTGATTCTGACGCATTTGGAAGAAAAGACGCACCTGGGAGTGCTGACAGGGTCTCCGATCACGGATATGAAGATTACGCTGCTGGCGGGAAGGGCGCACCTGAAGCATACCGAGGGCGGCGATTTCCGGCAGGCCACCTACCGGGCGCTGCGGCAGGGGCTGATGCAGGCGGAGAGCGTTCTGCTGGAGCCGGTTCTTGCCTTTACGCTGGAGCTGCCCACGGAGCAGCTGGGGCGCGCTATGTCGGATATCCGGCGGATGTGCGGCAGATTTGATCCGCCTGTGACAACAGGGGAGAGCAGCGTGATCACCGGCAGTGCTCCCGCGGCAACGATCCGGGACTATCAGAGGGAAGTGAACGCCTATACCAGAGGGCGCGGCAGATTCTCCTGTGTGCTGAAGGGGTATGAGCCCTGCCACAATGCGGAGCAGGTGATCGAGGAGACGGGGTACGATCCGGACGCCGATCAGGAGAATCCGTCTTCCTCCGTATTCTGCGCCCATGGCGCGGGGTTCCTCGTAAATTGGAGAGAGGTGCCAAATTATGCCCATGTGGAAAGCGGCTGGCAGCCGGAAGAAGCGCGGGATTCCGAGTCGGAGGAGAGCGGTTTAGGGGCCGGGACGCGCGGACGGAATCCTCGGCCGGAGGAAGTAAGCCGCACCGATCACATTACCCTGGAGGAGATTGAGGCGATTTTTCGGCAGACCTATCGGAAGAGTATCCAGGCTTACGAGCCTTATCGGGTTCATAAGCGGAACACCGGGGGAGGAAGCGGGCAGGAGGAAGCCGCGGTTTTCGGGAAGCAGACGGGAGCCGGAGAACGGAGCGGGGCTGAAGAAGTCACAAAGAAGAGGAACTTCAGCGGTTCCGGAGGACAGAGCGGACTTCAGCGGCGCTCCGGAAAGATAGACGGCCGGGAGGAGGAAGAATCTTATTTCCTGGTGGACGGCTATAATATTATCTTTGCCTGGGAGGATCTGCGGAGCCTGGCGGAGAGCAATATCGACAGCGCACGGGACAGGCTGATGGACGTCTGCTGCAATTTCCAGGGCTGCGACGGGGCGACGCTGATTCTGGTCTTCGACGCTTACAAGGTAAAGGGAAACCCGGGCTCGGTACAGAAGTATCACAATATTTATGTGGTGTACACGAAGGAGGCGGAGACCGCGGATCAGTATATCGAAAAGACGGTACATCGGATCGGGAAAAAGCATCGGGTCACCGTCGCGACCTCGGACGCGCTGGAGCAGATGATTATCTGGGGAGCCGGGGCTGTCCGCCTGTCCGCCAGGGGCTTTCGAGAGGCGATAGAGGAAGCCGCACTGCGGATGCGTGAGAATTTTACGGGAGACGGCAGGCTCTCCAACCGGATCCGGGTGCCGGAGGAACACAGGATTGTCGGGGAAAGCGGGCAGCCGACGGACGGAAATTGGCCGGGAGTGCGGATTGACGGGAGCGCGGATTGACGGGTGTGAGGAGAACCCGCGCGGGGACAGGGATGCGTCGTATGTGTGAAGAAGCGGATATTTACGGAAAGCAGTGCGCGTACAGAAGAAAAGCAGAAGTACAGAAAAACGATACAGGCGCAGGAAGCGCTTACAGCAGAGCGGAGGACGGATATGGACGGATATATGCTGCCTTTTTATAGCGGATGGACTTTTTTGCGGACGGAATTGGACGCTGCGTTTCGGGAAGCGGAGGAGCGGCGCAGTGAATTCGAGCCGGTGGAGCTGCCGCACGACTGGCTGATTTACGATGTAAAAAATCTCTACCGGGACGGCTGCGGCTGGTATCGGAAGGAATTTGAGATTAATTTGAGCCGGGACGAAAGGGCCATCCTGCGTTTCGACGGGGTCTATATGGATTCCACGGTTTATGTCAACGGCAACAGGATCGGAGACTGGAAATACGGCTATTCCACCTTTGACATGGATATTACCCCGGCGTTGAAGCCGGGGAAAAACAGTGTGCTGGTACAGGTGCGGTTTCAGTCGCCGAACAGCAGATGGTATTCCGGCGCGGGTATTTACCGCAAGGTCTGGCTGAAGATTTGTCCGCCGGTTTATCTGCCTCTGGACGGGACGTATGTGACGGTGAGAAAATGCGAAGGCGGCTTCCGGCTGGAGGCGGAGACAGAGATCGCTGGGAGCTGGGATACGCGGAGAAGTCCTGAAGCAGAGGAAGCGGAAAGGACTGCGGAAGAAGCACGGAGAAAATCCAACGCGGAGAAAGAGGAAGAGACTGCCGCAGGAGAAGCCGGGAAATTGCCGCAGGAGCTGTGCTGCCGCTACCGCCTTTGGAAGGACGGAGAACTGATACAGGAATTGGGCTGGTCTTTGGCGGAACCGACCGACGGAGAAGAAGTTACGGGAAAAGCGTTTGTTTCCGCCCTGATTCCCGATCCCGTGCTCTGGGATCTTGAGGATCCGCAGTGCTACCGGCTTTCGGTGGAGCTTTGCAGCGGAAACGGGGAAAAGGTTTTCGACAGGCAGGACATCACGATAGGCTTCCGTATCCTGGAATTTACGGCGGATCAGGGGTTGTTTTTAAACGGCAGGCATGTGAAAATACACGGCGTCTGCGAGCATCATGATCTGGGCTGTCTGGGGGCGGCCTTCCATGCACCGGCTATGGAGCGGAAAATCCGGATGCTGCAGAAGATGGGCGTGAACGCCATCCGCACCAGCCACAATATGCCCGCGCCGGAGCTGATGGAGATGGCGGATCGGATGGGAATGCTGATCTTAAGCGAGGCCTTCGACATGTGGGAGCGCTCCAAGACAAAGTATGATTACGGCCGGTTCTTTGGGGAATGGTGCGAGAGGGATGTGCGCAGCTGGGTGCGGCGGGACAGAAACCATCCGAGCCTTTTGCTTTGGTCCATCGGAAACGAGATTTACGATACGCATGCGGACGAGCACGGTCAGGAAATCACCCGCAGACTGGTGGAGGCGGTGCGGCAGCAGGATCCGAAGGTGAACGCGCTGATTACCATCGGCTCCAACTATATGCCCTGGGAGAATGCGCGAAAGTGCGCGGATATCGTCAAGGTTGCGGGGTATAATTACGGGGAGGCCTGTTATAAGGAGCATCATCGCGCGCACCCGGACTGGATGATGTATGGCAGCGAGACCGGTTCTGTGGTGCAGAGCAGGGGAATTTACCATTTCCCGCTGCGGCAGGAGATTTTGTCGGAGGAGGATCTGCAGTGCTCCTCGCTGGGCAATTCCTCCACAAGCTGGGGAGCCAGAAGCTGGCAGAAATGTATTACCGACGACAGGGATCCGGAGTATATCTGGGGACAGTTCCTTTGGACGGGCTTTGACTATATCGGGGAGCCTACGCCTTATCACACGAAAAATTCCTATTTCGGGCAGATCGATACGGCTGGGTTTCCCAAGGACTCCTATTATGTATTTCAGGCCGAGTGGACCGACGTAAAAAAGGCACCCATGGTACACCTGTTCCCTTATTGGGATTTCAATCCCGGTCAGATCGTCGACGTCCAGGCCTGCACCAACGCGCCCTGTGTGGAGCTGTTTGTCAACGGACAGTCCAGGGGAAAGCAGCAGATCGATCACGCTCGCGGGCTGCAGCTGGTGGCGCACTGGCAGGCAGCGTATGAGCCGGGGACGATTACGGCGGTTGCCTATGACGAAGAGGGCGTTGAGATCGCAAGGGACAGCCACACTTCTTTTGGGGACAGCCGCCGGATCCTGCTTGCGGCGGACAGCGTGCAGATGACAGCCGACGGCGAGGATATGTGCTTTGTCACGGTCTCCACGGAGGATGAAAAAGGGAATCCGGTGGAAAACGCCGCGGATTATGTGAAGGCGCAGCTTTCGGGGCCGGGGCGGATTCTGGGAATGGATAACGGGGACAGCACGGACTTTGACGATTACAAGACTACGGTGAGGAAGCTGTTCTCGGGAAAGCTTCTGATCGTAGTGGGAAGCACTTACGAGGCGGGGGAGATTACCCTGCGGGTGTCCGGCAGGGATCTGGAGCCTGCGGAGCTGAAGCTTTGCGCACTTCCGGCGGAGGGCAATATTTTCAGAAAAAGCTATCTGGAGGATTGCCGCTGGATGGGAGCAGTGGTTTCGGCGGAGGGTAACGTTTCCCGGAAAAGTGATCCGGAGGATTGCCTCCGGATGGGAGCGGAGGCGCATCCGGCGGAGGACGGCGTTTTCCAGAAAAGCGCTCCTGAGGATTGCCGCACAGCGGAAGCGGAGCTTCCGGCGCGGATTCCGATCCGGAAGCTGGAGCTTTCGGCACCGGCGGGAAGAGAGCTTAACGGAGAAAAGAAGGAGCTTTTGATCGAAGCGCGGGTTTATCCGGAAAACACGACGGACAAAAACCTGGTCTGGGAGGCGGTAAACGAGGCCGGGATCAGGGTAGGCTTCGCAAAGGTAGAAGGCTTTCAGGACGGACAGGGCAGGAATCTGACAAAGGTAAAGGCGCTGGGAGACGGTGACTTTTATGTGCGATGCATGGCGAAGGACGGCGTCAGGGCCTTGGTGATCTCCCAGCTGGAATGCCGTGTGGAGGGCATGGGAGAGGCGCTTTTAAATCCCTATGAGTTCTTGTCCGCCGGTCTGTATACGAAAGCGCTGGGCGATATCGGCAGCGGCAACGAAAAGGGAATTGCCACGGCCAGGGGCGCAGTCAGCGGCGTGGTTTTTGAAAATCTGGATTTCGGAGAGTACGGGTCAGACCGGCTGACGATCTCCGTGTTCGCCCTGTCGGGAGCGCCCTATCCCATAGAGATCTGGCTGGGGATGCCCTATGAGGCGGAAAGTGTGCTGCTCGATACGGTGACCTATCAGAAGCCGTCGATCTGGAATGTGTATCAGGAGGAGACCTATCGGCTGCCGCGGCGTATCAGGGGAGTGGCGGCTTTGGGCTTTGTGCTCCGGGACAAGGTGCATCTTAAGGGCTTTTCCTTTGAAAAGCAGCAAAAGGCTTTCAGCAGACTCTGCGGCGGGGAGGCGGACGCCATCTACGGCGACAGCTTTACCAGGGACGGTAATCTCGTCCGCGGAATCGGTAACAACGTTACGATAGTGTATGACAATATGGATTTCGGCGAGGAGGGCGCGGGAAGCGTTACGGTCTGCGGGAGCACGCCTCTTGACGCCAACACGATTCACATCCACTTTACCGACGCGGCCGGAGAGACGGTGAACCGGATTCTGGAGTTTCCGGGCGGCGGTGCGGGCTGTGAGGCGCGCTCGTTTCCGCTGGAAAGGCTGAGGGGAAAAGGGCGGATCGAGCTGATCTTTCTGCCGGGCTCTGATTTTGACTTGGAATATCTGCAGTTTGGGCGATAGGGGGCAGCTGCTCCCCGGACGGTCTCGGCCAACCGTTCCCGGCAGGAGTTGAGCGGGTTTTTATCAAAAGGACTAATTCCCCGCAGTTTGCAGCGCAATAAACGAATAACGAACAGAGTGAGTCTCGGGTTGATACCCCGCAGCAAGCTGCGGGGAGTTTCATTGTCCAAAATTTTTCTTGCAGTAAGTAGAGACATGAGGTATAATTAATTAAAATAATTAATTAAATAATCAGTGAAACAGAGAGGGGGGACGGTATGAGGGCGGTATTTGATATCGGCCGGTTTGAGCGCATGGAGCTGGAAATCGGTTCCGGGGAAAACCGTTTTACCATGAAGCGGGGGAGCTTTTCCTACAGAAAGAAGGAGAGCCGGTATCGGCGGCTTGCGCTCCTGGAAAAGCGTGAGAGGGAGGGCGGATACGATCTTGTTTACAGCGGTTTCGGCGCGGAAGAGATCCGTCTTTCGGTGAGAATCGGCGAAAATCGGTTGAAGGTGTCCTGGCAGGGCGGGGTGCCGGAGGGCGTAAACCGCTTTCGGCTTTCTTTTCCCGCGGACGAACGCGAGCATTTCTACGGCTGCGGCGAGACCTATTCGAAGCTGGATCTGAAGGGAGAGCTGGTGCGGATTTGGGTGGCGGAGCATCAGAACATGGGCCGGATCTCCGGAAAGATCATCCGGGAGAAGCTACTGGGGAGGAATCAGGACAGAACGCTTCCCTTTCGGAAATATGAATCCTATTATGCCCAGCCTACTTTTGTTTCGAGCAGCCGGTATTTTGTGCATGTGGAGACGGACGCTTACTCGGAGTTTGATTTCCGAAGGCCGGACAGGATTACCCTGAATCTGCAGGAACCGCCGCGCTTTACCGTCGGCTGGGGGGACAGCTTTGAGAAGGTGTCCGAAAACTTGTCGGCTCTTCTGGGACGGCCCAGGGCGCTGCCGGACTGGATTTACGACGGCGGGATCCTGGCGGTACAGGAGGGCGCGGAAGCGGTGGAGCGCAAGCTGGAAAAGGCGTTTGAGGCGGGGGCGGCGGTGAACGGCGTCTGGTGCCAGGACTGGTGCGGATGCAGGAGAACGGGCTTCGGCTACCAGGTTATGTGGAACTGGCGCTTCGATGAGACGCTGTATCCCGATCTGCCGGAGAGGATTCGAAAATGGCGGGAAAGGGGAGTGCGCTTCTTGGGATATATCAATCCCTTTCTTGCCATTGAGAAGGAGCTTTACCGGGAGGCCTCCGGGAAGGGCTACTGCGTCAAGGATCGGGAGGGGAAGGATTATCTGGTGACGATCACCACCTTCCCGGCGGCCATGATCGACCTTACCAACCCGGCGGCGTATGAGTGGTACAAGGGTCTGATCAGGGAAAATATGATCGGCGTCGGCATGAGCGGCTGGATGGCGGATTTCGGGGAATACCTCCCGGTGGACTGCGTGCTTTACAGCGGCGCGGATCCGGAGGCAGTCCACAATACCTGGCCCGCGTTGTGGGCGAAGCTGAACCGAGAGGCTATCGCGGAATGCGGTATGGAAGAGGAGATTTTCTTCTTTACCCGGGCGGGATACACGGGGACGGTCGCTCATTCGGATATGATGTGGACGGGGGACCAGCATGTGGACTGGTCGGTGGACGACGGGCTGCCCTCCGTGATCCCGGCGACGCTGTCCTTAGCCATGAGCGGCTTTTGCGTCACGCATTCGGACGTGGGAGGGTATACCACGATCCTGCATATGCGCCGCGGCAGGGAGCTTTTGCTGCGGTGGGAGGAGATGAACGCGTTTTCGCCGCTGTTTCGCAGCCACGAGGGAAATCAGCCGGTCAACAATGTGCAGTTTGACGGCGACGGGGAGCTGCTGGAGCAGCTGGCGCACTGCACCGGGCTGCATACGGGGCTGAAGCCCTATCTGAAAAAGTGCGAGGCGGAAGCTCGTGAGAGAGGAATCCCGGTGATGCGCCCTCTGTTTTATCATTACGATGAGGAGGCGCTGTATACGGAGAAGACGGAGTATCTGCTGGGACGGGATATCCTTGTGGCGCCGGTGCTGAAGGAGGGCGCTGCGGAGCGGGTCTGCATCCTGCCGGGCGATCAATGGGTACATCTTTTCACCGGGGAGGAGTACGGCGGAGGAAAACATACGGTCGCAGCGCCGATAGGGAGGCCGCCGGTGTTCGTGCGCAGGGCGAGCGAGGTTTATGAGAAATTGATGGGAAGTGTGTAATTTTTTGTGCCGCCGCAGGCGGCGGAAAGGCATGGAATGAAAATGGATAAACAGGAAAAGAGAGAAAAAAGCATGTGGCCGCGATGCGCTTACGGCATGGCGGATATCTACGGAGGCGGCGCTTTTGTCATCATTGGCACGTTCTTCACGGTGTTTCTGACAAAGTCACTGGGAATGTCCACGGCGCTGGCGGGGACGATTCCTCTGATCGGAAAGGTCTGGGACGCGGTTACGGATCCGCTCATGGGCAATATCTGCGACCGCACCAGTTCACGGTTCGGGGCGAAACGCTTCTATATCCTGATCGGAAGCATCGTCTCGGCGGTGACTTTTGTGTTGATGTGGGTGGTTTTTCCCGGCAGTACCACGGCGGGCCAGTATCTTTTTTACATGCTGATGTACATGCTGTTTTCCACGGGCTTCACGATTGTGATGGTGCCCTATAACGCGCTGCTGCCGGATATGGTGGAGGATTACACGGTGCGCAGTAAGTTTTCCGGTGTGCGGATGATTTTTTCCTCCTTCGGCGCGATTCTGGCGGGGCTGATCCCCACGCTGCTCATCAAGGACAATACCGACGCCTCGGCGTACATAACCGTCGCGCTGATTTTCGGCGTCATCTTTTTCGCGGTCGTTCTGCTGACCTTTTTCGGTACCTGGGAGAGACAGAAGGAGGTCGTGAAGATCGGCTTTGCCCAAAGCTTTGTGCAGTCCCTGACCGTGTATAAGAGCCGTTCCTTCCGGCTGTTTATCGCTATTTTTCTCTTCGGCCAGGGGGCGGCGGACTTTGTCACGGGGCTGGCGGTCTATTATGTGGACGATGTGCTGAATGCTTACGGCGGAGGGCGGTTCACCTATCTGATGGCGGTGATCCTGCTGTCCCAGTTTGTGGGAACCATCCTATTTACCCCGATCATGGCGAAGACCTCCAAGCGTTTTCCGATTCTGTTAGGCTTCCCGGTTCGGATCGCGGCGACTTTGGCTATGCTTTTCTTCTCCCACGAGGGCGCGAATTTTACGGTGATTCTGGCGCTGACCTTCGTGATCGGCCTGGGTATGGCGGGTTCCTCCACAAGTATTTACGCGATTCTGGCGGATATGGCGGATGTGGACGAGCTGATCACCTCGATCAACCGTCCCGGCACCTGCTCCGCCATGGCGACCTTCGTGAGAAAGATCGCCGGAGGCTTATCCAGCGCGATCATCGGCGTTCTGCTTGCCCTGGCGGGATACGATGAGGTCATCGCGGCGGCGGGCGGCAGACAGAGCGCGGCGACGCAGAGGGGCGTGGCTTACATCTATATCTTTGTGCCGATCCTTCTGATGATCCTGACGCTGGTTTTCACGGTGCTTTTCCCCATCAACGAGAAGGAATTCGGGATCATTAAGCGCGAGATTGCCAGAAGAAAGGGCGAGGATACAAGCATAGCCGCTCCGGAGGAGATCGCGGTCTGCGAGAAGGTCACGGGATATTCTTATGACCGGCTCTGGAGCAGGGAAAATGCGTTGAAGCTAAGTGTGTAAAGACTTTCTGATGCAGCAAATACGCTATATCAGAAAATCTAAGCTGCACACGGAAGAATTGCAAGAGGGGGCACAGCCCACCTCTTTGAGAAGCGATTTTTCTCGGAACCGAATGGCTCCGCGGGATTGGTTTGTGCTACCGGAGGCGGCATGACGGGAAGTGTGAGGAATCAGTAACAGGATATGTTTACGGAAAGGTATGGTGAAATAAGATGAAATATTTTCTTGACAGTGCAAAATTGGATGAAATCAGGCTTGCCTACGAGACCTTTGGAATCGACGGCGTCACCACGAATCCGCGGCATATTATGCTCAGCGGAAAGCCCTTTTTAAAGGCGGTGACAGACATCGCGCAATGGCTGAAGGAGGAGGGCCTGGAGGGATATGAAAAATTCCCGGTATCGGTGGAGATCAATCCCCATGTGGAAGAGGCCGGGGAGATGGTAGAGCAGGCGAAGCGGATCGCGGCGATCAGCCCTTCCTTTGTCATCAAGATTCCGGCTACCGAGGCGGGAGTCACCGCAGCGAGAAGGCTGGAGAAAATGGGAATCCGCACGAATGTGACGCTGGTCTTTTCCCCGGCGCAGGCGATTCTGCCCGCGAAGAACGGCTCGAAGTTTGTTTCTCCCTTCATCGGCTGGAAGGAGGCAAACGGCGAGGACTGCAGAGAGTATATCCGCAATATTGTGGAGATTTATAAAAATTACGGGTGGTATGGAAAGACGGAAATCATCTGTGCCGCGGTGCGCACGCCCAAGCAGTTTGTGGACTGCGCCCTGGCGGGAGCGGACATTGTCACAGCGGGGCTTGACGTATACCGGGACAGCATGAAGCATGCCTATACCACGCAGGGAATCGGCACGTTTATCGACGCCTGGGACCACACGGCGGCGGAGTGACGGGGAATGTGACGGGAAGTGTTGAAGGAGGATATAAAGGTGAAAATAGGGTTTATCGGTCTCGGCATCATGGGGGAATCCATGAGCGAGAATATTATCAAAAAACACGACGACAGCGTCTATGTGTTCGATTTTGTGGAGGAGAAGGTAAAGCTTTTGGAATCAAAGGGCGGAATCGCCTGTAAAAGCTCCCGGGAGGTGGCGGAGCACGCGGATGTGATCATCTCCATGGTGCCTCGGTCGGAGCATTCCAGAAGCGTTTACCGGGAGGTTCTGCCTGTGCTGGACGCCTCAAAGATTTGTATCGATATGAGTACCATCGACCCGAGCGTCTCCGTGGAGATCGCGGAGGAGGTAAAGCGGACGGGAGCGCAGTTTCTCGACGCGCCCGTGGTAAAGAGCAAGCCGGCCGCCATAGCGGGAAAGCTGGGGATCTATGTGGGCGGCGACGAGGAGACTTATGAAAAAATCCGGCCCATCCTGCTGTATATGGGCGAAAACGTGATTCGTATGGGGGACAACGGCAAGGGGCTTGTCATGAAAATCTGTCATAACGCGCTGGTGTCTCAGATTCAGAACGGCGTGAATGAGACGTCCGTGCTGGCGGCGGCAAACGGCATCGATATCATGACCTATGCGGAGGCGATTTCTTACGGCGGCGGCCAGAACTTTTATCTGGATTCCAAAAAGGATCCGATTTCGCGCCAGGACTATACTACGGCTTTTTCCGTAGAAAACATGGCGAAGGATGTGAACATCTGTATGCGGCTTGCGGAGGAGTGCGGAGTCAGTATGCCGGGAGAGGAAAACGCAAAGCGCGTCTACGACGCGGCGCTGGAGGCCGGCCTCGGGAAAGAGGATTTCTGCGCGACGGTAAAAGTGTGCAAAGATTTTCTAAGCGGTCAAAGTACGCCCGCTAAGAAAATCTAAGTTGCACACAGAAGAACGCCAAGGACAGGCGTTCTTCCGGGTTTGCACCAACTGTTTGTGCCGCCGCAGGCGGCATGACGGGAAGTGTGTAAAGAAATTCTAAGCCAGTAAAGGATATGTTATGAGGAAGGCAGGATTTTACTTCATCATTCTTCTCGCCAACATCATACAGGGAATCACGGGATTTGCGGGCACGATCTTAGCCATGCCCGCCAGCGTCCTGCTGGTGGGGGAGGGCGTCGCAAGGCCGGTGCTGAATGTGCTGGGGCTTTTGTCCGGCGTTTACGTCTTTGCGGGGAACAGGAAATCCGTAGATCGGGGAGAGCTTGGGCGGATTCTGCCGGTGATGACGGCGGGGATTCTGGCGGGGCTGGGGATCCGGGCGCTTCTGGCGGGAAAGGAGAAGGCGCTGTACCTGGCACTGGGCGGTTTTGTGCTGGTGTTGGCGGCGCGGGGATTGTACCGGCAGCTTGCAGGGGCGGAGAGACGGCGGAGGCAGAGAGGGGAAGCCGGAGGGGAAATGTCCGCGCAGAGAAGCGTCGGCCTCGGCAGGCGGGCAGGAGATCTTGCCCTGCTTCTGGGAGCGGGCGTCGCCCACGGAATTTTCGTATCGGGCGGGCCGCTGCTGATCGGTTACCTGACGGGAAGGCTTCGGGATAAGACGGTGTTTCGCGCGACGATCTCCACGGTGTGGATTGTTCTCAACAGTCTGATTCTTCTGGGAGACATTCGGGAGGGACTGTGGAACGCGGACTGCCTGCGCACGCTGGCTGTGGCTGTGCCGTTTTTGACGGGCGGTATGCTGATCGGCGGCAGGCTGTACAGGATTATGAGCCAGAGAGCGTTTCTGATTTTGACTTATGTGCTGCTGGCGTTGTCGGGAGGTCTGCTGTTTTTTAAAGTGTGAGAAGAAGGGAGAACGATAAGTCATGAAAGAGTTTCAGGTTGTTTATCTGCCGATCGGGGTGCCAACCTTTCATTTGGAGACCGCCGGACAGGAGTTTGAAAAATCCGCCGCGCTGCTGCGAAGCATCGACAGGAATGTAAAGGTGCCGGAGGAAATGCTGCTGTCAGCGGATCTGCTGAGAAAATTTATGGAGGGGCTTTCCCCGGATTTGATTGTGCTGCAGAATGTGACCTTTGCAAACGCGGCTTATGCGGCGGAGGTGCTCTCACGGTTTGACTGCCCGATTCTGCTCTGGACCCTGCGGGAGCCGGCGGCGGACGGGGGAAGGCTTCGGTTAAATTCCCTTACCGGCGCGTATTCCGCGGCAAACACGATCCGGGCGTTTCGAAAGGAACCCTTCACCTATGTGTTCGGGGGGCCGGAGGAAGAAAAGACGGCGGCGAAGGTGAAGGCTGCGGTGAGGGCCGCCGAGCTGAAGGCAAAGCTAAGACAGCTGAAGCTGGCGGCGGTGGGCCATACCCCCCAGGGGTTCGGCTTTGGACGCGCGACGGACACGGACATGCTTAAGACCTTCGGCGTGAGGCTGGAGTCCGTTGAGGCCAGGGAGCTGATCGAGCGGGCGCTTGCCTACAGGGAAGACGAAGTAGAGGAATATTTGAAAGATGCGTCGGCGCGTATGCGGGGGCTGGAGATGACGCCGGAGAAGAACCGTACCGATTTTGCAAGACTGTACAGGGCATACCGGGAGTTTGTGTCGGAGCATCAGATCGGGGCGTTGGCTTCCCGCTGCTGGCCGGACTTCTTTACAGCCTTCGGCACGCCGGTCTGCGCGGTGCTGGCCATGCTGAACGATCTGGGAGTGGCCGCGAGCTGTGAGGCGGACGCCTACGGAGCGCTGTCTATGTATATGGGCATGGAGCTGTCCGGGAACCCGGTCTTTTTCGGAGATCCCGTGGCTATGGACGAGGAGGAGAACACGGTCACCTTCTGGCACTGCGGCACCGCCGCCTGCTCTCTGGCGCGGGAGGATACGGGCGCGCAGACGGGCGTACATTGCAACCGCAGGCTTGGCCCTACCTTGGAGTTCGGGTGCCGTCCGGCAAAAAGCGTGACGGTTTTCCGCGTGGGACAGAAGCCGGACGGGAGCTTCCGCTTTTTCCTGGCGGAGGGAGAGGCTTTGGATAAACCGAAGCAGTACAGCGGCACATCCGTGGTAGTAAAGACAAAAAATCCTTCCGGGGCGCTGGTGGAGAAGAGCGTGCTGGACGGCTGGGAGCCGCATTTTGCGGTGATTTACGGAAATGTGTCAGAGGAATTGGAGATATTGGGAAATATGCTGAATGTAGAGGTGTGCAGATATTGATCTGCTGTGGGACGGATCCAGGTTGAGCTGCGGGGCAGAGAAAGAAGCCGGGTTTGGAACGATTCCAGCAGCAGAGCTGAGGCGGCGTCGTGAAAAGACGGAGAAAGAGAGAATTACTGCTCTGCCGGATGTGCGGATCGCGGGAGGACTGTGTTTGCAGGGAAGGGTAAAACATGGATTCTGCCCTTTTGCGGAGGAGGATTGCATTTGCATGGGAAGGGGAGCGGAATGAGGAATGCCGGTATGAATATGGTTCAGGTGAAAAAGAGAAACCGTTCTTCCGTCTTAAACTGTATCAACCAGCGGGGGCCCGTTTCCAGAAAGGATATCGCGGATATCACGGGGCTGACCCCGGCGGCGGTCACGCTGATCTGCGGGGAGTTGATGGAGCAGGGACTTTTGCGGGAGCTGGGGACGGATACGCTGTCAACGGGCGCGGGCCGCAGAAAGGTGCTGGTGGATATAAATTACGACTGTTATTATATTCTCACCGTGAACATTGAGTCGGCGGACACTGTCCTCACCGTCTCCAATATGCGGGGGGACTTTCTGGAAAGGGAAACGGTTCCCACCGCGCGGCAGGAGGAGCCGGAGGTCTTTTTGGGCAGAGTGGCGGAGCGCTGTGACAGACTGCGGAGCAAACATCCGCAGCTGGAGAAGCGTCTGGCGGGTGTCAGCGTGGCCGTGCCGGGAGTGGTTGACCGGGAGAGGGGCGTCAGCGTCCATGCCTACGGCGTGTGGGACTGTCAGGTGGCGGTCTGCGATATCCTGGCCGAAAAGCTGAAGCTGAAGGTCTGGAGCGAAAACAATGTGAATGCTCTTGCCATGGCGGAGCTTTTGTTCGGGATGGGAAGGGCGTATGACAATCTGCTGGTGATCAAGTGGGGGCCGGGGGTCGGCAGCGCTATTGTCATCGACAGCCAGCTCTACGAGGGCCGTCACGGAAAGGCGGCAGAGCTGGGGCATTATATCGTGGAGCGGGAGGGGCGGCTTTGCAGCTGCGGCAGAAGGGGCTGCCTGGAGACGAAGGTGTCTTATCGGGCGTTGTCCGCGGAGCAGCCTTTTGCCATAGAGGACTTTGGAAGGGTATACCGGGAGGCGTCCGCCGCCGGGAGGGCCGGGAAATTTGAGGAGGCCATCGACCTGTTTGCCAGAACGGTGGTTAATTCCATGACGATTCTGGCACCGAACCGCGTGGTGCTGTTCGGAAGCCTGTTTCGGGACGGCGCGGTCAGGCAGAGACTGATCGAGGACTGCAAAAAGTACGATTCCCGCTATGACGAGGGCAGGATTCTCTACTCTACCCTGGCGGATCGGGAAAGCTATATCGGCCCGGTGGCGCTGTTTGTACATTCCATATTATAAAAAGTTCCCGGCGGGCGCACAGGTTGCGCCCGTTTCTTCCGTTTTTTGGGGCATACTCGTAAGGAGGGGCTATTCTGACAGACGGAGCGGTATCATTTGCATCTCCGTTGGTTTTATGATAGAATGTCCTTATTCAGGGCAGAAGACGGCCGGATGGCCATCTATGCCATGAGCGTTGCTGTGCTCATGGCAGAATGTCCTTATTCAGGGCGGAAGACGGCCGGATGGCCATCTATGCTATGAGCGTTGCTGTGCTTATGGCGGAATGACCTTATTCGAGGCTTTTAAGAATTTGGAAAGGCAGGGAATGACACATGCTGCATTTTTGGATATCGGCGGGGAAGGAGTCGCTGCTGGCGCTGGGAGGGATTCTCTTTGCCTTTGCCGCTACCGTATTCGCCACGCATAAGCTGCAGGGATATCTGCCCAAGGACGCGGGCCGGGAGTATGCCCATGACGGCAAGCTGTCCGCGGGGAAGCCCAGAGGGGCGGGGATTATCTTTGTGCTTTGCTTTGTGGCGGCGGCGCTGCTGTTCGTGCCGCTCGACGCCGAGCTTCTAATCTATCTGATCCTGCTGGTGATCTGTATGATGACGGGATTTCTGGATGACGCGTCGAAAATGCCCTGGGGAGAGTACAAGAAGGGCTTTCTGGATCTCTGTGTGGCGGCGTTGGCGGCCATGACGTTTCTGAAGTATAATTCCCCGACGGTGGAGCTGGCGCTGTTCGGCCTGCAGTTTGCGATGCCGCCGATTGTTTTTGCAGCGCTTACCGTGATTCTGGTCTGGACCTCCGTCAATGTAACGAACTGTTCCGACGGAGTGGACGGGCTGTCCGGCACGCTGACCATCATCTCGCTCATGACGATCTACGCGGTGAACCGGATTCTGGGGAAGGGGGAGGATTTTTCGCTCCTGATCCTGCTGTTCGCGGTCTGTATCCTGGGGTATCTCTGGTATAACGCGACGCCCAGCAGGCTGATGATGGGGGACGCGGGCTCCCGGGCAATGGGACTGTTCATCAGTCTGGCCGTTTTAAAGACGGGCGCTCCGTTTCTCTATATTCCCATAGCGCTGGTACTGATTCTGGACGGCGGCTTGGGACTCATAAAGGTAGCGCTGCTGCGGTTCTGCAAGATCCGGATTCTGAAGAAGGTTCGGACGCCTTTGCATGATCATGTGCGGAGAGTATGGGGGTGGTCTAACACGCAGACCGTATTTCGTTTCGCTATCATCCAGATTATTCTGGCGGTAGCGGTGGTGTATGGAATTCAGATGTGACGGTAAGAAGACGCTTGATTTTTTCAAGCCGTTAAGCAGTCTGGAATCGGCGGATTGCGCCGATTGTGTCGGTATGACAGGAAAGATGAGAAAAGAGTAAGGGGTAAGGGAAATGTATGATGAACTGACGGCCGGTGATATTAAGAAGATGGAGGAGGAGATCGAGTACCGTAAGCTGGTGGTGCGGCCAAAGGCGCTGGAGGACGTAAAAGAGGCCAGAGCCCACGGGGATTTGAGCGAGAACTTTGAGTATCACGCAGCAAAGAAGTATAAGAACCAGAACGAGAGCCGGATCCGTTATCTGGAGAGGATGATTCGGACGGCGAAGGTAATCTCGGAGGATTCGGCGGAGGACGAGGTCGGGATCAACAATACTGTGACGGTAGAGTTTACGGACGACGGCTCTGTGGAGACCTATCGGATTGTGACCACGGTTCGGGGGAACTCCCTGGAGAACCTGATCAGCAACGAAAGCCCTCTGGGGAAGGCTCTTCTGGGGAAGAAAGAGGGGGACGTGGCCCACGTGCAGGTAAACGACGCCATAGGCTATGATGTGCGGATCCAAAAGATCGAGAAAACGTCGGACGAGAATGATAAAATAAGGAGCTTTTAGATGAAAAATTATTTGCTTTTTGACCTGGATGGAACCCTGACGGATCCGAAGATCGGGATCTGTACCTGCGTGCAGTACGCGCTGGCCTCTTTCGGAATCGAGGAGCCGGATCTGGATAAGCTGGAGCCCTTTATCGGGCCGCCCTTAAAGGACAGCTTTCAGAAATTTTATAACATGGACGATGCGCAGGCGGAGGCAGCGGTGGAGAAGTATCGGGAGCGCTTCCGGGATACCGGTATTTTTGAGAATAAGCTTTACGACGGGATCCCACGGCTTTTGCAGACCCTGAATTCCAAGGGAATGTTTCTGGCGGTGGCTTCCAGCAAGCCGACGGTCTTTGTGGAGCGGATCCTGGAGCATTTTCAGATCCGAAAGTACTTTAAGGTCGTCGTGGGAAGCGAGCTGGACGGGACGAGAGTCCGGAAAAGTGAGGTGGTGGAGGAAGCCCTGCGGCAGCTGTTCGACGGGAAGCCGACGGAAAAAAACAAGGTTTATATGATCGGAGACCGCAGCTACGATATCGAGGGAGCGAAGGAAGCTGGAATAGACAGCGTCGGAGTAACCTACGGCTACGGCGATATGGAGGAGCTGCGGGAGGCGAAGGCGGACTATATCGTCCGTTCCGTGGAGGAGCTGCAGCGGTTCCTGCTGCGGGGAACGGAGCAGCCTGTCCGTGGGATGAATTTTCAGAAGATATGGCAGTTTGCTTTTCCCTTTTTCATGTTTCTTCTGGTGAGGGGGCTGGCGGTTTCTTTATTGCGGCTGCTGTATGATTATCTGGGGGGAAATCTGGCGGGAATGCCGCTCTACATATACGGCGAGGACGGCGAGCCGGTGAGCTATACAGGGAACGCGGTGGCTCTGATGCAGATTGTCGGCTTTGCAGCGGGGGCGGCGTTTATCCTGAAAGAAGCGAAGACACAGATCAAAAAGGCGGCGGAGGATACAAAGCTTTTACATATCCGGAAGGAGCCGGGAAAAAACTACGCCCTGATAACGGGGGCCGCGTTGGCGCTGATGTTCGGCTTGAATATGCTGCTGGATTTGTCCGGGTTTACGGATATTTCCGCTTCCTACCAGGCGGTGGCTGAGACGCAGTACGCCGCGAATATCCTGCTGGGACTGATTGTGTATGTCGTTGTCGGGCCAATCGCGGAGGAGCTTTTGTTCCGCGGCGTGATCTACAACTGCATGAAGGGGTTGTTCCAGCCCGTCGGGGCTGTGCTGGTGGCATCGGTCTTTTTCGGCGTGTACCATGGCAATACGGTGCAGGGTGTTTACGGGTTTCTGATGTCCTGCCTGATAATTTACGCTTACGAGTATTTCGGGGACTTCCGAGTAGCGGTCGCCATGCACGCGGTGATTAATCTGGTGTCCTATCTGCTGGGCAATACGCCCCTGGCCGCGACGGGCTTCGTCTGCTGGCCGCTGTGCGTTCTTTTCCTGGCGGGGGGCGGAGCCTGTCTGTTCCTTTTGCATAAGCAGAAAAAAGTGCTGGGGAATTTTTAAATGTACAGAGGAGAAGAACCCATGATTATCGTTCGGGACGCAAGGTTGGAGGATGCGGAGAGTATCCTGGAGATTTACGATTATTACTGTAAAAATACGGCGATCAGCTTCGAGTATGATACGCCCTCGCCGGAGGAGTTCCGGGAGAGGATGAAGCGGATCTTAAGCTTTTATCCTTATTTGGTCGCGGAGAGGGACGGGGTGATTCAGGGGTATGCTTATGCGGGGCCCTTTGTGGGCCGGGCCGCCTATAAATGGTCCTGTGAGCTGACGATTTATCTGGCTCCCGACGCGAAGAGACAGGGGATGGGCCGGATGCTTTACGAGGCCCTGGAGGAGGCGCTGAGGAAGATGGGCGTCCTGAACCTGTACGCCTGTATCGGTTATCCGGAGGAGGAGGACGAGTACCTGACGACGAACAGCGCCGACTTTCACGCGCATCTCGGTTTTACAAAGGCGGGAGAGTTTTATAAGTGCGGCTATAAATTCGGGCGTTGGTATCACATGATCTGGATGGAAAAGGTGATCGGGGAGCATGGGGAGAACCAGCCTCCGGTCAGAAGCTGCCGGGAGGCGGGGGTTTACTCTTGCAATCTTTCGTAGTATCGGTATAATAAAATTTGGAAGGTGTGGGGTCATTCTCTTTGAGAATTATTTCAATATTGGAGGTACGGTATCATGAACCAAAGAAGATGGATTTTGGCAGTCCTGGCGGTTATAATGCTGGGGTTGACCGGCTGCGGCGCAAGCCGGGATGAAAAGGTTACGCTGAATATCTGTCTGTACAACATCGATTTGCTGGAGGGCTATGCCCCCTGGCTTCAGCAGGCGGTTCCGGAGGCGAATCTGGAGTTTACCGTGGGATGGGACTCCACGGATTTTTACCTTTTCCGGCAGGAGAATGGGGAATTGCCCGATATTCTTACCATGGGCGGCGGTCTGTCCCTTCGGGATTCCCAGGAGTTGAACAATTATCTGATGGATCTCAGCGGTACGGAGACCGCGGCTTCCTTCTACGATACTTATCTGGAGGCCTGGCGGACGCCGGACGGCAGTGTCAACTGGCTTCCCATCGGCGGGGTTGCCAACGGGATCATCGCCAACGTGGATCTGTTTGAGAAGTACGACATCCCTCTGCCCACCGATTACCCCAGCTTCGCCGCAGCCTGCACCGCTTTCCGGGAGCTGGGTATCCGGCCCTACACCTCGGATTTCAAATATAATTACACCTCCCTCTATACCCTGGAGGGCTTTGCCGCCTC
>JAMPIG010000054.1 GCA_023662875.1 Roseburia sp. | reverse complement strand
CTGGTGCAGAACCTGACGGCGCTGGAGAACGTGGAGCTGGCGGCCCAGATCTGCCGGGAACCCCTGGACGCAGCCAAGGTGCTGCGGCAGGTCGGCCTGGAGGAGCGAATGCACAATTTCCCCGCCCAGCTTTCCGGCGGGGAGCAGCAACGAGTGGCCATAGCCCGGGCGCTGGCGAAGAATCCCAAGCTGCTTCTCTGCGACGAGCCTACGGGAGCGCTGGATTACAATACGGGGAAGTCGGTGCTCAAGCTCCTGCAGAGCACCTGCCGGGAGACGGGAAAGACCGTGATCGTGATCACCCACAACCAGGCGCTGACGGCTATGGCGGATCGGGTGATCACGGTAAAGAGCGGCAGGATAGCCGGGATGATCCGGAACGAAAAGGCTGTGGATGTAGAGACGATAGAATGGTAAGTGGAGTTGGAATGAAAGGGATTCAGAAGAGTACCATCCGGGAAATTAAATCAAGCTTCGGCAGGTTTATGGCGATTTTTGCGATTATCGCGTTGGGCGTGGGCTTCTTTGCTGGTCTGAAGGTGTCGCGGGACGCCATGGTTGCGACGGCGAAGAGATATTTGGACGAGCGTTCCTTTTATGATTTCAGGCTGCTCTCTACCCTGGGCTTTGAGGAGGAGGACGTAAGCTTTCTGCGGGAGCGGGGGGACGCAGCGGCGGCGGAGGGGGCGGTCTCCGCGGATTTCCTGTACCAGCTGGAGGACGGCGGACAGGGAGTCTTAAAGGCCATGAGCCTGACGGAGACGGTGAACACAGTGCAGCTGGTCAGCGGGCGGCTTCCCCAGGCGGCGGACGAGTGCGTGGCGGACAGTAACTGGTTTGGCGACGGGGCGCTGGGGCAGGTAATCCGCCTGGCGGAGGACAACGACGAGGACACGGCGGAGCTGTTCGCCTTTGACGGCTACCGGGTGGTCGGGACGGTGCAGTCCCCGCTCTATATTCAGTATGAGAGGGGAAATACCTCTCTTGGGACGGGAAGGCTGTCCGGCTTTCTCTATCTGCTGCCGGAGGGGTTCGACACGGATTATTATACGGAGATTTATGTGCGCTTTGACCAGGAGAACGCTCTTTACGGCTCCGGCTATACGGATTTTATCGACGGGAAGGAGATTGTCTGGGAGGAGCTGACCGGGGAGGCCGCCGACGGGAGGTATCGGCGGATTCTGGCGGACGCGGAAACGGAGCTGGCGGACGCCCGGACGGAATTTGAGGAGAAAAAGGCCGAGGGTCAGGAGGAGCTTGCGGATGCGGCCCGGGAGCTGGAAGAGGCAAGGGAGGAGCTTGCGGACGGCGAGCGGGAGCTTGCGGACGCCAGGGAGGAGCTTGCGGACGGGAAGGAAACCATCCGGGAGAAGGAGAAGGAGCTTGCGGACGGGAAGGAAACCATCCGGGAGAAGGAGAAGGAGCTCGCGGACGGGAAGGAAACCATCCGGGAGAAGGAGAAGGAGCTTGCGGACGGGAAAGAGACGCTCCGGAAGGCGGAGCAGGAGCTTGCGGACGGGGAGGCGGAGCTGGCCCGGGGCGAGCGGCAGTGGCAGGACGGCAAGGCTCAGATTGATCAGGGAAGACAGGAGCTGAGCGACCGGAAGAACCAGCTGCAGCAGCAGAAGGCGGGGCTGGAAAGCCAGTCCGCGGAGATCGAGCGCCAGGCGGCGGAGCTGGAGGCCGGGGCGGTACTGTTGGCCGGGAAGCGCGCGGAGCTGGAGGCCGGGGCGGCGGAGCTGTCCGAAAGGCGTGCGGAGCTGGAAGCGGGCGAGGCGGAGCTTGACCGTCAGCAGGCGGAGCTGGAAGCGGGCGAGGCGGGGCTTGACCGTCAGGCGGCGCAGTTGGAGGCCATGGCGGCGGAAATTGAAAAGGGAACGCTTTCCGGCGTTGCCCTGGAGGCGGCGAAACAGGAGCTCGCCGCCGGGAAGCAACAGCTGGAGGCGGCAAAACAGGAGCTCGCCGCCGGGAAGCGGCAGCTGGAGGCGGCGAAACAGGAGCTTGCTGCCGGGAAGCAGCAGCTGGAGGCGGCGGAGCAGGAGCTTGCCGCCGGGAAGCAACAGCTGGAGGCGGCGGAGCAGCAGCTTGATCTCGCCGGGAACCGTGCGCTTCTGGCGGGCTATCGCCAGCAGATCGCGGAGGGGCTGCAGACCGTCGCCGTCTACGAGGGCCAAATCGAAGAGGCGGAGCGGCAGCTGGACGATGCGGAGGCGGAGCTGGCCCGGAGCCGGACAGAGCTGGATCAGGGAGCCCGCGAGATCGCGGAGGGAAAGAGAACCCTTGCAGACGCCCGGCGCGAGCTTGAGGAGGGCGAGGAGGCCCTTGCGGACGCCCGGAAGGAGATTGAGGAGGGCGAGGAGGCCCTTACGGATGCCCGGAAAGAACTGGAGGAGGGAGAGGAAGCCCTCGCGGACGCTAAGGACGAGCTGGCGGACGCGGAGGAGTCCATCGCCGAGGGCGAGCGGGAGCTTGCGGACGGGAAGGCAGAGCTGGCGGAGGGCGAGGAGGACTACCGGGAAGGGCAGGAGGAGTTCGACCGCGAGATCGCCGACGCGGAAGAAGAGCTTGCGGACGCCGAGGCGGAGCTGGCGGATCTGGAAGCGCCGGATACCTATGTCCTGGGACGTGACACGAATGTCGGGTATGTCTGCTTTGAGAACGATTCGAATATCATAGCGGGAATCGCCAATGTTTTCCCATTGTTCTTTTTCCTGGTGGCGGCGCTGGTCTGCATTACGACCATGAACCGGATGGTGGAGGAGCAGCGAACCCAGATCGGCGTCCTGAAGGCCCTGGGCTACGGGAATTTTTCGATCATGGGGAAATATATGACTTATTCCGGCCTGGCGGCGCTGCTGGGCTGTGTGGTCGGATTTTTTCTGGGTACATGGGCCTTCCCGCAGATTTTCTGGTATGTGTACGGGATTATGTATAAGGCCGGAACGATGACTTATCTTTTCGATGGGGGTCTGGCGGCGGTTTCCCTTGCGGTTTCCCTGCTTTGCTCCATCGGCACGACCTGGCTTTCCTGCCGGGCGGAGCTGAAGCACAACGCGGCGGTGTTGATGCGGCCGAAAGCGCCGAAGGCCGGAAAGCGGGTATTTCTGGAGAGGATTTCCTTCCTCTGGAGGCGGCTGGGCTTCCTGAAAAAGGTCTCCGTCCGGAATATTTTCCGCTACAAAAAGCGGCTGTTTATGATGATCCTGGGGATCAGCGGCTGTACGGCCCTGCTGGTGACGGGTTTTGGGATCAACGACTCCATAGCGGATGTGGCGGCCCAGCAGTTCGAGAGGGTACAGATCTACGACATCGGCGTTTCACTCCAGGATCCGGCGGATGAGGCTATGGAAGGAAAACTGACAGGAATGTCGGAGCTTGGCTTTGCGGACGGCGTCTTTGTCATGGAAAAAAATATGGATATTGTGACGGAGAAAGGGACAAAATCCATTTATGTGGTGGCGTCGGAGGGAGAGGCGGTCCGGGGTTATCTGGATATGCATACCCAGACCGGAAAGCCCGTCGATTACCCGGGCCGGGGCGCGTGTGTGATCACCAATAAGCTGGCGAAGCAGTACGGTCTGGAAATCGGAGATACCGTCACGCTGCGGGATGAGGAGATGCGGAGTCTGACCGTTACGGTCTCCGGCATCATGCAGAATTATATTTACAATTATGTCTATCTCTCCGACGAGACCTGGGCGGAGGCGATGGGAGAGGAGCCGGAGCGCAGGACGGTCTATGTCAATCTGGCGGAGGGCGCGGACGCCCACCGGCTGGCGGCGGAGCTGATGAGTACGGAAGGGGTGGCGAGCGTGTCGGTGAACGCGGATATGGCGGAGCGCGTCGGCAGTATGCTGGAGAGCCTGAACCTGATTGTTGTCGTCGTGATTCTCTGCGCGGCGGGGCTGGCCTTTATTGTGCTCTATAATCTGACGAACATCAATATTACGGAGCGGATCCGGGAGATTGCCACGATCAAGGTGCTGGGCTTTTTTAAAAAAGAGACCTGCAGCTATGTTTTCCGGGAGAATATCCTGCTGACGGTGATGGGGATGCTGCCGGGGCTTCTTCTGGGAAAGCTCCTGCACGCTTTTGTCATCAACCAGATTCAGGTGGATCTGATTTCCTTTGATATTTATGTGCGCCCGGTAAGTTATCTGTACAGCGCGCTCCTGACGCTTGCCTTCGCCTGGTTTGTGGATAAGACCATGGAAGGGAAGCTGGAGAACGTCAGTATGACGGAATCGTTAAAGAGCGTGGATTAGGGCGAGGGAGGAAAGGAAGTTTGAAGGTTCCTTTCAAACTATTGATTGGTATGCGCGCCGGAGCGCGCAAAGGGGTATAAACATGAAATTCGACATGCATTGCCATACCAGGGAGGGCTCCCTGGACGGGAAGGTGCCGATCGAGGAATTTATCGAGATCCTTCGGAAGAAGGGGTACGACGGGATGCTGGTCAGCGACCACAATTCCTACCGGGGCTACCGATACTGGGAGGAGCATATCAAGGGCAGGCGGTTCAAGAATTTTACCGTGCTGAAGGGAATCGAGTACGATACGATCGACGCGGGCCATATCCTGGTGATCATGCCGGAGAATGTAAAGCTGAGAATCCTGGAGCTGCGGGGGCTTCCCGTACAGTTTCTGATCGATATCGTACATGCGAACGGAGGGATTCTGGGCCCGGCCCATCCCTGCGGGGAAAAGTACTTAAGCATCACGAATACCAGAAAGCATCGGAACTGTCTCGCGGTGATGGAGCGGTTTGATTTTATCGAGGGCTTCAACGCCTGCGAGGAGCCCTCCAGCAACCGCCGGGCGCAGGAGATCGCGGAGGCCTGGGGAAAGCCGGTCTTCGGCGGCAGCGACGCCCACAAGGAGGACTGCGTCGGCCTGGGGGCCACGGAGTTTCGGGGGAAGATTACCTGCGAGTCCGACCTGATCGAGCTGCTGCGGAAGGAGGGCAGGGAGGCCTGCGTCTGCGGGGGCCGCTATTATGAAAACACGATGAAGAGCAGGATCGGCAAGGCCAACAATCTCCTGGTGCAGTCCTTCTG
Organism: Roseburia sp.; assembly: GCA_023662875.1. Classification (GTDB taxonomy): domain Bacteria; phylum Bacillota; class Clostridia; order Lachnospirales; family Lachnospiraceae; genus Acetatifactor. Next base: position 20,480 of record JAMPIG010000054.1, on the reverse strand, counting down.
GTTTTACAACCGTTTCGGCAGCATGGTGCATCATTATAGTCGGCGTCTGGAGCTGAAACGGCTGTATATCCGGATCAAATAGAGGGTGAGAGGGGCATATATCGCGGGATAAGGGGAAAGTGTTACAAAATTGTTGCATTTTGAAGGATTCTTCCAGGGTAATTCATAAAATCTTAAGGTGCATTTTGCGGGGAGTATGCTATAATGTTCAATGTGTAGGGATACATATTGGACATTTCTGTTTTTTGGTAACAGAATCGCCATGAGGCGGAAATCTATGATATAGGCGGAGGGAAGGCCAGCGAAGGCGGCCTGTTTTCCGACGCCTGGAAGAGAGGGCTTTATGAAAAGGAATTTAAAACGTATTTTTGCGATCGCTCTGGCGGCGGCGATGACCGCGTCCCTGGCGGCCTGCGGCGGAGGAGATTCGGAGCAGGAGCAGGCAAAGCTGCCGGAATTTGTCTATGTGCCGGAGTACATGGAGCTGGAGGAGGGCAATTCCTACTGGTCGATGAAGCTGGCGGGGGACGCGCTTTACTACGAGCAGTATTCGTATGACGAGGCGACGCAGACCTCCCAGGAGAACATCGTCCGGTACTCCCTGGCGGACGGGACGACGAAGACGGTTCCCGTCTCTTTGGGGGAGGAGCAGTCGAACATGAACCTGAACAGCTTTCAGGTCGGGCCGGACGAAAGCCTTTACCTGCTCCTGACCCACTGGGATTTCGACGAGGCGACCGGAGAGTCGAAGAGCCAGTACTTTCTGGTGAAGCAGGATATCGACGGAAATGAAATTTTCCGGCAGGAGATCACGGAGATCATGCAGCGCGAGGACGCGCAGTACGTCAATTACTTTGTGATAGACGGGGAAGGCCGGAGCTACGTGTCGACGGGGGAGGAAAAGATTCTCCTCTTCGACGGGGAAGGAAACTTTCAGGGATCCGTAGAGGTCGGCGGCGGGATGAACAGCTGGATCAACGGCATGGGAACCGGCGGGGACGGCAAGGTCTACGCTTGCTGCTACAGCAACAACGGAAACAGCGGCGGCTACGCTCTGCAGGAGATCGACTTTGAGAAGCGGGCCGTCGCAAACACCTACGAAAACTACCCCAGCAGCAACGGTAACGGGGAGCTGGCCCCGGGCGGGGAGAGGAGCTTCCTGGTAAACGGCGGAAGCACGGCTTACGAATACAATCTGGATACCCAGACGGCGGAGCCCCTCTTTAACTGGATTGACAGCGATATCAACGGCCAGTACGTAAACGGGATGGGCATGGCACCGGACGGACGGATCCTGGCGACGATCAACGACTGGGGGACGGGAGAGTACAGCATTGCCCTTTTGACGAAGACTCCCAGCAGCGAGGTGCCCCAGAAGGAGCTGCTCACCATCGGCACCCTGAACAGCAGCAGCGAGCTGATGTCGGCGGCGGTGAACTTTAACAAGACCAACGACAAGTACCGGGTGACGATCAAAAATTACATCGACGACACCATGAACTTGACGGAGACCACCTACTCCGACGGGATTAATAATTTTAACAACGACATTGTCTCCGGGAACTGTCCGGATATCCTCGACTTAAGTTCCATGAACGCGGAGCAGCTGGCGGCCAGCGGGGCGTTGGAAGACATGATGCCCTTCCTGGAGAACAGCGCGGTTTTGAACAGGGCGGATTACCTGGAGAACGTGCTCGACGGCTATACTTATGACGGCGTCCTCGTGGGAATTCCGAAGACCTTCTATATCCAGACGATCGCGGGAAGCGCGAAGGATCTGGGAAACGAGCCGGGGTGGAGTCTGGAGGAGATGATCCAGTACGCCAACGGGCGCCCGGAGGCGAGCCTGTTCGACTACGGCAGCAAGGACAGCATTATGTCTACGCTCCTGATGTACAACGAGAGCCAGTTTGTGGACTGGACGGAAGGGAAATGTAACTTTAATTCCCCGGAATTTATCAGTCTGCTGGAGTTTGTGAACCGTTTCCCGGAGGATGCGGACTATAGTTCGGAGGTTTCCACGCCGAACCGGATCGCCAACGGGGAGGTGCTCCTGGATCAGGTACACATCAGCGACTTTAACGATATCCAGATGTATTATGAGATCTTCCGGGACGGGGTCAACTTTATCGGCTTCCCCAACGCGGAGGGCAGCGCGGGCTGCGCGATGACCACCAGCAATATCTACGCGATCGCCTCGAAATCCCGGCTGAAGGAAGGGGCCTGGGCCTTTATCGAGAGCTACTTAAGCAGCGACAGCGATCGTTTTTCATGGGGCTTCCCCTCGAACAAGGCGAAGCTGGACGAGGCGCTGGAGGAGGCGGTGAAGGTCGAGACCTATACCTGGGTCGACGAGGACGGCGTGGAGCACGAGGAAGTGGCCTCCGGAGGCGGGAGCGTGATGTACTCGGACGGCTGGAGCTACGAGTACCACACCCCGACGAGAGAGGAGGCGGAGCAGGTGATGGCGCTGATCAAGGAGGCAAAGCCCAGGGCGACCCAGAACAGCCAGATCCTGTCGATTATCTCCGAGGAGGCGGCCGCCTTCTATGCGGGACAGAAGAGCGCGGCGGACGCGGCGGACGTGATCCAGAGGCGCGCGCAGACCTATGTGGATGAAAACAGTTGATACAGGTGGAGTTCGGCGTGAAAAAAAGACAGAAAAAGGACATCGTTCCTGTAAAAAAGAGTAATTCTATAAAGACGACAAAGAGAAAGAGGAAGCAGAAGGTAAGCTCGGGGCTGTTTATCGCCCCCAGCTTCCTGGGGGTGATGGGCTTCTTTATCCTGCCCTTCCTGGTGGTCATTTATTATTCCATGGTAGACAGTCCGATTCGGGGGAACTTTGTGTTCCTGGATAATTTTATCAACGTGATCGGCAATTCGGCCTTCCGCAGGGCGGTGCGCAACACGGGAATGTTTTCCGTATCGGCGGTGCCGCTGGCGGTGGTGCTGTCGCTGCTTTTGGCGATCGTGCTGGAGGCGAAGCTTCCCTTCCGGAGCCAGTTTCGGACCTTTTTCTTAAGTCCCCTGATGGTGCCGGTGGCCTCGATCGTGTTGATCTGGCAGGTGCTCTTTCACTATAACGGCGCGGTCAACGATATCCTCGGCGCGGTTGGAATCGATAAGATCGACTGGATGAAATCGGATTACGCCCTGGTCGTGATCGTCATCCTCTTCCTCTGGAAGAACCTGGGGTATAACATGATCCTGTTCATGGCGGCCCTGGCCAGTATCCCAAGGGATATCCTGGAGGTGGCCAGGCTGGAGAGTGCGACCCCGCTGCAGACCTTCTTTTACATCAAGATCCGGTATCTTTCCTCGACGATCCTGTTTGTGACATTGATGTCGTTAATCAGCTCGTTCAAGATCTTCCGGGAGGTTTACCTGCTGACCAGCGATTATCCTGTGGACGCGATTTATACCCTGCAGCATTTTATGAACAATAAATTCCGGAATCTGGATTACCAGACGCTGTCGGCGGCGGCGATCCTGATGTCCCTGGTGATGATCGTGATTATCGGATTTTTGTTTCTGGTGGAAAGCCGCTTCGGAAAGGATGTGGAAGGATGAGAAAGAGAGACACATCGTTACGCGCGGAAAAGCGGATTTTATCCCGAAAGAAGATGGCAGGCAAGGCGAAGATTGCTGTCGCCACAGCGGCGGCCGCCTTCTTTGCAGTCCTCTTCCTGATGCCGATCGTCCTGACGATCACAAACTCCTTTATGTCGGCGTCGGAGATCTCGGCCAACTACGGATCGGTCTTCGCCACCAACAGCAGCGGCGGAAAGGTTTACATCTCCGAGAAGGTGAACCTGAAATTTATCCCCGACATGGTGTCCTTCAGCCAGTATGTCACGGTGCTCTTCAAGAGCCCGGAGTATCTGCTGAAATTCTGGAATTCGGTGATTCTGGTAGGGCCCATCGTCCTGTTCCAGCTGCTGATCGCGACGCTGGCCTCCTACGGCTTCGCCCGATACCGTGGAAGGATTCGGGAGATTATCTTTTTCGCTTATATTATCCTGATGCAGATGCCCTATCAGGTAACGCTGGTGCCCAACTATCTGGTCAGCGACTGGCTGAACCTCCTGGATACCAACTGGGCGATCTGGCTGCCGGGAATTTTTTCGCCCTTTACCGTGTACCTTCTGACGAAGTTCATGCGCAGGATACCGGACTCGGTGATAGAAGCGGCCCAGATCGACGGGGCGGGAGAGTGGCAGATCTATCGGAGGATCTGTATGCCCCTCTGTAAAGGGGCGATCTGCTCCGCGGCGATTCTGGTCTTCATCGACTATTGGAATATGGTGGAGCAGCCGTTGATTTTACTGACAGACGCGGAAAAGCATCCGCTGTCGGTCTTCTTAAGCAAGATTAATTCCGGCGAGATCGGCCTGGCCTTCGCGGTGGCGACGATCTACATGGTGCCCAGCCTCCTGATCTTCCTCTACGGCGAGGAATATCTGGTGGACGGGATTACTTATCAGGGCGGTATCAAAGGGTAAAGCGCAAGGGGGTATAAAAAGATGAACGATAACGGAACGAAAAGAAGAGAATGGGTAAAGACGGCGGCGATTATCTTCCTGTCGGTGATGCTGGTGCTGACCTTTTTTTCCCAGACGATCCTGAATTATTCGCTTCCCGAGGTGGCCACGCAGTATGTGCAGTCCGGTGCCATTACGGCGAAGATCCGGGGCTCAGGTACGGTGGAGAGCGGAGATCCTTACGAGGTCAAGGTAACCGAATCCAGAAAGGTTTCCAGCGTTGCGGTGCATGTAGGGGACACGGTACAGAAGGGGGATGTGCTCCTGTATCTGGAGGACGCGGAGAGCGAGGAGCTGAAGGCGGCCAGAAAAGCCCTGGAGGACGCGGAGAATGCTTACGAGCTGGCGGTTCTGACGGCGGAGATCTCTTCCTCCAATATTCATTATGCAAACGAGGGCGTATCCGCGGAGGTTTACCGTCAGCAGATCACAAACGCCCAGGCGGCGGAGCAGAGAGCGGAGAAGGCGTATAATACGGCTGTGGATGAGGCGAAGGCGGCGAAAGAGGCGGAAAAGCCTTATGAGCAGCAGGTGGCTCAGGCGGAGCAGACGATTACGGACTATACGAACCAGATTACGCATGACAGTAACCAGGATGTGATCAATAGGAGCCAGGAGAAGGTTAAGACGACTAAGGCTGCTTATGACGCGGCGTTGGATGCGTATAATACGGCGGTAGAGGCATGGATGAAGGCCAACGATGACTTCAATGCAGCAACCGTGTCCGGGGGAGATACGAATTGGTATCAGGTAAAGGTATCGGAGGCGGAGCAGGAGAAAAACAAGAAAAAGACAGAAATGGACAGTAAATATACCGAATGGCAGAACGCCGTAAACAGCGAGAACAACCGAGAGGCTGCAGTCAAAAATCTCTCTGCGGGCAAGGCGGACTGGGAGCTGCAGAGAGAAATTCTGGCGAAGAATCTGACGACGGCCCAGGCGGCGACAAAGGAGAAGGAGGCTGCTGTGGAAACCGCAAAAGCGGAGTGGGACGAGAAAAAGGCGGCTTTGAGCGAGCTGGTGGGCAATATTTCCAATGTCGTCAATCTGGAGCAGATGCTGGACGCGATAGCCGATGCGCAGAAGCTGGTGGATGAGCTGACCGAAAAAGCGATCGACGCCACGGTGAAGGCGGATATCGCGGGGACGGTTACGGCGGTCAACGTGACCGCGGGAAATATGACCTCCGCGGCAACCCCTGTGGCCGTCCTGCAGCCGGAGGGCAAGGGCTATACCTTAAGCTTCTCCGTGACCAACGAGCAGGCGAAGCGTCTTTCCGTAGGCGACAGGGCGGATCTGGTAAATTCCTGGTGGTATAACGACGTGGAGGCGGTTTTGGCCAGTATCCAGCCGGACAGGAGCAACCCGGGACAGCAAAAGCTCCTGACCTTCAACATAACGGGCGAGGTGACGGCGGGACAGAACCTGAATCTGTCCGTGGGGCAGAAGAGCGCGAACTATGACCTGATCGTTCCCAACAGCGCGATCCGGGAGGACAGCAACGGGAAATTTATCCTGATTGTGGAATCCAGGCCCAGCCCTCTGGGCAATCGGTATGTGGCGACCCGCGTCGACGTGGAGGTCTTAGCCAGCGACGATACACAGACCGCGATCAGCGGCGCTCTTTACGGCTATGAGTATGTTATCACCACATCGACGAAGCCTGTGGAGGCTGGTAAGCAGGTAAGGCTGGCGGACAACTAAACTCGGCGGAAATGAGGAGAGTAATGAAGAAAATAGTACTTGGAATAAGCGGGGGAATTTCCTTTCTGCTCTTCCTGATTCTGGCTCTTACGGCGGGCAGCCTGGGAAGGGAGCAGGACTCCCAGAGGATGGCGAAGCGCTGGAGCGAAGAGGGAAACGTATCCCAGGTCAGCTGCTTCTTCTCGGTAAACGCCGGGATCAGCGAGGATCGGATCAAAGAATTTGAATATTCCATCGACGGCGCATTGTCGGACGGCGGCGTGCAGCAGGAGTCGGAAAATCCCAGCGCAAGGCTCTGGGTGAGCGCGTACAGCGCGGACGGCCAGATCTCGATCTCCAGCGACCGGGCCAGCCTGCAGGCGGACGCCATCGGGATCGGCGGGGACTTCTTTCTGTTTCATCCCCAGGATCTGCTGTACGGCTCCTATTTTTCTGGCAATGACCTGATGCAGGACTACTGCGTGATCGACCAGGACGCAGCCTGGCAGCTGTTCGGCTCCAACGACGTGGCGGGAATGGTCGTCTATATTCGCGGAATCCCCCATATCGTAGCGGGAGTCGTGCAGCGGCCGGAGGGGCGTCTGATCGAGGAGGCGGGGCTTGACAGCACGCTGGTCTATGTGTCCTACCAGACACTGAGCGAGCTGGGCAGCTGTAACGGCATCAATCATTACGAGATTGTCATGCCGAATCCGGTATCGAAGTTTGCCTATAATTATGTGATGGAGCATCTGGGCTCCTCGGAGAAGGAGACGGAGGTGGTCGAGAATACCTCCCGCTACTCCTTCCTGTCCCGGCTGAAGCTGATCCCGCGGTTTGGAACCCGTTCCATGAACGGGAAGGCGATTATCTATCCCTATTGGGAAAACGTGGCCCGGGGCTACGAGGATATTCTGGCCCTGATGACGCTGGGAGAGCTCTTGTTCCTGGCTTACGCGGTGATTCTGGCGCTGGTGTTCTTTATTCTCTGGTGGAGGCATAAGGGCTGGACGCTCCGGGAGAAGTGGATGATCCTGAAGGATAAGGCGGAGCGCAAGGCGGAGAGAATCCGGGCGAAGCGCAAGGCTCGGAAGGGCGATACCGGGGAGCTGGAATTCCTGACGGAGTTTGACCGGGAAAACGGGAAGGAGCCGAAGGAGCCTTTCTGGCGGAAGGTGATTCCGAAGCGGGAAAAGCCAGTAAAGGAAAAGCCGGAGAAAGCGAAGAAGGAAAAGCCAGGACGAAAGGAAAAGCTCCGGGAGGAGAAAGATGACTGGGAAGAGTAGCGTTGAAAGACGAAGAAGCATCGTGAAGCTAGAACGGACTTGAGGAAACTGTCGCGGAGAAAGCGAAGGAGACCCGGGAGAAGAGACAGACACAGGGAAAAACAATAGAATCGGCGGTACATTTTGGCCCGCTGCGATATAAGTAGAACGATTCGCCCGCCGCAAGGCGGGCAGGGAGGAGAAAGGCAAGAATGATGAAAAAATGGATGGGGCGGGGACTGGCCCTGGGGCTGGCGGCCGCTGTGACGCTGGGGTTCTGCGCCTGCGGCGGAAAAGGCAAGAGCATGGAGAACGCCGAGATGGCGAAGGAAAATGTTTTCCGGCTCAGTCCGATCGAAATTTCCGGGCTGCAAAAGGAAGCGGAGGAGAACGTTGACACCAGCACCAATATTATGTATTCCAGGCGGATCGGAGACCGGATTTATCTGATGGTGTGTACGAATACCTGGGGGATGGTGGATGACATTTATGGAAGCACCACGGAGTACGTGTTGTACAATATGGATCTGACCGGCGGCGACCAGAAGCGGACGGAGATCAACGTTCCCGACGAGGGGCTGCAGGGAGGTGTAAAGGAGGATCCCGGCGATATCGCGATTCCTGAGGAGGCTGAGGAGGAGATCGGCGATGAGGCGGAGCCTGGCGACGGGACGGAATCCGAAGGGGAACCGATGCCTCTCGACGAGACGGAGAACGGGGATACAGAAGCTCCGGCGGAGAACGAGGAGGAGACGGAGGTTTCGACGGAGGATGGGTTTATCAGCGATCTGGATAAGGACGTTTATGATAATGTGTCGGTGTATGTCTACTATGACCACTTTATCCTGAATTCGGAGGGCGCTCTGTATGGGATAAAGACCTGCAACCGCGAGCAGTATACAGAGGAAGGCTACAGCAGCCAGATGACCTATTTCCTCTGCCGTTGGGGGGAGGACGGAAACATTCTCTGGGAGAAGGAGGTTACGTCGGCCGACAGCAATGAATGGAATTATATCGATACGATGGCACCTTTGCCGGACGGCGGTCTCCTGATTCTCTTCCGGGGGGACACCAACACCAGGGTCATAGTGGACGCCGAGGGAAACGCTTCCCCGCGGGAGAAGCTTTCCGACGAGCTGGAGAGCGTGTTTTACAGTGTGGAGAGAACCCTTGTCAAGGACGACGGAACCTTGTTTGTGATCTATCACGACGAGAACGACTGGCAGAAGACCTATTGCGTGGACTATGACCTGACGACAGACCGCTTAGGGGAGCCGATGGAGCTGCCCAGCTCGATTATTTACTCCTGGGATTATAATATTATGAATCTCCGGGCGAACGGCGATCTGCTGTTTTCGACCAGCGGCGGTATTTATGTCTATACTCCGGGGGAGGAGGAGAGCAGGCCCTTTATGAACTATATTAATTCCGACGTGTATATCAGTTCCCTGTATGCGTTGGTTGAGATATCCGAGGACTCTTTCCTGGCCGTTTATATAGAGGATTGGGAGAGCGGGACAGAGGCCGGACTGTTTACTTACGTGGATCCGGCGACAATCCAGGACAAGGCGGTCATCGTGCTGGCCGGTCAGTATGTGGATTACCAGATGAAGAAGCGGGCCATCGAGTTTAACCGGGAAAGCGAGGATTATCGGATTGTCGTCAAGGAGTATAACGTATATAACAATTACGAGGATTACTCCGCCGGGATCACCAGGCTGAACAATGATATTATTACCGGCAATATGCCCGATATCCTGGTGAACACTGAGTATAACCCCCTGCCCATCGAGAATTATATCGCCAAGGGCTTTATCGCGGATATCAACAAGCTGATCGAGGCGGACGAGGAGCTCTCCCAGAAGGAGTTTGCCCAGAATGTGTTTGACGCGTACTCCCAGGACGGAAAGCTGTATTATATCGTTCCCAACTTTGAGGTTTATACCATGATCGCCAAGCAGTCCCTGGTGGGCGACCGGACGACCTGGACCATGGATGATCTGCAGCAGGTAGTCGCCGGGATGGGCGAGGAAGCCACCGCCTTCGGCAAGGACACGACGAAAGAGGGCTTTATGAATATGGTGATGCGGTACTGCGGCAACCAGTTCATCGACGTGGCAACCGGGAAGTGCAGCTTTAATTCCGAGGATTTTATCCGGATGATGGAGTTTACGAAGGACTTGCCGGAGGAAATCAATTACGACGAGGATTACTGGATGAATTACGACTGGAGCAAGGAGCAGGCCCAGTACCGGGAGAACCGGACGCTTCTGATGCAGGCGAACCTGTATGATTTCAGCGATTTCGCCAGGACGCTGAAGGGCTACTTCGGCGAGCCTGTCAGCTTTGTGGGCTTCCCCACGGAGGAAGGAAGCGGCGCTTATCTGATGAGCAACCAGACCTACGCCCTGGCGGCCAGATCGAAGAACCTGGACGGCGCGTGGCAGTTTATGCGGTATTACCTGACCGACGAGTACCAGGAGAAGGTAAGCTACTTCCCGGTGAACCTGGAGATCCTGCGGGAGAAGTCGAAGGACGCCATGGAGCGGCCTTACTGGCTCAACGAGGACGGGGAGAAGGAATATTACGACCAGACGATCTATATCAACGGGGAGGATATTCCGATCGACCCTCTGACCCAGGAGGAGCTGGATCAGGTGATGGATTATATCCTTTCCCTGAGCACGCATTACTATACCAACGATTTTGTCTCCAATATTGTGAGCGAGGAGATGGGAGCCTTTTATTCCGGACAGAAATCCGCCGCGGACGTAGCGGACGTCATCCAGAGAAGGGCGCAGGTTTATGTGGACGAGAACCGGTAGGGGAGTATCCGGTCTTTCATGAAATGCGAAAAGGTATTGAACCGTCAAAGCTGTTGCGCATGGGTCAGGCGGGCGTCCCGCAGATTTAACCCGCAAATACAGCAGGATAATTCGATGGTCAGGAAGAAAGAAGGACGGCGCGGCGAAAGCTGCGCCGTCTGAAGTGTTAACATTTCCGTCCCATTCTCCGATATATACAAAAAGGACTTGTCTGAATCACGGAGGATGATGGCATGAGTATGAGGATAGGGACTTACGGGAATCAGTCGGTAAAGCGGTACGAGATCAAGAAGGCGGACGGAACCGTCTCGGGCAGTATCACGATTACGACGTCAAAGGCTAAAAAGAAAAAGAAGAAGGTACAGTATAATTTCAAGGAGATTTCAGGGCGGATTCTGAAGGCGAAGACCAGCGGGATGGCGCGGCAGACGCTGGTCAGCGCCCGCCAGAAGGTGGTCTCCCTGCGCAGAATGTGGATTGTCCGGAGCGGGGTGTACGACGATCAGGAGCTGTACCACGCCATTGTCCACGCGGAGGCTATCGCCAGAGTGGCAAAGAAGCGTCTGAAGCACCTGCAGGAGGAAGAGCGCGCCGACAAGGAGGGTGGCCCCTGCGAGGCGGAGCAGGAGGAAGAGACGAAGGAAATCTTTACGGAGGAGCTGTTCGACGGGGAGCAGTTGCCGGGGATGGATCCGGAGGAGCTGCAGGAGCTGATGCAGGAGTGTCAGGAGCTCTTGCAGGAAGCGATGGAGGAGCTGGAACGTCTGGAAAACGGTATGAGCGACCTTGCGGAGGAGTTGATGTACGCCGATACGGAGGATATGGATCCGGCGGATCTGGAGCAGCTGAAGCGAAAGCACCGCGCCGACGAAATGCGGGAGATTATGTTGGCGGATATGCGGTATCTGAAGGCTATGTTCGACAAGCTGGCAAAGGAGAAGGAGAGCGGAAGCAGCGGGATCGGCGAGGGCAGCGCAGGAGACAGCAGCGCGAACGCGGGAGTCTCGCTGGAGCTGGGCGGGTTGGATATCCCGGTGACGCCTTCGGCACCGGAGGCTGCGGAGCTGGTGGAGGGCGCGACGGTCGACGCGTCGGTGTGAGGCCGGAAATAGAGAGGTATATAGGAGATCGGGTCTTAGAGGAATTGGAGATCGGTCTCCTTTTTTTCGTATGGGTATGGTATTATAGGGGAAAAATTGCTATAATAAAGTGGACTGGATTGGGAAGGAATAGCGGCGAACCAGCAGAAGGGCGGAGTGCGTCACATGGCGGCGAAAAAGATTTACGCGGTAAAAAGGGGAAAGGAAACCGGGATCTTCCTGAATTGGGCGGACTGCAGGGCCTCCGTGGAGGGATATCCGGGGGCGGAATATAAAGGTTTCACCGACCGGGAAGAGGCGGAGGCTTATCTGAGGGAAGGTGGTGCGTCCTCTTGTCCCGGCGAGACGCCGCCGGAGGGGACGCTTTTGGCCTATGTGGACGGGAGCTACGAGGATTCCCGGAAAAGGTATGCCTTCGGCTGTGTGTTCTTGCTGCCGGACGGCAGGATCTATACTCAGCGGGGCGGCGGCGACAATCCTCAGTCCCTTCAGCACCGAAACGTGACGGGGGAGATGCTGGGAGCCATGTACGCGGTGAAGGCGGCCATGTACAGCGGTTATGAGGCGGTGGAGCTTCGGTATGATTATCAGGGGATCGAGAAGTGGGTCACGGGGGAATGGCGCTCGAAGACGGAGCTGACCCGGAAATATGCCGAGTCGATGCGGGAGTGGGGCAGGAGTATCAGGATCCGCTTTACCAAGGTGGCGGCCCATACGAACGTGAAATATAACGAGCTGGCGGATCAGACGGCAAAGAGCGGACTGGAGGAAGGAATTGACATTCCGAAGGTCTGCGGAATCGAGGATATGACGGAATGGAATCCATGCGACTGAATAAATTCCTTGCGGGAAGCGGCGTCTGTTCCCGGAGGGAGGCGGATCGGCTGATCGAGCAGGGAAGGGTGTCCGTGAACGGGGAAATTGCTGGAATCGGGCGAAGCGTAACGGCAGAGGACGAAATCCGGGTCGGGGGACGGCTGGTTTCCGGGCGGGAGAGGACGGTAGTTCTGGCCTTTTATAAGCCGGTGAGCGTTACCTGTACGGAGAGGGACGCCCATGCGGAGAAAATCCTTTCCGATCTGATCCGGTATCCGGTTCGGGTGACCTATGCGGGGCGTCTGGATAAGGATTCGGAGGGACTGCTTCTGTTGTCCAACGACGGAGATCTGATTCAGGGGATGATGAAGGGATCGAACCGCCACGAAAAGGAATACCTGGTAAGGGTGGAGAAAGAAATAACGGATGATTTTCTACGGAAGATATCCGGCGGAGTTCCTTTGAAGGAACTGGATCTTACTACGAGGCCGTGTCATGTGGAAAAAATCGGGAAATATACCTTTCAAATAATTTTGACTCAAGGAGTCAACAGACAAATCAGGAGAATGTGTCAGGCCTGCGGCTATCGTGTGAAGTCGCTGAAGCGGATCCGTGTCATGGGAATCACGCTGGGGAAGCTGAAGCCGGGGGAGTATCGGGAGTTGACCGCGGAGGAGATCCGGGGACTTTATCAGGACTGCGGGCTCTCCGCAAAAATATAAGAGAAGGATGGTTGAAACACAAGATGCAGTCGGAAAGCTTAAATCGAATCAAATATTTAGTGGAGCTGCTGAACCGGGCGTCCCGGGCGTACTACGCCGAGGACAGGGAGATTATGAGCAATCTGGAGTATGACGCGCTCTACGACGAGCTGCAGCAGCTGGAACAGGAGACGGGAATTATCCTGGCGGACAGCCCGACCTCCCGGGTAGGCTATGAGGCGGTGGAGGAGCTGCCGAAGGATCGGCATGAAAAGCCCATGCTCTCGCTGGGAAAGACCAAGAGCCGGGAGGAGCTGCGGGATTGGATGCAGGGTCATCCTGCAATATTGAGCTGGAAATTGGACGGTTTGACGGTTGTATTGACCTATCTTGAAGGAAAACTTGCAAAAGCGGTTACCAGGGGAAACGGGGAGATCGGCGAGGTAGTCACCAATAACGCGAAAACCTTCCGAAATGTGCCTATGTCGATTCCCTATACCGGAAAGCTGGTGGTCAGGGGAGAGGCCGTTATCACTTACTCGGACTTTGAGCGGATGAACGCTCAGCTGGAGGAGGCGGAGCGCTATAAAAATCCCCGGAATCTCTGCAGCGGCTCCGTGCGTCAGCTGAATAATGAGGTTACAGCGGGCCGGAATGTGCGCTTTTACGTCTATTCCCTTATTGATGCCGAGGGAGAGGATTTTCATAATTCTCAGGAGGAGCAGTTCCGGTTTCTGGAGAGGCAGGGTTTTGACACGGTGGAGCATTATACCGTGACGGAAGAAACGATTCTTGATACGGTGGCGCGGTTTGAAGAGAAAATAAAGGATTATGATATTCCCTCCGACGGCCTTGTGCTTACCTATGACGATATCGCCTACGGGCAGTCCCTGGGCAGGACGGCGAAATTTCCCAGACATTCCATCGCTTTTAAGTGGGCGGATGAGATGGCGGAGACGACGCTGCGTGAGATCGAGTGGAGCGCAAGCCGCACCGGACTGATTAACCCGGTGGCGATTTTTGACCCGGTGGAGCTGGAGGGGACGACCGTGAGCCGAGCCTCGGTACACAATATCAGTATCCTGAAGGGGCTGAGGCTGGGAATCGGCGATCGTATCCTGGTCTATAAGGCCAATATGATTATTCCCCAGATCGCGGAGAACCTGACCGGCAGCGATACGGTTGAGATTCCGACCCGCTGTCCCGTCTGCGGAGGGATTGCCGAGGTCAGCCAGGTCAACGAGGTGCAGTCGCTTTATTGCGTCAACGGGAAATGCCCGGCAAAGCGGATTAAGTCCTTTACGCTTTTTGTCAGCCGTGACGCTATGAATATTGACGGGCTTTCCGAGGCTACGCTGGAAAAATTTGTGGATCAGGGCTTTATCCGGGAGTATGCCGATCTCTATCATCTGGATGGCTATCGGGAGGAGATTGTTGCGATGGAGGGCTTTGGGGAAAAGTCCTATCAGAATCTGGCGGAAAGTATTGAGACCTCCCGGGATACAACGCTGCCCAGAGTGATCTACGGTCTTGGGATCGCCAATATCGGCGCGGCGACCGCCAAGCTGATCTGTCGGTTTTTCGACTATGACCTGGAGCGGATGCGGCAGACGGACGTGGAGACCTTAAGCCAGGTAGAGGGGATAGGGGAAGTCATCGCCACAGCCTTTACAGAGTATATGAGGGACGAGGAGAATCTGCGGCGGCTGGATCGCCTGATGGGGGAGCTGCGGCTTCAAAAGCCGGAGACGGAGAGCCCGGAGGGGCGGTCGCTTACCGGAATGCAGTTTGTGATTACCGGGAGCCTGACGCATTTCGCCGCCAGAAACGATTTAAAGGAGTTGATCGAGTCCAGGGGCGGCAAGGTGACGGGAAGCGTTACCGGGAAAACCACGGCGCTGATCAATAACGACGTGACGTCTACGTCAACCAAGAATAAAAAGGCCAGGGAGTTGGGAATCCCGGTTTTATCCGAGGATGAGTTTCTGGAGAAATATGAGATATTGTTGTAGAAAGCAGGAGGAGACAAATTATGCCGATCAAAACACAGAGCGATCTGCCCGCAAAGGAGATCCTGGAAAATGAAAATATTTTTGTGATGGACGAGCTGCGGGCCATCCATCAGGATATCCGCCCGCTGCAGGTGCTGATCCTGAACAATATGCCAATAAAGCAGGACACGGAGCTGCAGCTTCTGCGCGCCCTTTCCAATACGCCCCTGCAGATCGACGTGACCTTTATGAATATGCAGAGCCACGTTTCCGTCAACACCTCCGCCAGCCATCTGAATAAATTCTATACCACGCTGGCCGAGGTTCGGGACAGAAAATTTGACGGTATGATTGTGACGGGAGCGCCGGTGGAGGACATTCCCTTTGAACAGGTGGACTACTGGAAGGAGACCTGCGAGATCTTTGACTGGGCGGAGAGCCATGTGACCTCTACCTTACATATCTGCTGGGCGGCCCAGGCCGGGTATTATCATTATTACGGCATCGACAAAAGGCCGCTGCCCCAAAAGCTGTTCGGAATTTATGAGCATAAGGTCTCCAACCGGAAAATCCCGCTGGTCAGAGGCTTTGACGATATCTTTCTGGCACCTCACAGCCGCCATACCGAGACTCCCGCGGAAGCCATCCACGCCTGCGGCGAGCTGACGGTGCTGGCGGAGTCCCCTGTGGCGGGCGTTTATCTTGCCATCGCCGAGGGCGGGAAGAAAATCTTTGTGGCCGGTCATCCGGAGTATGACCGCTATACCCTGAACAACGAGTACCATAGAGATCTGGATAAGGGACTTCCGATTCAGATCCCCTATAATTACTATCCGGACGATAATCCGGAGGAGCGGCCGCTATTGCAGTGGAGATCCCACAGCAATAACCTGTATAGTAATTGGTTGAATTACTACGTTTACCAGACGACGCCTTATGAGTGGTAGCCATGCAAAACAAAAGAAAGAACCTCCGGTGTGACTTCCACATGATAAGCATGCTGGTAAAATACCCTCACATTCTCCGACAACGTTCTTTCTTTGATAAATAGTATATGCGATTTTTATCTTTAAAAGCAATAGCGAGAGACAAAAAATTTAAAGCAGCAGAGAATACGAAAGGAATTGCCATGGCTAAGAGCATAGAAGAGCAAATTGAAGATTGGGGGAAAAAGCAGCTTGGTAAAACGAAATATTATACAAAAACCGAGAGTATCAATCCGGAAATAGAAAGCGCCTTAAAAACGGCACCGTCTAAGAGCGGCGGGAAGGGTACAAATTATCCCGATATAAAGCTCTTTATTGAAACTGGGACGCTTCGCAAAATTCCGGTAGTGATTGAGGTGAAAGGAACAAAAGGCGCTCTTGTGAAGAGGGATGCTTTTGACGAAATCGATAATACCAAAAAAGACGGCACGCCGAATTTTACCAACATTAATCGATATGCTGTCAATGGAGCGGTTCATTATGCGAATGCGATTGTCAATCATTCTACCAGCTACAGGGAGGTTATTGCGGTAGGTTTAAACGGTTATGATGAGTTGAGCGGTCGAGTTTATGAAATTGAAACTTATTATGTTTCTCTTGATAATTACTGTATTCCGAAACGTTTAAAGGCTTATGCGGATCTTTCCTTTCTACTTCCAAAGAATATAGGCAAACTGATTGATGAAATAGACAAGTCGAGCCTTACGGAGGAAGAGCTTGAGGCAAAAGCGAAAGAATTTGAAAATGAGATAGAGATAAATCTGAAAAAACTGAATCAGGTAATGCAGGATGATCTTAAAATATCCGTAGGCTCTCGTGTTGAGCTTGTCACAGGGATGATTATGGCTTCATTAGGGGTGGAGGGTAAAGTTGCCCCTCTTGAGATTTCGGATCTCAAAGGGGATTCCGGTTCCAAAACGAATGACGGACAGGTTATCATCAACAAGATCGATTCTTTTCTTGAAGAAAGAAATTTGCCGCAGGAAAAAAAGAAAATGATTATAAACGATCTTTTGAGGGTGTTTGTGTTTTCCGATTTATGGAAAGCGATAAACGGAGAAAGTAAGCTGAAAACGGTATATACAAGTGTAAAAAATGATATTATGCCCATTTTTACGTCTGCAAGACATCTGGATTTTACAGGCAGACTTTTTAATGTCTTAAATGCGTGGGTAGATATTCCGGATGGCGATAAAAACGATGTTGTTCTTACGCCGCGGTATGTTACGGAACTGATGGCAAAATTAGCGCAGGTAAACAAAGACAGTTATGTCTGGGATTATGCCGCGGGGTCGGCGGGATTTTTAATTTCTTCGATGAAGCTTATGATAAAAGATGCGGAAGAGAAGATTAAGAGCCCGAAACAACTGGATGAAAAGATTGCTAAAATAAAATGCGAACAGTTATTGGGAATAGAGAAACGAGCGGATATTTATTTACTGGCTGTTCTCAACATGATACTTATGGGAGATGGTTCTTCCAATATTCTTCATGAAGACAGTCTGACAGAATATAGCGGTAATTATGAACAAGGGGAGAGAAACGGGGAAGTCTACCCGGCAAATGTTTTTCTTTTAAATCCGCCATATTCCGCACCGGGAAAAGGCTTCGTATTTGTAGAAAAGGCGCTTAACAGAATGAGAAGCGGCAGAGCAATTATTCTTATACAGGAAAATGCCGGAAGTGGAAACGGGTTGCCTTATACAAAGCGTATCTTGGAGAGAAGTTCCCTTGTTGCGAGTATACATATGTCGGATATATTTCACGGTAAAGCGGGAGTGCAGACGGCAATCTATGTTTTTAATGTGGGAATTCCTCATGACGAGCGCCAAATGGTAAAATTTATTGACTTTTCGAATGATGGATATACAAGACAGAACCGCAAAAAATCAAGCCAGGACACGAATCTCAAAAATACGGATCATGCTCTGGAGAGATATGAAGAGGTTGTAAATCTGGTTCTGTATGGTAAGTCATACCTGCATTACTTTACGGAAGAGGAATATGTAGAGGATGTCATCACGTTAGAGGGGAATGACTGGACGTTTAAACAACATCAAAAGGTAGATACCATACCGACGAAGGATGACTTTAAAAATGTAGTAAAAGAATATCTTGCCTGGAAAGTTTCCATGATCATGGAAGGAGAGATATCCGATGAAAACGAAACCATTTAAGATTTCCGAGGTCTTGCAGTGGCAGTCCCAAAAGGAAATCGATCCGTTAAAATTAAAAGAGCTTACTGTGGAAGGAGATTTTTCATACCCCTTTTACGGGCAGGCTACTATGAACAACGGTATTATTTCTTTTCAGACTTTGACGTCTGAGGTGCTGAATAATAAGGACGGAAAACCGACTATTTTGATTCACTCTAACAATCAAAATATAGTATATCTGGAAACGCCATTTTATTTGAAAGATGGGCATGGAGCTACGAGCGTTCTTCAATCGGATTGGTTAAATGAAAAGAACGCCTTATATCTCATAACCTGTATCAAAAAGGTTATCATAAAAAAATTTGCATATAATGAAAAAGCGACTAAAATTGCCCTAAAGAATACCTATATTGATTTGCCGATAACATCTTCCGGCACAATAGATTACAATTTTATGGAGGAGTTCATATGTGAAATAGAGAAAGAACATATACGCGAACTGGAACAAGAGCGAATAAAAGAGTTGTCTGTCTACTTATCGGTAAGCGGATTGAATGATTATCAGTTGAGCTTTGAAGAAAAAGAATGCGTTGCTTCTTATGGAACCGAAAAGGTTTTCTTCCATAATTTCAAATTGGGGATAGGTGAAATGCGTTTGTTTGATATTACAAGTCCTAAAAAACGCTTTAATGCCAATACCGTAAAATTTGGCGGGAAATATCCCTATGTTGTGAGAAGTAGTGCAAATAACGGCATTCGAGGATACATAACACAGGATGAAGAATATTTAAACCCAGGAAACACAATTTCTTTCGGGCAGGACACGGCGACAATTTTTTATCAGGAAAGGCCATATTTTACAGGCGATAAAATAAAAATCATGACTTATCGGGAAAGAAATCTGACGCCGGAGCTTGCCTGTTATCTTATAACAGCAATGCGAAAAGCCTTTCAGGCATTTTCATGGGGAGAGTCTTCCTTTGATGAGAAGATATTAAAGAACATGGAAATACCGCTGCCAGTCAACAAGAGAGGCGATATAGACTATGATTATATTCACACCTTTATAAGAGCGCAGGAAAAGGAAGCCGTCAGGCAGGTAGTCAATTGGAAAGATGAAATGATAGGTATGACTCGAAAAATAATAAAATAAGTTTTTAAGATATCGTGTATTTGCAGATCGGGGCAGAAAGCAAAATTATACTGATTTTTATGATGTCCTGTGATAAAATAACCTTATTCGGGGCAGGAGACGGCCGAATAGCCGTCTGTATCGTGATTGTGGGACAATAACTGTAGAAGCGGTATTGAAGGATAAAAACAGTTATGATGTCTTCATCGGCAAAAAGGATATAGGGAGATATAGAGAAAATGGGGAAAATTTTTATAAAGAAAATAGAGATTGAGCGGGTCAGGCATTTGAAGAATGAAGAAATCTGCCTGGGAAATGACGATATGCGTCATTTGATTTTAACTGGGAAAAACGGAAGCGGAAAAACAAGTTTGCTGGATAGATTGAGTGTTTTTTTTGACTCAATAACAAAACATGATGGCATAATGTATTATCAAAGCAAAGTTGATTCGTATCAATCCAATTATAATACAGGATTAAAACAGTCTCCTGATTTGGAAGATGAGAGAGAGAGAAAGGAATTTCTTGAAGCGGCACAAAACGAATTAAAGGCGGCGAAAAGCGGGTTGGATATTGAATTTAACGTTTCTTATGCTACGCTGAATAAGAATTTTAAGAATGGTGATTTTATTGTGGCTTACTATAAAGACGAAAGAGTTCTGGATCTTATTGAGCCCAAGCATGTTACAAAAGTCGAATTTCAAGAGACATATGGAATGGAAGATACCCCGTCGAAGGAATTTATAAAATATCTTTTAGATATCAAGATGACGCAGGCATTGGCTTTGCAGGCCGGAAAATCGGAGAAGGGAAAGAGAATTACCGAATGGTTCGATCATTTTGAAAAAATATTGCAGGAAATGTATGGAGAGGATTCCATAAAATTGGAGTTCGATGAAGATACATTTCATTTTTATGTATTGCAGCAGGGGAGAGAACGGTTTGGATTGAATGAGATGTCAAGAGGATATGCTGCAATAATGGATATCATCGTAGATTTGATGATGCGCATGGAAAGGCATACAGAACAAAAATTCTCATATGATATGCCGGGGGTCGTATTGATTGATGAAATCGAAACCCATCTTCACCTGGAACTGCAAAAGCGTATTATGGGGATGTTGACAACGCTATTCCCGAATATACAATTTATTGTATCAACACATTCTCCGTTTGTTTTGAACAGCATTTCAAATGTAACAATATATGACCTGGAGAAGAAGATTACGGTCAAAGACGGTTTACAGAATATTCCCTATGATGGAATTGTGGAAAGTTATT
>JAMPIG010000053.1 GCA_023662875.1 Roseburia sp. | reverse complement strand
AGCATCTGCTGGGGCTGATCAACGATGTGCTGGATATGAATAAGATCGAGAGCGGAAGCGCCACCTTAAACCTGACCGATATGAGCCTGGCGGAGATTATCGACGAGATTAATTCGATCATCCGGCCCCAGGTGAAAGCGAAAAATCAGATCTTTGATATTTTCGTCTCTTACATGGCCTATGAGCACCTGATGGGGGACAAGCTGCGGATCAACCAGATTCTGATCAATCTGTTGTCGAACGCCGTAAAATATACCCCGGAGGGAGGATATATCCGGCTGAAGGTGGAGGAGCTGCCCCAGGTGGTTGCCAGCTACAGCCGGATTCGGTTTACGGTCAGCGACAACGGCCTGGGGATGAGCGAGGAATACCAGAAGGTGATTTTCGATCCCTTTACCAGGGAGGAGTCGGAGGATGTCCGGCGGATCCAGGGTACGGGCCTCGGCATGGCGATCACAAAGAGCCTGGTAGACCTGATGGGCGGGACGATTACCGTGGAGAGCAGGCCGGGCGAGGGAAGCGCCTTTACCGTGGAGCTGGAGCTGTTTATCCAGGAGCAGGAGGAGGATCCGGATTTCTGGGCGGATCACGGCGTGATAAAGATGATTGTGGCGGACGACGATGAGGAGGCCTGCCGGAACGTAGTCCGGCTGATGTCGAAGACCGGCGTGATTACGAAGTATGCCACAGACGGGGAGACCGCGGCGCGGATGGTGCGGGAGGCAGGGGAGGCAGGGCGTCCCTACGACCTGATCCTGCTGGATTGGAAGATGCCCGGGCTGGACGGACTGGAGACCGCCCGCCTGATCCGGGAAAACGGCGCGGAGAAAATTCCGATTCTGCTCCTTACCGCCTATGACTGGGGCGAGATCGAGCAGGAGGCCATGGAGATCGGCGTAGATCACTTTATGCCGAAGCCCTTCTTCCTGAGTACCTTCAAGGCGGCGATCCGCCGGATTATGGGAAGCCTGAAGCAGGCGGAGGACGAAAACAATGGTGTCGTAAAGGGGAAGCGCATCCTGGTGGTGGACGATATCGAGGTCAATCGTATTGTGCTGGTCAAGATCCTGACGACCCTGGGAGCGGTCTGCGACATCGCGAAGGACGGCCGGGAGGCTTTGGAGAGGTTCGCGGGATCGGAGCCGGGGGCGTATGATCTCATCCTGATGGATATCCAGATGCCGGTGATGGACGGGTACGCCGCCACGCGGGCGATCCGCGGCAGCAGTCATCCCCAGGCGGGGACGATCCCCATCGTCGCCATGACGGCAAACGCCTTTGTGGAGGACGTCCGGAACGCCCTGGATTCGGGGATGAATGCCCATATCGCGAAGCCGGTGCAGCTGGATAAATTGAAGAGCACGATCCGGCAGGTTTTTGACAGCCGGGAAAAGACGGAGTCTGTCTGAGAGAAAGGAGAGTTGCCCATGAGTTTGACGGAGGAGCTGAAGGCTTTGGGAGCGGATACGGAGGAGGGACTGGAGCGTGTCATGGGGGACGGCCCGCTGTATGAGACGATGCTGGGGATGTTTCTGGACACCCTCCGGGACAATCCCATCGCTCTGGAGGAATTTGAGGAGGAAGACCGGGAGGCGCTGATCCGGAAGGTACACCTGCTGAAGGGAACCACGGGAAATCTTGCCCTCACGCCGCTTTTTACCGGCTATAACAACGCGCTGCAGCTTTTGCGCAGCGGGTCGGGGAGCGAAGCCCGGGCGGAGCTGGAGCGGATATTGCCCGTTCAGGAGCAGTTTACGGACTGTATCCGGCGGCATATAACCGGAGCGTAAAAATCGGGATACCGCAGGAATACAACGGAATCTGCCTATCGCGAAAATTCCGTTGTCACAAAAGGCGGGCTCCGCGCTTCGCGGATAATCCGCCGGGCAAACGAAAAGGATACCGGACAAGCTTTGTCGATGCGTCCGGGAAAAGGGGGTTGACAAGATGGAAGAGAAAAATTTACATCCTGCCCAAAACGCGAAATCCAATACTATATTGATCGTGGATGACGATGCCATCAACCGCAAGATTTTAGGAAAGATTTTTTCGGAATACTATACGATTCAGGAAGCGGGAGACGGGCAGGAGGGCGTGGATCAGCTTCTTGAGGACGAGGGCCGGTTCTGCGCCGTGCTGCTGGACGTGCTGATGCCGCGGATGTCCGGTATCGAGGTACTGCGCTGGATGTACATGCGGGATCTGCTGGAGAAGATCCCGGTGTTCCTGATTACCGCGGATCGCAGCGAGGATATGATGAAGGAGGCCTATAAGCTGGGAGTTATGGACGTGATCCAGAAGCCTATGGTGTCTTATGTGGTGCTTCGACGGGTACGGTCGGTCATCGAGTTGTTCGAGGCCCGCAAGCATCTGAGAAACGTGGTGGAAAGCCAGAGCGAAGAGCTGCTGAAGCAGGCGGAGAAAATTATTGAGCTGAACCAGGGAATGATCGAGGCGTTAGCCACCGCCATCGAGTTTCGAAACGAGGAATCCGGCGGCCACGTACAGCGGATTGCGAGGATTACGCGGATTATGCTGGAAAATACGGAGTTCGGAGCCGGATTGGGGAAGGAAGAGATCAATAATATCGCCTTGGCGGCCATCATGCACGACGTGGGAAAGATTACGATTCCGGACGCCGTTCTGACAAAGCCGGGGAAGCTGACGCCGGAGGAGTACGAGGTCATGAAGAGCCATACGACGCGGGGCGAGACGATTCTGGAGAGAATCCCCCAGCTGCGGGACGGCGGGATCTACGAATACGCCTGCGATATCGCCCGCCATCATCACGAGCGCTGGGACGGCAAGGGCTATCCGGACGGGCTGGCGGGGGAGGAGATTTCTCCCTGGGCGCAGGTGGTCTCCCTGGCCGACGTGTATGACGCGCTGAGCTGCAGACGGGTATACAAGCCGCCGTTTCCCAGGGAGCTGGTGCTGGAGATGATTCAGACGGGGCAGTGCGGACAGTTCAATCCCCGCCTGCTGGAGAGCTTTCTCACTGTGGAGGATCAGCTCTATCAGCTCTATGAGAATCTGGAGACGCCGGTGACCTGAAGACCGGGTGCCCCGCAGCGCGTTCCTCAGGCATTCGCCGGGCGCGTGATTTTCGTGACCGGGGTATATGCCTTGACAGAAGCGTCGCAGAGAATCGATTGTCCTGCGATAGAAAATGCCCGTTAAACCGGGCAGGGAGTGTAAACATGTATCGTTGTCATGTCGAGTTTTACCTGACCGGCAGTCATTGTCCTGTGTTTGACGTTGTGAAAGAGCAGCAGCCGTCGTCGGAGCGTTTTACCTA
The DNA here is from genome assembly GCA_023662875.1 of Roseburia sp. Lineage (GTDB taxonomy): Bacteria > Bacillota > Clostridia > Lachnospirales > Lachnospiraceae > Acetatifactor. Next base: position 23,599 of record JAMPIG010000053.1, on the reverse strand, counting down.
CCGCTTTACGGAGAGCGAAGCCTATCGGCCGGAGCTTGCCGCCCGGGCGGACGTGATTCTGGCGCGGCTGGAGGAGGCGGACGGGGAGAGCCGTCTGCAGGAGCTTTTGCGGGATAAAAGGGAAGAGGCCGCCCTGATTCTTCTGGCGGAGGGGGAGAGGACGTCCCGGATTTGGGAGCTGCTGGCGGAGGCACCGGGCGACTGCGACCTCTGGACGCTGCCCATGTCGGCGGAGGAGGCCGCTTTTCGATTCCGGCGCTTTCAGCAAAACGATCAGCGGAGCAAGGATCTCTGGGAGAAGAGCCAGTTCCTGGAGGCGACTATCAACGGGACGCCGGAGCTGATCTGGTATAAGGATAAAAACGGAATCCATGAAAAGGTGAACGACGTTTTCTGCAGGACGGTTGGAAAGACAAAGCAGCAGATCGAGGGAAGCACCCACGCCTATATCTGGGATGTGGAGGAGGACGATCCGGCCTGCGCCCAGTCGGAGCGGGAGGTTATGGAGCGCCGGGAGACCTGCGTCTCGGAGGAGGTCGTCCAGACCGGCGACGGCGAGATGCTTCTGACGACCTATAAGTCTCCGCTGTACGATTGGGACGGCAGCGTGATGGGGACGGTGGGCGTAGCCGTGAACGTGACCCGGGAGAGAGCCTACGAGAAAAAGCTCGTGGAAAAGAGCAGGGCGCTGGAGCTGCTCTTTTCTACCATGGACTGCGGCGTGATGTACCATTCCATCGACGGAAAGCGGGTCATCAGCGTCAACCGGGCGGCTCTGGAGCTGCTGGACTATGATTCCTCCCAGGAGCTGCTGAAGGACGGCTTTGACCTGGTGGCGCAGTCTGTGGTGGAGGAGGATAAGCCCAAGCTCCGAAAAGCGATCACCTCCCTGAAAAGGGTGGGGGACAGCGTTACCACAGAGTACCGGGTATGCCATAAGGACGGCAAAATCCTCCATATTCTTGGCAACGTCAAGCTGATGGAGGAGGACGGGGAGCTCTTCTACCAGCGCTTCCTGCTGGATAATACCGCCCACAAGATCAAGGAGGCGGAGAAATGGGCCCGAAAGGATGAGGAGCTTCGGTATCAGGAGCAGATGTTTGACATTTTTGCCACCTTCCTGGCCGATAATATCGACGACGTCTATATGATGCTGGACGAAAACGGGGAGAAGGTGGAATTTGTCAGCTCGAACGTGGAGCGGGTGCTGGGGATTCCCTGGAAGGACGCCATGGAGAATATCCGACGTCTGGGCAGGGCCCGGTATCTGTCGGGAGAGGACGTCCGGCAGGAAATTCTGGCGGCCATGGAGCCGGGGACGGCGCTGGAGAAGGCGGAGACCGAGCGGATTAATCCCAAAACCGGGGAGCACAGGAGGTTCCAGGAAAGCGTATACAGTGTGCTGCTGCAGGGGAAAAAGAAGATCGTGATCTATATTTCCGACCGGACGAAGGAGCGGATGACCCAGGATGCGCTGGTGGAGGCGCTGGAGATCGCCCAGGTGGCAAACAAGGCGAAGAGCGCGTTCTTAAGCAGCGTCAGCCACGATATCCGCACCCCCATGAACGCTATCATGGGCTTTGTCACGCTGCTGAAGGAGGAGGCCGACAATCCGGAGCATATAAGGGAGTATACCCAGAAGATTTCCGCGGCCAGCCAGCACCTTTTAGGGCTGATCAACGATGTGCTGGATATGAATAAGATTGAGAGCGGCAGCGCGGTATTGAATATTTCCGAGCTGAGTCTGGCGGAGATCATCGACGAGCTGAACGCGATTATCCGTCCCCAGGCCAGGGCAAAGAACCAGACCTTTGACATCCATACCTCCTCCCTGACCAGGGAGCACCTGCTGGGGGATAAGCTGCGGATCAACCAGATCCTGATCAATATCCTGTCAAACGCCGTCAAGTATACCGACGAGGGCGGCAGGATCGAGATGCAGATCAACGAGCTGCCCCAGGTAGACGAAAGCTACAGCCGCATCCGGTTTGCCGTCCGCGACAACGGCCGGGGGATGAGCGAGGAATATCAGCGCGTGATCTTCGACCCCTTTACCCGGGAAAAGGAGACGGCCCTGAACCAGGTTCAGGGGACGGGTCTTGGCATGGCGATCACGAAGAGCCTGGTCGATCTGATGGGCGGAGATATCCGGGTGGAAAGCCGACTCGGTCAGGGGAGTACCTTTACCGTGGAGCTGGAGCTGCGGATCCAGGAAAAGGAGGAGGATCCGAGGTTTTGGGAGCGGCACGGCGTCCGGCGCATGATTGTGGCGGATGACGACGAGAATATCTGCCGGGATATCATAAAGAAGATGGCCGGAACCGGCGTGGTGACCCGGTTTGCCACCCACGGCGTCCAGGCGGTGGAGATGATCCGCGCCGCCAGGGAAGGCGGGGAGCCCTATGACCTGATGCTGCTGGACTGGAAGATGCCCGGCTTAAACGGTCTGGAGACGGCCCGCCTGATCCGAAAGAACTATCCCGTGAAGATTCCGATTTTCCTGTTTACCGCCTACGACTGGGCGGATATCGAGGAGGAGGCGCTGGAGGTGGGCATCGAGCATTTCCTGCCCAAGCCCTTCTTTATGAGCAGCTTTAAGAACACGATCCGGCGGATGAGGGAGACCGGGAAGAAAGAAACCTCCGTCGACGCGGAGCGTGTCCTGGAGGGGAGACGGATCCTGGTGGTGGACGATATCGACGTGAACCGGATGATTCTGGTGAAGATTCTGACTACCCTGGGTGCCGACTGCGATACGGCGGCGGACGGGCAGGAGGCGGTGGATAAATTTGAAGCGTCCGCCCCCGGGGAATACGACCTGATTCTGATGGATATTCAGATGCCCCGCTTAAACGGCTACGAGGCAACCCGGGCCATCCGGGAAAGCGAGCGCCCTGACGCAAGGGAAATCGCCGTCATCGCCATGACGGCCAACGCCTTTGTGGACGATATCCGGGACGCGCTGGAGTCCGGGATGGACGCCCATATCTCCAAGCCTATCGTTCTGGAGCAGTTAAAGCGGACGATACGGGAGGTTTTTGAGAAGAAGGGCCGTTAACTGACTGTTCCCTCTAAACCGATACATCTTGACCATTGCAAGCGCTCTATGATATCATGACCTTATTCGGGACAGGAAACGGCCGAATGGCCATCCGTCGTGAGCGAAGCTGTGCTCACGATATCATGACCTTATTCGGGACAGGAAACGGAGAAATTTTTAATGAGCAAGATTTCTATTGTGGTGCCGGTATATTATAATTCCGATACGCTGGAGCTTTTATATGAGGATATGAAGGCGAAAATACTGGACAGGCTGGGGGAGTATGAGATTGTCTTTGTGGACGACGGCTCGGGGGACAATTCCTGGGAGATCATGAACCGGATTCGTCAGAGGGACGAAAACATCCGCTGTGTAAAGCTGTCGAAAAACTATGGGGAGCACGCGGCGATCCTGGCGGGTCTTTCCGCGTGTACGGGAGACTGCGCCGTGACGAAGCAGGCGGATCTTCAGGAGGACTCCTCCCTGATTCTGGAAATGTATGAGAGCTGGAAGAGGGGAAATAAGGTTGTCCTGGCGGTTCGAAAGGAACGTAAAGAAAACAGGGTCAAGGTGTTTTTCGCAAATCTGTACTACGCCCTGATCCGGAAGATGGTCAATAAAAATATGCCTGCAGGCGGCTGCGACTGTTACCTGATCGACCGCAAGGTCATCGAGGTGCTGGAGCGTCTGGACGAGAAAAATTCCTCTCTCACTCTGCAGGTGATGTGGGTTGGATTTAAAACCGATATGATTTATTTTGTGCGTCAGGATCGGGAAGTGGGGAAATCCAGATGGACGCTTTCCAAAAAGGTAAAGCTGGTGGCGGATTCCATCTTCAGCTTTTCTTATCTGCCGCTCCGCCTGATGATGGGGCTGGGCGTTCTTTTCGACCTTGCGGCGCTGGCTCTGTTTATCTCCGTCCTCGTGGAAAAACTTACTACGACTACCCCCCCCAATGGCTGGGCCTCCCTTATGTGCGTGCTGTTGTTCGGGTTCGGAATGCTGATGCTGATGCTGGGCATTATCGGCGAATATATCTGGAGAGTCCTGGACGCGGCAAGGAACCGTCCCCCGTATATTGTGGATGAGATAAAGGATAAGGACTCGGAAAAATGATAAACTTTTTGGAAAATCATAAAAAGAAGTGTCTTATCCTTTTGTGGATCGCAGTGGTTCTGGCCAGTGTCAAAAGCATATTTACGGATACCGGCTTCGATAACGCCTATACGGTTGCCATGTCCTTTCGTCATTTAAAGGGAGACGGGATGTTTGCGCAGATGTGGGAGCCTCACCAGACCTCCATTTTCTTCACGGACTTTTTCATGTGGCTCTATCACATTTTTGTTCCCTCCTACACAGGCGTGGTGCTGTATCTGCAGGTCGTGGGAACTGTCTTTTTTGCTTTTGTCGCCTTTTTCCTTTACAAAGTGCTGAAGAACATTGCCGGAAGCGATATTGCCCAGCTTGCGGCGGCGTTTTTTGTCATGCTCCGGGCAAAGCAGACTCCCTTTCCGGAGTTTGCCAATCTTCAGATCGCGTTTTCCGCGCTCCTGTTTTTATGCCTGGTTTCCTTTGTGAAGGAGCAGAGGAAAAAGAGCCTGCTGTGTCTGGGGGCGGTCTTCCTGTGTCTGGAGATTCTTTCCTATCCGTCCTGTCTGTTGGCTTATTTTCCGGCGGTATTGATTTTGTTCTTAAAGACGGAGGAGCGCTGGAAGAATATCGGGCTGTTTACGGGAGTGTGTGCGCTGTTCGGCGGGATTTATGCGGGTTACTTTATCTGCAGGATAGGCTTCCGGGATTTCCTGCGGAATCTGGCGAATATTTTTTACTCGGATTCCCACAGCGGGGAAGCCTATATCAGTACCGGAAATTATTTTTACGGCATCACGGCGGCGATCGTCTGGCTGGCGGTTTGCGGGGGAATTGCCTGGCTTGTGCTGTGGACGGCGAAAAAGCTTTGGAAGAAACGCTTTGATTTTCTTGCCGTCTATGGTATTGTTCTTTTTGTAACGGAGCTTGCGCTCTTGTTTTTGCAGAAAAAGACGGGACTGGACTGGACGTGTACTTTTTATATCCTGCCCGCTCTGCTGATGGCGCTCAGCTGCCCCTGCTATCAGGACATGGAGGAGCAGGAAAAGACGGTCTGGCTTGCGGGAAATCTGTTTGCTCTATGTTCTTTTGTGTCCACCCTGCTGCTGACGGATCTGGGACTGATTACGATGGCCTCCTATATGGTGCTGGGAGGCGTCGTCTCGCTGGCGGCTTTGCGTCACAGAAAAAAACAGATCTGGACCTTTTTGCTGGCTGTCTGTGCGCTGGTTACCGTACATCGGGGGCTGGTGGTGTGGGGGTATGCCAACAAGGACAATATCTGGATGGTGCAGGATTTGGCTGCGGTTGTCAGATCCGGGCCTTCCGTGGGCGTGCTTTGCGACTATATGACCTATTATCAGATGCGCTGCGATGCGGACGACCATAAACAGTATATTTCGTCAGAGGACACTTTGCTGCTGGTAGGGGATTATGTGATCGATTCTCTGGAGTTTTTGCTGACGGATGCCGACATCGGCAATTATTCTACCATAGATACTCCGGTTTACAATGAAAAACTGCTGGATTACATGGAGATTTATCCGGAGAAAAGGCCTACCGTAGTGGCGGTGAGCAGTTATTACGGCGTTCTGCGGATACCGGTTGACTCCTGGATCATGCAGTGGGTGGAGGAAAATTATGAATTGGCGGGAGACGGCCGGTATTGGCGCTATTATCGGGCGAGGGAGACGCAGTGACAGAACGCTGCAGGAAGCGATGTCGCCTGATCTCTCAGAAAAGGATAAGGATGCGGAATATGATAAGTTTTTTGGAAAAACACAGGAAATTATGTCTGGCTCTTTTGTGGACGGCAGTAGTTTTAGCCAGCATAAAAAGTATTTTTACGGATACTGGTTTTGACAATGCCTATACTGTGGCAATGTCCTTCCGGCATTTAAAGGGGGACGGGATGTTCCGGCAGATGTGGGAGCCTCACCAGACCTCCATATTCTTTACAGATTTTTTTATGTGGCTGTACCGTTTCCTGGTTCCTTCCTACACGGGAGTAATGATCTATCTGCAGATTGTCGGAACCGCTTTTCATGCTGTCATTGGGTTCCTGCTCTACAGACTGTTGAAAACAATTGCGGGAAGCGATGTCGCCCAGCTTGCGGCCGCGTTTTTCATCCTGTTTCGGGCAAAGCAGACTCCTTTTCCGGAGTATGCAAATCTTCAGATAGGATTTTCGGTTCTTCTTTTTCTGTGCATGGTTTCCTTTGTCAGAGAGCAGGAGAAAAGGCGGTATCTGTGCTTTGCGGCTTTCTTCCTCTGTCTGGAGGTTCTGTCCTATCCGTCCTGCCTGTTGGTTTACTTCCCGGCGGTTCTGATCTTGTTTTTCAGGACAAAAGAACGGTGGAAGAATATCGGACTGTTTACAGGCGTATGCGCATTGTTCGGAGGGATTTACACAGGTTATTTTGTCTGCAAGGCAGGGCCTGCGGCTTTTATCCGGAACCTGAGAAATATATTTTATGCAGACCCCCACAGCGACGGGGCTGTTGTAAGCGTGTGGAATTATTTTTACGGGGTTATCGTAGCCATTTCCTGGCTGGTTCTCTGCGGAGCCTTTACATGGCTTTTAATGTGGGCGCTGCGCAGGCTGCTGAAAAGAACCGTTGACTTTTTTGCCGTCTACGGAATGGTATTGTTTGTGTCCGAACTTGCCCTTCTCTTTTTGCAAAAGAAGACCGGACTGGACTGGACCTGCACCTTTTATATCCTGCCGGCCCTGTTGATGGCGCTCAGTTGTTCCTGCTACAAGGATATGGACGAGTTGGAAAAAACCGTCTGGCTTGCCGGAAACCTTTTTGCCCTGGGAGCTTTTTTAGCCACTTGTCTGCTGACAGCTCTGGGGCTGATTACCATGGTTCCCTATATGGTATTGGGCGGTGTGGTTTCACTGGCGGCGCTCCGGCACCGGAAAAAGCAGATTTGGACTTTTTTGTTCTTTGTCTGCGGTCTGGTTGTCATGCACCGGGGGCTGGTGATTTGGGGCTATGCCAATCAGAAGGGCATCTATCTGGTGCATGAGGCGGATACAATTGTCAGATCAGGCCCGTGCCTTGGCGTTATCTGCGACTATAATACCTATCATCGGCTTGCCTTTGATGCGGAGGATCACAATCAGTTTATTACATCGGAGGATTCCCTGCTGTTGGTGGGAGATTGGCTGGTAGATTCTATGGAATTTCTGCTGACGGATGCTGATATCAGCAATTACTCAACCATTGATGTCCCTGCTTACAATGAACTGCTGTTGGAATATCTGGAGCTTTATCCCGAAAAAGAGCCTACCGTAGTGGCGGTCAGCATGTCTTCCAACGCCATGTTGATGCAGGACGCCTCCTGGATCATGCGGTGGGTGAATGAAAATTACGACCCGGTGGGAGAAGGCCGGAACTGGCGCTATTACCGGGCGAAGGAGGGGCAGGATACTTCGGAAGAAACGGAGAGTGCGCGCTGAAGCGTGCAGGAGGTGAAAAATGGATATAATGGCAAACACCCTCGACAGGGGATTTTACATGTATCAGGAAGAGTTTGAACAAAAGGCGCTGGAGGTGCTGCGCTCCGGGTGGTATGTACTGGGCCGGGAGGTGAGCGCCTTTGAGACGGAATTTGCCGATTATGTCGGCAGCAGACATTGCGTGGGACTGGCCAGCGGGCTGGATGCGCTCTGGATTGCGTTCCGCATTCTGGGCATCGGCGCGGGCGATGAGGTTCTGGTGCAGGGCAATACCTACATCGCCTCTGTGATGGGGATTACGATAAACGGGGCCACGCCGGTGTTTGTCGAGCCGGATGAGTATTATAATCTGGATGCGTCGAAGCTGGAGGAGAAGATCACGGACAGGACGAAGGCAATCCTTGTGGTGCATCTTTACGGGCAGGCATCCAATATGGAAGAGATCATGCGGATTGCCAATCGGTACAATCTGCGGGTCGTGGAGGACTGCGCTCAGTCCCACGGGGCAAAATTTAACGGCCGGATGACGGGAACCTTTGGAGATATCGGCTGTTTTTCCTTTTACCCTTCTAAAAATCTGGGTGCGTTCGGGGACGCGGGAGCTATTGTCACAGACGACGACAAAATTGCGGAGGATGTGAGGGTCTTTCGAAATTACGGCAGCGAAAAACGATATTACAATAAAGTTGTCGGCGCAAATTCCCGGCTGGACGAGCTGCAGGCGGGGCTTCTGCGGGTACGGCTCGGACATATGCAGGAGCTGGAGGAGCAGAAGCGGGAGATCTGCGAGAGATATCTGCGGGAGCTGGACGGAGAAAAATTCGGGCTTCCCGGGATTCGGGAGGGCGCAACGCATATATGGCATCAGTTTGTAGTCAGATCCGACAGGCGGGATGAGCTGGCGGAATATCTGAAAGATAAGGGGATCGGCACCATCATTCATTATCCGATTCCGCCCCATTTGTCGGAGGCTTACAGTTATCTGGGATTTACGGAAGGCTTTTTGCCGATCACGGAGCGGTACGCGAAGTCCGTTCTGTCGATTCCGCTGTTTTACGGAATGACAAAAGACGAGCAGGATTATGTCATTCATTGGATGAACCGGTTTCAGGGGTAACGGGATGCTGAAAAGAATATTGGAAAACGAAAAATTAAAGCCTTATATTCAGTTTGTCAAATTCGGCCTGGTAGGAGCCAGCAATACTCTGGTATTCTATATCCTGTACGCTTTGATTGTCTTCCTTCTCAGCGGCCTGGAATGGAAGCGGGACTATCTTCTGGCAAACGCGGCCGCTTTTACCGTCAGCATTTTCTGGTCCTTTTACTGGAACAACAAATATGTTTTTACAAAGGCGGAGGGCAGCAGACGTAATCTCTGGAAGGCGTTGGGAAAATGCTTTCTTTCCTACGGATTTACGGGTTACATTCTGGAGAATGTTATGTCCTTTGTCTGGATTGAAGAGTTTGGGCTATCCAAATATATTGCGCCGCTGCTGAATCTGTTTTTTACCGTCCCGGTCAATTTTTTCCTGAACAAGCTCTGGGCGTTTCGGGATAAACCGGAGCGGTAAATGTACGGCGAAGCCCCTTAACAGGAGGATTCGCCCGGCTCCTAAAGAGAAGACGCGCTTTTTGCCATCAGAATCCGGAATGACCTTAAGGCGGGACGATATCTGTCGGATAAGGCGAGGAGAAATCGATCGGAGTAGTCAATGGAGACGGAAGGATTGGGGAGGATGAAAAGTGAGCGGCGGCAGAAAGGACAGGCAGGGTATGCAGGCGGAGCTTTTTCAGGAGAGCAGCGCGGAAGAAGCGGAGAGACGGAAGCGTCTTGACCGCGGATTCTTTGCCCGGGACGGGATTACGGTCGCCCGGGAGCTGCTGGGGAAAATCCTGGTGCACAGGACGTCGGCCGGCTTTGTCCGGGGAATCATCACAGAGGCGGAAAGCTACATGGGCGAGGAGGATAAGGGTTCCCATACCTACGGAGGCAGGCGCACGGAGCGGACCGAGCCCATGTATCACACGGGCGGAACCTCGTATGTGTATCTGATTTACGGGATGTACAGCTGTATGAATATCGCCGCCATGACAGAGGGGATTCCCCAGGCGGTGCTGCTGCGAAGCGTGGTTCCGGCGGATCCGGAGTCCCGGGAGAGGATGTATGGGCTGAGACTGGCCGAGATGCAGAGGAGGCGCGGCAGGCGGGAGGAAAGAGAAAAGGCGGAAGAAAGACAGGTCGGAGGATCAGGCGGAATGTTTCGATTTGCCGGTAGGGACATGGCAGACAGAGCCGTAGACAAGCTGCCGAAGTCTCTGGAAAAGCACCTGGCGGACGGCCCCGGAAAGCTTTGTATCGCCATGGGGATCACCCGGGCGGACAATGATATCGATCTGACGGTGAGCGAGGATTTTTATGTGACCGAAGGGATTGCGATAGAGCCGGAGCAGATTCGGGCGGGGAAGCGAATCGGCATCGATTACGCGGAGGAAGCGGCGGATTATCTGTGGCGGTTTTACCTGGAACCGTCTTCCCTGGAGGGATGATTTCCGCGCGGGGGGCGTATGCCGAGGGAACGGCAAGGAGCAGGCGCTGAAAATAAGGGAAGCGCGGGCATAGACCGAAAACGGGCGTATGCCGAGGGAACGACAGAGAGCAAACGCTGAAAATAAGGGAAGCGCGGGTATAGACCGAAAACGGGAGTATGCTGAGGGAACAACAGGGAGCAGGCGCTGAAGACAGAGGAAGTGCGGAGACAGGCCGCGAAACAGGAGCATAGATGCGGAAAACGCAGCCGGGGGCGCAGAGACGGCCTTAGCATGGAGAGATGAGATGAGTCTGAAATTTATATTTGGCCCCTCGGGGGCGGGAAAAAGCCGGCTGCTCTACGAGGAGATCATTCGGAGGGCGGAGGAAGATAAAAAGAAGAATTTTCTGATCATTGTGCCGGATCAGTTTACCATGCAGACCCAGAAGGATCTGGTGACGCTCCACGAAAAGGGCGGGATCATGAATATCGACGTGCTGAGCTTCGGGCGGCTGAACCATCGCATCATGGAAGAGGTGGGAGGCGAGGATATCCCGGTTTTGGACGATACGGGAAAGAGTCTCGTATTGCAGAAGGTGGCCGCGGGCCTGAAGGACAGGCTTCCCGTTCTGGGCAGCTTTCTGCACAGGCAGGGCTATATTCATGAGGTGAAGAGCGCGATTTCCGAATTTATGCAGTACGGAATCGGGACGGAGGATGTATCGAAGCTGATCGAGTACGCCGCAAAACGGGGCGCGTTGGTGCAGAAGCTGAAGGATCTGGAGACGATCTATAAAGGCTTCCGGGAATACATACAAGGGAATTTTATCACGACGGAGGAGACGCTGGATGTGCTTTGCAGGTCGTTAAAAAAGTCCCGGCTGCTGCCGGGAAGCGTCGTGGTATTCGACGGATTTACCGGATTTACGCCGATCCAGAACCGGGTGATCCAGGAGCTGATGCGGGTCTGCGGGGAAGTGATCGTTACGATCGTCCTGGGGCAGGGGGAGGATCCTTACTGCCTGGACGGGGAGCAGAGACTGTTCCACTTAAGCAAGAAGACCGTGGCGGATCTGAGCCGACTGGCCGAGGAGGCGGAGGTTGCGCGGGGACGGGATGTATTTGTGGTGTCGGCGCATGAAAACGCCTTCCTGTCCTCCCGGTGCGACCTGCGTGTAAGCCGCCGAAGCCGCTTCGAGCAGGCCCCGGCCCTGCAGCATCTGGAGCGGAACCTGTTCCGCTATTCGGTGCGCCCTTATCCCGAGGAGCAGTCGGAGATCGGAATATTCGAGACGACCACGCCCCGGGATGAGGTACATCAGACGGGGTTAAAAATCTGCGAGCTGATCCGGGAAAGGAACCTTGCCTACCGGGATTTTGCCGTGATTGTGGGGGATCTGGCGGGGTACGCGCCCTATGTGGAGACGGAGTTTGCCCAGATGGGGATCCCCTGCTTTATCGACAGAACCAGGGGGATTCTGCTGAATCCCATGGTGGAATACATCAAGAGCGCGCTGGAGCTTTATCGAAAGGATTTTTCTTATGAGGCGGTGTTTCACTATCTTCGCAGCGGACTGACCGGTCTGGAGCCGGAGGAGGTAGATCTTCTGGAAAACTATGTGATCCGGACGGGCTTGCGGGGTGCCAGGGCTTACGGCAGGCTTTTTGTGCGGAAGACGCCGGAGGCCGCGGACGAGGAGGCGCTGGCGAAGCTGAACGGTCTGCGGGAGCGGCTGACGAGCCAGGTGGCCATGCTGGGGATGCAGGAGAAGGAGCCGGTCAGGAGCTATGTAAACAAGCTGTATGATTTTCTGGTTCAGAATCAGGTGCAGAGTAAGCTTGCCGTCTACGAGGCGGCCTTTGAGCGGGAGGGGCAGCTTTCCCGGGCCAGGGAGTACGCCCAGATTTACCGCTTGATTCTGGAGCTGCTGGAGCAGATTTATGAGCTTCTGGGGGAGGAAGTGATCTCGCTGCAGGAGTTTGCGGATATTCTGGAGGCGGGCTTCGGGGAGATCCAGGTCGGAACGATCCCCCAGAACGTGGATCGCGTGGTGGTGGGCGATATGGAGCGGACCCGGCTGAAGCAGGTAAAGGTATTGTTTTTCCTGGGGGTCAACGACGGCAATATTCCCAAGAACGCATCCAAGGGCGGCATCATTTCGGACATGGATCGGGAGTATCTGCGGGACTCCGGACTGGAGCTGGCCCCCAGCCCCCGGGAGCAGATGTTTATCCAGAGGCTGTACCTTTATCTGAATATGACGAAGCCTTCCCAGAAGCTCTATTTATCCTGTTCCAAGATCAACAGCGCCGGGAAATCCATCCGTCCCGCCTATCTGATCGACACGGTGAAAAAGCTGTTCCCGGGGCTTCGGACGGAGTATCCGGAGCTGCGCAGCGCCCTGGAGCAGATCGTAACCCCCGAAGAGGGGGCGGGCTATCTGGCGAGAGGCCTGCGGGAATATGCGACAGGAGTCCTCGCGCCGGAGCAGGAGGAAGAGGTACTGACTCTGTACCGGGCCTTCGGGGAGACAGAGCTGGAGGGAGAGAGGAGTTTTCTGACGGAGGCGGCCTTCCGGCGCTACCGGGACAGCGGCCTTTCCGCGGCGGTGGCTTCGGCGCTTTACGGGAAGCGGCTGGAGAACAGTGTGTCGCGGCTGGAGACCTATGCTGCCTGCGCTTACCGGCATTTTCTGCAGTACGGGCTGACCCTGCAGGAGAGGCAGGACTTTTCCTTTGAGGCGGTGGATATGGGAAATGTATATCATGCGGTGCTGGAGGAGTTTGCCGGTAAGCTGGGGGAGAGCGTATATACCTGGTTTGATTTTCCGGAGGAGTTTGCGGGGAAGACGGTGCAGGCGGCCCTGGAGGCATATGCGGCCTCCTACGGGGAAACGGTGCTCTACAGCAGCGCCCGAAACGAGTATGCCATCGTGCGGATGGGCAGAATCCTGACCCGGACGGTTTTGACTCTGCAGAAGCAGCTGCGGAGGGGAACCTTCCAGCCGGACGCCTACGAGCTTTCCTTCCGCTTTGCGGAGAACCTGGACAGCGTGAATGTGTCTCTGTCCCCGGAGGAGAAGATGCGGCTTCAGGGCAGGATCGACCGGATTGACGTGGCGGAGGAGGACGACCGGGTTTACGTCAAGGTAATCGACTATAAATCCGGCAACCGTCATTTTGATTTGGCGGCGCTTTACTACGGGCTGCAGCTGCAGCTGGTGGTCTATATGAACGCGGCGATGGAGGTGGAGGCGGGGAAGCACCCCGGCAAGGAGATCGTTCCTGCGGCCATGCTGTATTATCATATCGACGACCCTGCGGTGGATGCGCCGACGGAGCTGACGGAGGAAGAGATCGACGCGGAGATCGTCCGGCAGCTGCGGATGAAGGGTGTGGTAAGCAGCGAGCCGGGAGTTGTAGAGCGGCTCGACCAGGAAATGGGAGACAGGTCGGACATCATACCCGTAGAGCGAAAGAAGGACGGCAGCTTCAGCGCCCGGTCATCGGTCTTAAGCCGGGAGGAGCTGCGGACGGTATCCGGCTATGTCAGCCGGAAAATCGCGGAGATCGGCCGGGAGATCCTGACGGGAACGGTTTCCCTGAACCCTTACGAGATGGGCGGCGAGGAGGCCTGTACCTGGTGCGATTATAAGCGGGTCTGCGGCTTTGAGGCGGCTATGCCGGGCTGCGAAAAGAGGAAGCTGGAGGATATGACCCCGGCGGAGGCGCTGGGGAGGATGCAGGAGGGATAGGCGGAGGATGGCGGTAATATTTACACCGGAACAACAGAGAGTGATCGATCTGCAGGGCAGCAGTATTCTGGTGTCCGCCGCCGCGGGCAGCGGAAAGACGGCGGTGCTGGCGGAGAGGATCGTAAAGAAGGTCTGCGACGGTTTAAATCCTGTGGATATTGACCGTCTTTTGATCGTTACCTTTACCAACGCGGCGGCGGCGGAGATGCGGGAGAGGATCGCGGCGGGGATCGCCGCGAGGCTGGCCCGGAACCCGGAGTCCGAGCATATCCAAAGGCAGGCCACCTTGCTGCATAACGCCCAGATCACAACGATTGACAGCTTTTGTCTCTTCCTGCTGAAGAATCATTTTAACGAGATCGGGCTGGATCCGGCCTTCCGCATCGCGGACGAGGGGGAAATCCGGCTGATGCGGGAGGAGACGCTGGGAGAACTGATCGAGGACGCTTATGCCTCGGGGGAGGAGTCTTTTCGCCGCTGTGTGGAGTATTTTTGCCCCGGGGGCCGGGAGAGCGTGCTGGAGCAGCATATCCTGGAGCTTTCCCGGTATGCGGACAGCTTTCCCTGGCCGTCGGAGTGGCTGGAGGAGAGAAAGCGGGATTATGACCTGGAGGATGAGCAGGCCTTGGAGACCAGCGCCTGCGGCAGGTATCTGACGGGACATCTGCAGGCTATGGCGCGGGGCTGGGTCCGGCGGATGAAGCGGATTCAGGGAATCTGCCAGGAGCCGGACGGGCCCTATATGTACGGGGAGACGGTGGATAACGAGCTGGAGCAGCTGGAGCGGCTGGAGCGCTGCGGCAGCCTGGCCGAGTATGCGGCGTATCTGCCGGCGATAAGCTTCGGCCGTCTCTCCTCCCGAAAGGATGAGAGCGTCTCTCCCGGGAAGCGTGAGCTGGCGGGGAACCTGCGGGCGGAGCTGAAGAAGAGCGTTAAAGGGGCTGCGGAGGGCCTTTTTACCACGCCCCTTTCCCTGGCGGTAGAGCAGGGGCTGGAATGCCGGGAGCCGGTAGCGACGCTGATCGATCTGGTTTCGGAGTTTCAGCGGCGGATGGCGGAGAAGAAGCGGGAGAAGAAGGTGATCGACTTCTCGGACATGGAGCACTTTGCCCTGGAGATCCTGCTTGCGCGGGAGGAAGGGGAAGCCCGGCCCGGCAGGGTGGCGCTGGAATACCGGCAGTATTTTGAGGAGGTTCTCATCGACGAGTATCAGGACAGCAACCTGGTACAGGAGTATCTTCTCAGCGCCATATCCGGGGAGGAGGAAGGCCGGTTCAATCGTTTTATGGTGGGTGACGTCAAGCAGAGCATCTATAAGTTCCGTCTTGCCCGGCCGGAGCTTTTTCTGGAGAAGTACAATACCTACGCTCAGGAGGGAGGATCCCGGGTCAGGATCGACCTTTCCCGGAATTTCCGCAGCCGGGGACAGGTGATCGAGGCGGTGAACCAGGTGTTCTCCCGGCTGATGAGCCGCGAGACGGGGGGGATCGAATACGACGACCGGGCGGCGCTCTATCCCGGGGCGGTCTACCCGGAGAACGAAGGAAACGAGAGCGAGCTTTTGCTGATCGAGAAGCCGTCGAGGGAGGCGGGGCTGACGGAGAAGCAGGCGGAGGCGGCGGCGATCGCAAAAAGAATCAGGGAGCTGCGGGAGAGCTTTTCCGTCACGGACAGGGAGAGCGGGGAGCTGCGCCCCCTGCGGTACTCGGATATTGTGATCCTGCTGCGGACGAACAGCGGCTGGGACGATGTATTCCAGGAGGTACTGGAAAAGGAAGGCATCCCGGTCTATATTACCTCCCGGACGGGGTATTTCGGCGCGTCGGAGGTACAGGAGCTGCTGCAGCTGCTGCGTGTACTGGATAATCCCCGGCAGGATATCCCTCTGTTCGGAGTGATGAAATCAATCTTCGGGGGCTTTACGGACGAGGAGATCGCCCTGATCCGCAGCGGCGGCAGGGACTGCACGCTCTATGAGGCGGCGGTGAAGTTTGCGGCCGAGGCGCGGTCGGAAGAGGGGGAGGAGAAGTCAGAGCTGCACCGGAAAGATCATGAAGCCGGTGCAGGGGAAGGCCGTCTTCCGGCCGACAGCCTTGCGCCCCTCCGTCGGAAGACGGCCCGTTTTCTGGATCAGATCGCCCGCTACCGCCGATGTACGGTCTATCTGCCCGTTCGTGAGCTTTTGACGAAGCTGGTGACAGATTTTGACTATTTGAACTATGTTACGGCCTTACCGGCGGGCGGGAAGCGCCGGGCGAATGTGGAGATGCTTTTTACCAGGGCGTCGGATTTCGAGAAGACCAGCTATTTCGGCCTGTTTCACTTTGTGCGCTATATGGAGCAGCTGGAAAAGTACGACGTGGATTACGGGGAGGCGGAGCTGCTGGACGAAAACGCCGATGTGGTAAGAATTATGAGTATCCACAAGAGCAAGGGCCTGGAATTTCCCGTGACCTTTGTGTCAGGCTTAAGCAAGCGCTTTAATTTTCAGGATGCGAACCGTTCCCTGATTCTGGATGTGGATCTGGGGCTTGCCACGGACTATGTGAATCCGGAA
This sequence comes from Roseburia sp., assembly GCA_023662875.1. Classification (GTDB taxonomy): domain Bacteria; phylum Bacillota; class Clostridia; order Lachnospirales; family Lachnospiraceae; genus Acetatifactor. Next base: position 7,164 of record JAMPIG010000053.1, on the reverse strand, counting down.
AGGCGGTTGCGGAACAAAACCCTGCGGCGGAATATTCTGACCCGGAAGCTGCGGGAGGACAGCCTTTCGGAGGAACTGCGGGTTCTGTACGTCGCCATGACCCGGGCCAGGGAAAAGCTGATTTTGACGGCTGCGCTGGAGCAGGCGGAGGAAAAATGGGAGGCGGCCCGGGAAAACGGGGGCGAAGCGCTGGATTATCCGGATTTTATGGGAAGCTCCAGCTATATGGACTTTCTGCTGCCGGTGATCGGGGGAACCTCCTTCCGGGTAAGAGTGCTGGGAGAGGAAGAGTTGTCTGCAGCGGACTGGAGAGAGCAGCTGGCCCTGCACGACAGACGACAGCTTCTGGAGCAGGCGGCCGGTATGGAGGGCAGTCCGGCGCTGGAGCAGCTGCGTCGGCGTCTTCACAGGGAATACGCCTATGAGGATCTGGCCGGCCTTTATACGAAGACTACCGTTTCGGAGCTGAAGATCGCCGCTATGGCGGATCGGGACGAGGCGGCCTTTCATGCCTTTGAGGAAAAAGAAGTCCAGCCCTACATCCCTGCTTTTCGGCGGGAGGAGGAGAAGGTCAGCGGAACTGTGCGCGGAAACGCTTATCACAGGGTGATGGAGCTGATGGATTTTCCGTTTTTGCTGGAGGGGGCGGAGGAAGGACTGCCGGAGAGACTTGGGCGGTTCCTGACTCGGGAGACGGCGGAAAAACGCCTGAAGCAGGAGTATGCCGACGCTGTGAATCAGGGGAAGCTTCTGCAGTTTCTGCGCTCCGACCTGGCCCGGAGGATGCTCCGGGCGGCGGAGGCCGGAAAGCTCTACCGGGAGCAGCCCTTTGTCATGGGAATCAGCGCGTCCCGGCTGGGAGAACAGTTCCCGGCGGAAGAGAACGTCCTGATTCAGGGAATCATCGACGTATTCTTTGAGGAAGAGGACGGCCTCGTACTGCTGGACTATAAGACGGACGCCGTCTCCTCCATGCAGGAGCTCTGGAACCGCTATGAAACCCAGCTGGATTATTACAGCGAGGCGCTGACAAAGCTGATGGGACGTCCGGTGAAGGAGAAGATCCTGTATTCCTTCCGCCTGGGGGAATATTGATTTCCGGGACAGCGCCGCACCGGATTTTGTCTGCGGCTTCCTGCAATGATGAGAGATTCCGTAAACTATTCTTTTTATTTTATTGTTGCGTAGCCTGCTGTTTGACTCTGGCAAAGGCGTTTTTGACCGCGGGAACGGACAAGAGGATCACTGTCACCACCGCCTCCGGCAGAAGATAGGTAGCGTTGTAGGTCAGGTTATAGACGGCGATTCCCAGCGGCGTCTGGGTCGGCGCGTAGGAAGCGAAGAAGACGGCGCCGGAGATACAGGCGAAGACATACCGGCCGAATACGCCGACCAGATAGCCGACCAGCAGCCCGTTCTTCTTTTTGTGGAAGAAGCCAGAGAGCCCCAGCGCCCCGAAGGCCAGGGGATAGTCCAGCAAGAGCTGCCAGGGCGAGTAAAATACGGGGTCAAGGACAAACTGGAGCAGCCCGTAGGCAAAGCCTGTGAGCAGTCCGGCCCTTGCGCCGTACCAGTAGCCGATCAGCACGATAAAAAGCATACTGAAAAGGGTGATGGAGCCGCCGAAGGGCAGCCTTGCGAACTTCAGCTCTGAGGTGACCAGGGCAAGAGCCATGGCCGCTCCGGAAAAGACCAGCTGACGCGTGGCGTTCCTCACGGTCCGTTCCTTTTTGGGACGAAGCAGTATAGCGGCCGCTATGAGGAGCCCCAGCAGGATGACCACGGTTACGACGCCTGCGGCGGTGAGCTGGAAAACGTCCTCCTCCCAGCTGTTGACGGTGGGAAATGCAAAGAAATCTGACATAAAAAAATCCTCCTTATTCTGGCTAAGGAGGGGACATCACGGACAAAAAGAGCGGCGAAAGAGACGCGCCTGTCTGTCTTGCTTCCTTACGCCGGTATTATCCGGGTCAAGTAGTGAGGGTTAGAAGCGTTTTGCTTCAATCTCAGCGATGTGCTCCCCTAGCGGTTTATGATACTGCGCCTGCGCAGCTTTTAGAGATACTATAGGCCGGTTTGAGGAAGATGTCAAGAGGGATTGCAGAAGTTTTGCTGTTTTGGCTGCGTTTTGGCCGCGTATCGTCTACGCTTTGTTGCTGCCTGGCTGCTGTTCAGGCATTTATGGGAGTTCGGGAGAGATTTTGCCGAGTGCCTTCCTGCCTGTTATGGATCGGAAAGCGACGGTTCGGCCGGGGAGCCGGTTTGTTTCTGAAAAGAAAAAGAGGTTGCCGCGTTAAAGCGGGTCTGATAAAATAAAAAAGCAGCAACAGATTTATTCCCGCGAGCAAAATGTACCCTTCAGGCACACAGTCAGGCCAACGCAGCTGACTTTGTGTCAGCGCTTGCATAGGACATAAAGTCAGCAAGTTGACCTGGCGAATGCCGCGAGATGATTGACTTAGGGAGGAAAGGAGAACTATATGAAAAAAAATAAGAAGGAGACCGCTGCAGACCGGTAATGGCTGTAGCAGTGTAAAAACGTTATAGCCATTGCCGTTCCTGAACGCAGTGTAGATTAGGAGGGCGCTATGAGCTATAAGAAAGCGGAAGAGGTTCTGCCCCGGGAGCTTCTGGCTTCCGTGCAGCAGTATGTGGACGGTCAGATGCTCTATATTCCGAGAAGAGCGGAAGAAAAGAGAACCTGGGGTTCGGCGACTGAGACCAGAAAAAGATTGGAGCTGAGAAATGCTGAAATTTACGCAAAATATTGTGAGGGAATATCGGTAGAGGCATTGGCGGATACCTATTTTCTCACCGGGAAAAGCGTACAGCGGATCATCAGAAGGATGAAGCCCTCCGAAGGAAAGGAAAAGAGCAATCAGCCTTTGGGAGGGAAAATTGAACAGAGAAAACAAGAAAAGATCTTTTGAAAAGGGATACTACAAAAATCATACCTGTGCGGAAACCTTTACCTGTAAGGTATGCGGCAGACCGGTGATACCGGAAGGAGCCGGGAGCGGACATCGGAATCATTGTCCCAACTGCCTGACCAGCCTGCATGTGGATGTGGAGCCGGGAGACCGGGAGTCGGATTGCGGCGGATATATGGATGCGGTTGCGGTCTGGGTGAGGAAAAACGGAGAGTGGGCGATCATTCACCGATGCAGGGTTTGCGGGGTTCTTCGCTCCAACCGCGTGGCGGCGGACGATAATCCCATGAAGCTTATGTCGATCGCCATGAAGCCCCTGGCCCTGCCGCCGTTTCCCATCGACCGGATTGAGGAGATGACGCGGCTTATGGGCGGAGACGGGGCGATGGAGTGACTTGGAGTCCGGAATCAACAGATTCTGTGGAACCAAATGGGTTTGTGCCGTTGATGACTGCAGCGTGAAAGTTCTTTCAAAAAATCAAGACAGGCTTGCATCTTATGATTGAGATGTGAGCCTGTTTTCGTTATAATCAAAGGGAAGTAATCATTCGGGGGTGAGAGGAAACAATGCAGGAGGGTTCCTGGTTTCAAAAAGCATTGACAGACTTTACCTGGGAGGCGGCCAACGGAGGAGCGATCCGGCATCTGACGGATCTGGGTTATACGGTGGAGGAGATTCGAAAGGAGCTGGCTTTTCCCGCTTCTTACGAAACGGTGCGGAATGCCGTGTGGAAGCATCTGCTGGATACGGGTGCAGTGCTGCGCGAGGATACAAAAGAGCGGCGGACAGCGCCCATACAGGCGGAATATATCCGGGAGTATGACCAGTACGGCAGGCCCAGCTTTCGCCGCGCGGTGAAAGCCTCCCCGGCGGAAAATACCTGCAGGCCTGCGTCGGAATGGCGGGAGAGGCGGGTTTCCGAGGGGAATCCTTTGGATAGCCTGTTGCGGGAGAAGACGGCCGAAAACGGGGTGGAAAATTCTTATCTGTCCTGTGATTTCGGAGAGATTGCGGCGAAGAAGCCCGAGGAGTTTCGGGAGCTGCTGCAGATATTGGATCCCCGGCAGAGGGAGTATATAGAAGAACTTCCCTGGGAGAGACGCCGGGTTTACCACAGGCTGACTCCCTGTATGACGGAGATCGTCCTGCGCCTTTACCGGGCAGGAAAGTACCGGGGAATCTTCTGCTTTCTCAAAACGGGGGAGTGGGTGGAGGTCGGAGGGACTGATTAGTGTGCGGTGACAGAAAATATGTGCCATAATTCTTTGAAAGAATGAGGCTGCAGGGGATTTGGCGGTATTTCACGTTTTAGGCATGATTCAATGGGACTCGACTTTTTGGTACAATAGCGGTATAATGAGACAATGGATTGTAGGTGATCTTTCGAGGCTCTTCCGAAAATTTATGAAGCAAAGCTAAGAATATGGCGGGAGAGAAACAACCGTTGATCAGGGCGGTTGAGAAAGATAAAGTAACTGCCGCAGATCAGAGCGGTTGAGACGGAATACGGCTATCAGACAGGAATCCGATACGAGATAAAAAGCGAAACGCGAGGTAGATAAGGTGGCTGAAAAGAATACGGCTAATATCGGCTTTGAAAAACAGATTTGGGACGCGGCCTGCGTGCTGTGGGGGCATATCCCGGCGTCAGAGTACAGAAATGTCATCATAGGACTTATTTTCCTGAAATATATTTCCACGGCCTTTGATAAAAAATATCGGCAGCTTGTCGCCGAGGGCGACGGCTTTGAGAACGATCCCGACGCTTATCTGGAGGATAATATTTTCTTTGTACCGGAGGACGCCCGATGGGAGAAAATTGCTGCGGCAGCTCATAAGCCGGAAATCGGGACAACCATCGATAACGCCATGCGTGCGATTGAGGCGGATAATAAAAGGCTGAAGAATGTACTGCCGAAGAATTATGCCAGCCCTGATCTGGATAAAAGGGTTTTGGGCGATGTCGTTGACCTTTTTACCAATATGGATATGAGGGAAACGGAAGGAAATCGTGATGTCCTTGGCAGAACCTATGAATACTGTATTGCGCAGTTTGCGGAGAAAGAAGGAAAGGGCGGCGGTGAGTTTTATACGCCGTCCAGTATTGTCAACACATTGGTTTCTATTTTGAAGCCCTATTCAAACTGCCGCGTATATGATTGCTGCTGTGGCAGCGGCGGCATGTTCGTGCAGAGTGCAAAATTTATTCAGGCGCACTCCGGCGATCGGGGAGCGATTTCAATTTATGGGCAGGAAGCTAACCCGGATACCTGGAAGATGGCCATCATGAATCTCACAATTCGCGGTCTTGGCGCTGATTTGGGAGCCTATCACGCAGATACCTTTACAAACGATCTGCACCCGACGCTGAAAGCTGACTTTATACTGGCCAATCCGCCCTTCAATTATAATCCGTGGGGACAGGATAAGCTAAAGGATGATGCCCGTTGGAAATACGGGATTCCACCGGCCGGTAATGCCAACTTTGCATGGATTCAGCATATGATTCACCATCTTGCGCCCAACGGCAAAATCGGACTGGTTCTCGCAAACGGAGCGCTGTCCTCCCAAAGCGGCGGTGAGGGAGAAATCAGAAAGAAAATCATTGAGGACGACCTGATTGAAGGCATCATCGCCATGCCTCCGCAGCTGTTCTACAGTGTGACTATCCCTGCAACGCTCTGGTTTATAACAAAGGGAAAGAAGCAGAAGGGCAAGACGGTATTTATCGACGCCCGCAAGATGGGCCATATGGTAGACCGCAAACACCGGGATTTCACCGAAGAAGATATTTGGAAATTGACAGAGACCTTCGAGGCTTTCCAGAACGGTACTCTTGAGGAGGTAAAGGGCTTCTGCGCTGTCGCGACAATACAGGACATTGCAAAGCAGGACTACATTCTGACGCCGGGGCGGTATGTCGGTATTGAGGAGCAGGAGGACGATGGCGAGCCTTTTGAGGAGAAGATGACAAGATTGACATCGGAGCTGTCTGATCTGTTCGCCAAATCCCACGAGTTGGAGGATGAAATCAGGAGAAAGCTGGGGGCGATTGGGTATGAAGTATGATTGTTTGAGATTTGTTTTGAACAGACATGGAAGTTTATGTAGGGGATTTTAGAGCGGCACGGCAGCTATGAAGAATAAATTGGTTCGCCAAGAATTATTGTTAAAATGGCCTACCAGAACGAAATGATTTTGATGAAGACAGGTGGCTTACAATTTTGAATGCGCGGAATATTCTTGCATACACTTACAGTGATAAGCAGGCTTTGGTGGTGATCCGGAAATTGAAGGAGCGGAATTTCTCGCTGTTTGAGGAGTTGAAGAAAGAGTTGGAGGAGAAGTGGTTGTAGGGAAAAGGGATGGAGTATGAGCTTTGATGAAACGACGCTGTATAACATTAAAACATCTGTTTTAGGAACCAGAAGTAATTTGTTTGACTTAGCAAGTTGGAAAAACGGTTTGGCTTTCAAGAAGATAGATTTTGCAGAAACAGGTATACCTGTTATCAAAATTGCAGAACTTAATAACGGGATAGGGACAAATACTTCCTTTACGCAAGGTGATTATGGTGAAGAGGTTCGCTTACATAAAGGCGATTTGCTTTTTTCGTGGTCAGGCAATCCGCAAACCTCTATTGACGTGTATAAATATCAATTGGAAGAAGGGTGGCTTAATCAGCATATTTTTAAAGTGACGGTGAATGAAGAAAGAGTTTCAAAAGATTTTTTGTTTTATCTTCTGAAATATTTAAAGCCGCATTTTACACAGATTGCTGCAAATAAGCAAACGACAGGGTTAGGTCATGTTACAATTGCTGATTTGAAGCAAATGAGTGTGGTAGTACCTGATAGAGCTTTTCAGGATAAGGTTGTGTCTGTTATGAAAGCGATCGATGACAGAATAGATATTAATAAGCGGATAAATGATAATTTATCGCCGCACCAGATACTGAAAACTTGCTACAATATGATATGCGGCGGTAACGAGGAAACGGCGAAGCCGTTTTCGAGTCTACTGATTGCTTAAAATTGAATACCGTAGCCTAAATATCTGAAAAATCATATTGTTGACATATACGCAAACAAATGGTAGTATAACAGTATAAAAGGGTACTGCCGATAGACGGTTAGCCCGCTATAGTGTTATAAAAATAACCGCTATGTTTGCAGACAGGGGCGGTTATTTTTGTGCCTTGCTATTCTTACCAATCGTATAGCCAAGGCTGAA
>JAMPIG010000052.1 GCA_023662875.1 Roseburia sp. | reverse complement strand
AGGAGCAGGACGGCTGCATTTTCCAGGGGACGGTCTGGGAGAACCTGTTTGCGGATGATACCCGTAGAGGCCGGGCCCGGAGCCTTCTGGATGCCATGGGCTTTGACAAGCCGCTGGATTATGCTGTTACCGCGGAGGCCGGAAACCTGTCCCCCGGAGAGCGCCAGAAGCTCCTCCTGACCCGGGCCCTTCTGCGGGAGACTCCATTCCTGGCGCTGGACGAGCCCCTGAACAACATGGATGCCCAAGGGATCGAAGGCCTGCTTGCACAGCTGCAAAAGAGGAAGAGGGGCCTGCTTTTCATTACCCACCAGGCTCTTCCCCTCTCTCTTCAAACCACGGTGAACCTGAGCCGGGAGTAAGGAGACTCTCTATGAATATTGGAAATCAGATCAAGACCCTGCGCCTCCGACGCGGGGTCACCCAGGAGGCCATGGCCCTTCAACTGGGCATCACCGCCCAGGCGGTGAGCAAGTGGGAGACCGGCGCTTCCGAGCCCGACATCAGTCTGCTCCCTGCCATCAGCGCCTACTTTGGCGTGAGCATTGACGAGCTTTTCGCCCTCAGTGACGAGACCAGAATAGAGCGTATTGAGCATATGCTGCATTACCAGCGGGATGTGGAGCCTGCGGTCGCAGACCGGGAGGCGGACTTCCTGCTGGACAAGGCCCGGCGGGAGCCGGGCGATCCCCGGATATACAGCCTGCTGGCATGGATGGAGAACCACCGTGCCGACACGCATCGCCGAAGAGCGGCCCAGTATGCCAGGGTATCTTTGGCCCAACAGGCCGACAATCAGGAGGCCTTAGGCTGGCTGGCCTATTCCTGCCAGCTCTTTGGCCCCTATTGGACAATGGCCGACTCCCACAGAGAGATCATCGACTATCTCACGGCATTGCTTGAGAAGCATCCCGCTGTCTCTGCGGCATATTTCTGGCTCATAAACGCTCTTTTGAAGGATGATCGGTTCACCCGGGCTATGGAGGTCTGTGACAAATGGGACAAGCTGGAGCACACCTGCCAAGTTCTCTACTACCGGGGCCTGATCACCTGGCGGTCAGGAGACCGGGCAGGGGCTCTGAAGCTCTGGGAGCAGATGGTTCGGGACTTTCCCGACAGCGACACGGCCTGGGGACTCTATGCCGAGGGCTATGCTCTGACCGGCGACTACGCCGGAGCCCTGAAGCTGCTGGAAAGGGCAAAGGCATTGCAGCCGGAGCCCTCCACCACATACTGGGAGATGGGCGCTCTGTACCGGGAGCTGGCCGGCGATCTTCCCGGCGCTATCGCCGCCCTGGAACAGATGCTGACCATCATGGCCTCTCAGGGCCAGACAGAGGGCACCTGGGTAGAAGCCGTCCGCCGGGAGATTGTCCGCCTGGAGCGCAGGCTGACCCCGTAAGGCCCTGAGTTGCCACCTGGTCGCCCTGATAAGTTTGTGTTATAAAATATTCAGGGACAAAAAGAAATAGCCGCCACTATCGGAAGTAGTGACGGCTGACCTCATATGAGGTAAAAGGTTATCATCCTATTGTTTCCCGCCCGTGAAAATCTCCCGGATGGTATGATAGGCCAGCTTTTTTCTCCGGTATTCATCGACGATTCCCTTGTTGTTCATGCATCTGGGGCGGCCGTAGAAGCCGTCGTCCGGCACCCTGCAGTCGCAGAACTGCCAGATAAAGACGCCGGAGGTTTCTTCATGACTCAGGACGGCTTTTAGCTGTTTTTGCAGGATTTCGGCCTGACGTTCCTCCGACCATTTGGGATTTCCCGGGGCGTGCCAGCCGGGGATGGCTCCCGCGCCGATCTCGCTGATCAAGAAGGGCTTGCCTGCGCCTTCCGTAGTCTGTACCCATTGATACACCTGTGAAAGATATTCGTCCGCCGGAGAGTTGTGATACCAAAGCGGGTAGATATTCATCGAGACGATGTCCGGCAGATCCAGGCAGATATCGGACTGGAAATGGCAGCTGGCGAAGGTCAGGGGCCTGCTGTCGTCCCGTTTCCGGATAAAGTCAAACTGCTCCCGATATACTTCTCTGCCGTATTCGGTAAAGCTGGCGCATTCGTTTAAAATCCCCCAGATAAAGATACAGGGGTGGTTGTAGTGATTGTCGATCATTTCCTCCAGGCAGTCCAGGCTCTGGCGTCTGAAATTTTTATGGCGCATTTGTTCCTCGCTCAGACCCCGGGCGTGCCCTTCCTCCCAGACCAGGATTCCCCGTTCGTCGCACAGATCCAGAAAGCGTTCGTCGTTGGGGTAATGGCAGGTGCGGACCGCGTTGGCTCCCAGATCCTCGAAGAGCCGCAGATCGTAGTCCATAGCCTCGTAGGGAATGGCGCAGCCGAAGAGGCCGTGATCCTCGTGGCGGTTGAAGCCCTTGATCAGCAGAGGGGAGTCGTTGAAGAAAATCCGGTTTCCTCGAATCGAAATCTCGCGGAAGCCGATCCGGTCAGTCAGGTCGTCCGCGGCTTTTCCGTCCTGCAGCAGTATGGCGGTGAGGGAATAGAGCTTCGGCGCGTCCGGTTCATAGGCCTGCACGCCGGGGAAGGGGAAGGTATCCTGCAAAATAACGGTTTCGGATTCCGCTGTCCCCTCTAAAAGCGCGAACTCCGCGCCGTCCAGCAAAAGCCTTACTTTTACCGGCATCCCGGGGACAAAGGAGCGAAGTCTTACTTTCACCGCTCCGTGCCATATTCCGTCCTTTCGGAAAGGCTTAAAATGCAGCCGCTCCAGGAAGGCGTCTCCCACCTCCTCCAGGATTACCGGGCGGTTGATTCCGCCGTAGGTAAAATAATCGTTGGGGATGTGCAGGGCGGATTCCTCGTTGAAGGAATTATCTACCTGTATTTTCAACAGGTGTGTGCCGTCGCTTGCGTCCGGGACGACGGCCTCAAAGGGGGTGAAAGCATTATAATGGTACGCAATCTGCCGTCCGTCCAGAAAGACTCTTGCGGTGTGGCTTACTCCCTTGAACAGGAAGTGCAGATTTCCGCCGCCTTCAAACTCCTTTTCATATTCGGCGCTGCCCCGGTAGTTTTCCAGCCCCGGACAGTTTTCCCAGCAGCCGGGCACACAGACCTGTCTTGCGGATTGCCCCGGCACGGACAGCTTCCACAGGCCGCCCAGCTCCCTTGTTTTTCTGATTGTATGTGTCTGAAATCCTCTTTCCATGTGAATACCGTGCCTTTCTGTGCCAACATTGTACCGCGAACCGTGGCGGAAATCAATTAGTAATCAATGTGAGATTAGAAGTTTTCTGTGAGTTTTCTGTGAAACAGCTTATGCTGTGAGCGGAAATTGTTAACGATAATTAGAACTTCTTCTCACATTATTCTTTGACCGCTCCGATCATAACGCCCTTTACGAAATGTTTTTGAATAAAGGGATAAATACAGAGGATCGGGACGGTGGAGACGATGATCGTGGCGTATTTGATGGTCGTTCCGACGTCCTCAATATCCGCTCCCATGTTCATGGCTCCCAGTTGGTTCCGCGTGAGAATATCCCGCAGGAAGAGCTGCAAGGGCATCTTATCGCTGTCCCGCAGATAAATCATGGCGTTGAACCAGGAGTTCCAGTGCCCTACGGCGTAATACATCATGATGACCATGATGATCGGCTTGGCTAAGGGAAGGACGATCCGAAAGAGGACAGTCCAATGGCTTGCGCCGTCGATCCGGGCGGATTCCTCCAAGGCGGCAGGGATTCCCTCAAAGCCCGTAATCATGATCAGCAGATTGTAGGTGCTGATCATACCCGGGATCAAGAGGGCAAGTCTGCTGTTGACCAGACCCAGCTTCTGCATTAGCAGATAATTGGGAATCAGTCCGCCGTTAAAGTACATGGTAAAGATAAACATCAGGGTGAAAAAACGGCGCAGCATCAGGTTTTTCCGCGACAGCACATAGGCGGCCACCGATGTGGCGATCACATTGATCAGCGTCCCGGCGATCACATAAAAGATCGTATTGGCATATCCCACATAGACGGAAGGATTTTTGAATACCTTCTTATAGGCGTTCAGGGAAAAACCGGCGGGCCTGAGCAGAAAGCCCTCGTTCTGCATCAGATCCACGGGATTGCTGAGGGAGGCGAAAACCACATACAAAAAGGGGTACAGGGTGACGACGGCCAGGAGCGTCAGGAACAGGTAATTAAAGACGGTAAAGGTAGTTTCTCCTATGCTTTTTTTCATGAAAGGCTCCTCTCTGTTACCAAAGACTGCTGTCCGTCAGTTTTCGGCATATTTTGTTGGCGGCGTACAGCAGGATCAGGTTGATGCAGGAATTGAACAGTCCTACGGCGGTACTGAAGCTGTAGCTCATGTCTACAAGTCCTTTTCGGTATACATAGGTGGAGATCACGTCGGCGGTCTCGTAGATGGAGGAATTGTAGAGCAGGAATATTTTCTCAAAGCCCAGGTTCATCATGTTTCCGATCTGGAGGATCAGCATGGTGATCACCGTGGGAAGAATCCCGGGAATCGTGACATGCAGGGTCTGCTTCCACCTTCCCGCACCGTCGATTTTGGCCGCCTCGTAGAGATCCGAGCTGATTCCGGAGATGGAGGCCAGATAGATGATCGAACCCCAGCCGATGCCCTGCCAGATCTCGGAGATCACATAGATCGGCTGAAAGAGATCCGGGTTGTACAAAAGGTTCTGCCTGGGGAAGCCGAAGGCAGTGAGGAAGTGGGTGATAAAGCCGTTGGTGCCCGTGAACTGCAGGATCATACCGGAGATGACCACGGTAGAGATAAAATGCGGCAGATAGCTGACCGTCTGCACGGTCTTTTTGAAGGCCATATTTTTTATCTCGTTGAGAAGCAATGCCAGTATGATGGGCATGGGAAAGCCGAAGATCAGGTTTTTGAAGTTGATGGATAAGGTGTTCCTGACCAGCCGTCCGAAGAATACGCTTTCAAAAAATGACTTGAAATGCTTCAGGCCGACGAAGGTGCTTCCTTCGATCCCGAGCTTCGGGGAGTAGTCCTTAAAGGCAATCTGGGCACCGTACATGGGATAATAGCAGAATATTAGGTAGTAGATTACCACGGGAATCAGCATAAGATACAGGCCCTTGTTGCGGACGAGATCCTTGGCCAGCCGCGCCCCGAAATTGCGCTTCTTTTTTGTTGAATTGCTCATAGCGCTCCTTTCCTTTGCGGGTAGAGTGAGAAATAATGAAATGCCTGAAATGCGGCATTTCATTCGGATTAACATAAGCCGTAAAGCAGCATGGGTAACATGAAATGTGCGAAAGGCTCGCGGCGCGCTCCTTTCGCACATTATCACAGCGCATTATCTGCTGATAAATCTGTCGTAGGCAGCCTGCTGAATTTCCAGGGCTCTCTCAATGTTCATCTTGCGGATGTTGTCCCGGAAGGAATCGAAGTTGTCTAAGGGTTCGCTTCCCAGGATAAATTTCAGCTTAAACTCATCCACATAAGTATTGATATCCGTCATAATCTGGTTGTACTCTTCGGCCTCCTGTGTGCTCATGGTGACGGGAGGCATCGTCTTGATCGTAGCGTCGGGCGTTGACCAGACGGTGAGGGATTCCTTCTGTACATCCAGGGCGTAGGTCTGCAGCATCATGCCGTTACTGCAGAGGAAAGGCTTGTTGTTGGAGCCTGCGTAGAAGGACAGGGCCTGCTGGATGCTGAGACCGTCGGGGTTATTGGTGACAAGCTCGGTAAAGGTAGGTACGCCGTCCACATATTCGAAGCTTTTTCCCTCGATACCGTAGTTGGCAAGCAGATCGCCCTCTTCGCCGTAAACATAGTCCAGCACTCTCGCCGCCGCCTCAAGATTTTCACAGGTGGAGGAGATTGCCATACCGATATTGTTTACACGGTAGCTGCTGGCGTCCACCGGGAAGGTCTCGCCCTTGTTCAGCACCGGGAAAGCCATGGGAACGAAATTCAGTTCGGGATTGTTTGCCTTCATGGTTTCGATCTGGCCGAACACGCCGCCGGTATTGCCGCGCAGGATGCCGATCTTGTCTGTGGCAATCTTTGCGTAAAACGCGTCCCAATCCTGGGAGAAGGCGTCGGGATCCAGGATGCCGAGGTTGAGCCACTTGTTAAAGCGCTCCAGGAAGTCCTTGTAGGAATCCTGCAGGAAGCCGTATTTTACCACGCCGTCCTCCACATAGAAGGACTCGCAGATTCCGTAGGACATTACAAAATAGGAATAATCGTTGCCTGCGAAGGAATAGCCGGCCTCGCAGCCCTTCTTCTCCTTGAAGGCCAACAGCACCTTCTCCATCTCGTCGATGGTCTCCGGAATCTCCAGGTTCAGATCGTCCAGCCAGTCCTTGCGGATCATGTTGCCGTTGAACACAAGGGGAGAGTCGGGTCTTCTGATCATGGGAACCCATGCGTAGAGGCCGTCGTCGTTGATACATAATTTATCTACTTCCGGGTCAGACTCCAGATAAGCCTTGAAGTTCGGCATATATCCCTGATCCATCAGGTCGTTCAAGGGAAGGATCGTGCCGTCCGCCAGAGACTTCTGCACGCCGCCTCCGATATTGCCGTCCCATTCAAAGATGATGTCGGGCAGATCGTTGGTTCCGATTAAAATGGAAAGACCGTCCTTTCCGCCGGTGCTGTCGATAAATTTCAGATCGACGTTGCAGGCTTCCTCGATCGCCTGATAAAAGGCGGTGTCGCCGGGGTCGCTCACCTGGTCGTTACAGGTCCAGCAGGACCACATGGTCAGGGTCGGTCTTTCTTCTTCATTTGTACCGCCCTGAGAAGCTCCGTTGTTTGCGGAGGAATTGCCCTGACTGTTTTGAGACTGGCCGGGCTCGTTTGTCTGTCCGCCGTTTCCGCAGGCGGTCAGGCCGCCTAACAGCACGGTTGCCACGCAGGCGGCGGCGACGGTTCTCGATATCATTTTTCGCTTCATAACTTTTTCTCCTTTTGCTTTGTTTGATGTTCCGACGGTTTATTCCCTCGGGAGTCAGTATACTGTACTTGCATTGTAGCGTCTCTTTGACGGAAGGGAAATCTTTTAAAACTGAAATCCGTGCTCAAAAACCTTACTGACCCCCGCGGTTTGGAAATTTGTCACCGTTCCACAAATCTGTGATTGCCATTCGGGCGGCCGCTTTTTTATAATGGAACTTGGATAATAGAATCGTTTTTTTTTTGATTCTATTATAGAACTTGGATAATAGAAATTACGAAGTGATTTCTATTATAGAATCAAAGTGCGGATTTTATTTTGGTTACTGACGTGTGCTTGATAAAAGGATGTGGGCGTATGCGGGGAAAAGAAACAGAGAAACGTTCTTTGCTGCAGTCGAAAATCATATACACTTGGATTCTGTCTTATGCGACGATTCTGTTAATTCCGATTTTTATTTCGCTTTCGTACGGGATCGGATCCTTTCGGCTGATCCGGCAGCAGAATACGGTACAGCAGCACGAGATCCTGTCTCAGCGGGCCTCGGAAATGGATAACCGGTTTACGGAGGTGCTCTCTGTCTCCAACAGTCTCTACCTTAATAAATCGGTAGAGTCGTTGTCCTATGTGACGGCCGGAAGTATGCGGGGAAATCATCATATGTCCGTACACTTGCTGCAGGAGGATATCAGTATTTCCGCGGCCGCTAACCATCTGCTCACGGATATTTACGTTTATTTTCCGAATATAAAGACCGTAGTGGGGGCGAAGACCATATACACGACGGATCTTGTGCCCTACATGACAAGCGTAAACCGGCTGGATGAGACGCTTATGAAGGAAGTGCAGGAGGCTTTGGATGAGGGCCGGACGCTGTATCTCTTCAGGCATCCGGACACGGGAACGCTGATGCTGGCGCAGAGAGTCCGCAGCTCCTCTCACACGGGACAGATCACGGCGATAGGCGTCTATTTTCTGAATCAGGAGGTGCTTGCTGATTATATTGCGACGGATTTGGAAAACGTAAACATTGTCCTGGCGGACGCCAGACAGTTCCTTTTTTATATACCGTCGATGGAGGAGGGACTTTTGGCTGAAGACGGCAGGATCCTGTCCCGGGCGATGGCGGCGCAGGATTTGCCGGAGGAATACAGGACGAAGGATCGGAAGCGGTACGTTCTGGACTGCCTGCCGTCCGGGATCGGGGGACTCTATTACCTCTCCCTGACCGGCAGGGACAGCTATAACGGCAAGGTTTCCTCCATGCTTGCGTTTTTTATCCTGACCATGGTCTGCTCCATCTTTCTGGGCATATTCTTTACCCTGTACTATGTGAAGAAAAATTATGCGCCGCTGCGGGAGATTCTGGAGCATTTGGATCCCGTGCCGGATCGGAGGAGAGTGAACGAATACAGCATCATCCTGAACAGTATTGTCAGCAGTACCTCCGAAATCGCCCGCCAAAGAGAGCTGCTGCGCAATCATTATCTGCAGAAGGTGCTTACAGGAGAGATTAAGGACGAAGATAACGCGGTCTTTGCCGTCGGCCCGTCGGGGGAGGCGGGAAGCTATTATATTGCGCTGATCCGTATTGTGGAGGAACATACGGCGGATCAAAAGCTGTACTTCTTTATCGTGGAGAATGTGCTGCGGGAGCTGATGGCAGAGCAGGGGTGCGATACGACCTTCTGCGGATTCCCCGGCTATATCGCGGCGGTGATCTACTGCGGCGGCAAAACGGAGAGGGAGCGGATAGAGGAGGAGCTTAAGACTCTGGCGGAGTTTTGCCGTAAAAACTATTCCGTCGCCCTGCACATCGGCGTGAGCAACCGCTGGGAGGGCAGGGAGGCGCTGGCAAACGCTTTTGCGCAAGCCCTGGAGGCGCTGGAATATGTGCGGTTCTATGAGAACGGCTTCCTCTGCTTTTTCTCCTCTGTGCCGGTTATGGATAAGCTGTCCTCGCTGGATCTGAAGAGTCCCGGAGACATGACGGCTCTTGTGATGAACGGAAACGCGGAGGAGGTGGAGCTCTATTTTGATACCCTGCAGAAGCAGTTTTACTCGCAGTCGCTGACGGTTGTGGAAGGGAAAAACATGCTGTATTACTATTATCAGCTGCTGCTATCCCTGCGGCTGACGGTCTGCAGGAAATATATTTCCGGCTATCCCGACGCCATAGACCGTATCGACAGCGGCTTCCTGCAGCTTTCCGTCAGGGAGGCCGCCGAGCTCACACGCCGGATTTTTGCGGAGCTGCAGGACTTTATTGTAAAGCAGAGAAGCGGACAGGTGCAGCTTCTGACGGCTCAGGTGTGCCATTATATCGACAACAATTATTTTGACATGAACCTGAATCTCAATACCATAGCGGATCATTTTCATATAACGCCGGCCTACCTGTCGAAAAAATTCAAGGAAGAGAGGGAAGACGGCATTATCGATTACCTTTATACCGTGAGGATACGGCATTCTCTGGAGCTGCTCAAAAAGGAGGAGCTTAAGATAGGCGAGATTGCCATGATTGTGGGATTTCCCCGCAGCAACGCCTTTATCAGAATTTTCAAGCAGTATATGGGCGTGTCGCCCGGAAGATACCGGGAGAGCCGATATCATGCGGAAGAGGACGACTCGGGCGATTCTGATCGGAGCATAGAGAGAAAATGAGTTCAAAAAAGCAACCGTCCAGCCAAGGATCAGGTTGCTTAAGTGACTCGCGGCTTACCCCTGCAGTACCCTGCATCTCTTTCGATTGCACGCAATTCCGTATTTCAAAATCGTATCGATTCCATCCTCCTCCAGCCGCGCTTTGTAATCCAGCCGGTCGATCTGCGCCAGCGCCTCCCGACAGCCTTCCTCCAGTTTCCCGTCTTCCCTGTACTTTACTTCGATTACAATGCCTGTATTGGATTCCAGATCCTCCGCCAGAATATCGCTGAAGCCCTCTCCGGACTCCGCGTTGGAGTACAATAACCAGTCCTCCCGGTGCCGCAGCAGCCCCAGCAGGACACCATGATAGAAATTTTCCTTCTGACCCCTGCGCGCTCCCGCGTCGCGAACGCTGATGCTCTTTCGCAGATACGCGCTGAACCGCTCCTCGATCGCCTGCGGGTTCCCCTGCAGGAATGCGGCGCAAAAGGCATCCAGAGTGGGAGGATCCCGGCGCGCCTCCTCCTGGAACCATTCCCGAACCTGTTCGGCAAAAATCTGTCGGATTTCCAGATTAGGGATAGCCAGCCGATAGGTGGCGGCATCCAATTTTTCCCGCTGTGTCAGATAACCGGTAGTAAAAAGCACGCTCCACAGGTTGTCGATCGTAGAATACAAATCCCGGTAGGTCAGCTCCTGACGGACGTCATGAACAACGCTCTCCCCGTTGACCAGCTGCTCGATCTCCTGTCTGGTCTGCGGCGTTGCCTGCCGGATAAACTCCCGGATAATATCGTTGCCGCTGGTGTTGATCCAGAACGCCTGGGGAAAGGACTCCGGATCACTGCGCAGATCCGCGCAATAGTTAATCACATCCCAGGGACAATATACGTCCGAGGTGCCAAAACGGTAACCGTCGTACCAGGCCTTAGCCGTATCGAACTTGTCTCCGACCCCGTAATAATCCAGCATATCCCGTACCTCCTGATCCAGAAAGCCGAAATGCTCGCCGAACTGGTTATTGGTAATGGAAAACACACGCAGATTGTTCAACCCGGTAAAAATGATTTCCTTCGCGATACGCAGACATCCGGTCAGGACGGCGAAATGAAAGAAAGGATTACTCTTCAACACCTGCCCGAACAGACTGCGGAGCAAAGCGACCATCTCCTCGTAATAACCGTACTGCTGGGCCTTGGCTAAGGGTACGTCATACTCGTCAATCAGCACGATCGGCTTTTGGCCGTAATGCTTATACAACAACTCGCAGAGAACACGCAGGCTGCGTACCATCGTCTCATCCGGCATGGCAAACTGCTGGCGGTCGGTGGTGTCGATTCGGATCATCTGGTGGTATTGCTCCTTTTCCTCCGCCGACAGCTTTTCGCTGCTTAAAAGGAACTGGAAACGCATGGCTTCGCCGCCGATGATGCTGCGGAGCATATTTTTTGCCCCGGTATATTGAAGATCGCATACATCCTTCAAGGTAACCGAAATGACAGGGAACTTACCCATATAAGCGTCGCAGTAGTCTTTCTCCCGGCTGATCTCCAATCCCTCAAAGAGAGAGCTGTCACAGCTATACTCAAAGAAATACTGCAGCATGCTCATATTCAGGGATTTGCCGAAGCGTCTGGGGCGGGTAAAGAGGTTGACCTTTCCCCAATTATCCAAAACTTCTTTTATAAGGCCTGTTTTATCCACATAATAAAAGTTTTCCCTCCGGATTTTTTCAAAATTTTCAATACCGATCGGCAGCTTCGCGGGTTTCCCGCCGTCTTTTTCTATATTCATCTCTGCTCCTTCTTTCCGGCTGAGGTACGGTTCAGATGATTACATTATACGTTACATCAGTTTTTTATTCAACTGATAAATGAAAGAAGATATACCGGCTGTGATAGCTGGTACTACAGCGGAAGACGGGCTCTTTGGTTGGAGGCAGCTTTTTGACGATAAATCGAAAAACACAAAATTAAACCGTATTTTACAATATAGGACTTTCCGCGCATGGTATTTTTAGTAAGGTAACGATAAGTCAGTTGTTGACAGATTGGAGGAAATTATGAAGAGAAAGTTGATTTGCGCTATGCTTTGCCTTACGATGGGCGTCGGGCTTCTCGCAGGCTGCGGAACGAAGGACGACGGCCAGTCGAGCCAGCCGAACCAGGAGAGCCAGGGCGGCGACAGCCAGTCGAACCAGGAGAGCGGAAACAGCGGAGCGGAGGAGGAGACGCCCGTGGCGAAGCTGCTCCCCGAGGACGACGGGAGCGAGACCATCGAATTTTCAACGTGGATGTATGCGGACGATTACAAGCATTACACAACCTACGACGAGAATCCCGTGGTAAAGTGTCTGAACGAGATGTTCAACGTAAAGATGACCTATCAGCTCCCGGCGATGGGCGCGGAGGCGGAGAACTTCCAGCTGATGATCGGAACGGGCGATTACACGGACGTCATGAATACGACCTACTCCAGCGATTCTATGTCCGCTCTTTATGAGGACGGCGCTATTATCGATATCGCTCCTTATCTGGAGGAGTACATGCCGAATTATTACGCAAGGATCCAGGCGGACGACGAGCTGCGTAAGCTGGTTTACGACGACGAGGGTCATGCCTTCGCGATGTATTTTATCGAGGATCAGACGAGAAATCAGTGGGGCGGCCTGGCTTATCGCCGGGATATCCTGGAGACCATGACCGGCGGAAACGTTCAGTTCCCCAGCGGGAATGAGAATCCGGTGACTGTGGAGGACTGGGACTACATGCTGCCTCTGATGAAGCAGTACTTTGACGCTTCCGGCATGACTGACACGGCCTGCCTGATCATCCCGGCCTGCGGCTACATCACCAGCGGCGAGCTGTCGTCCGGATTCGGCACGGGTCCGATTTACCAGCTCGCGACGGACGGGAAAACTGTGGAGTTCGGCGCCGCTACGGACAATTTCTACAACTACGTAAAGAAGATGAAGGAGTGGTATGAGGCGGGATATATTTATCAGGATTTCGCCAGCCGTACCAACGATATGTTCTACCTTCCCAACCCGGCTTTGACCTACGGCGGCGCGGCGGGCGTCTGGTTCGCCCTGCTGGAGCAGGTGGGTACGGTGATGAGCCTGCCGGATTACGGTCTGAACGTCAATGTGATTCCGATTACGGCTCCGCTGGATACGGAGCACGGTATTACCGAGGCGGACGCGGGCTTCTATATCTTTAACGGCGTTGCCAGCAACCCGCATTGTATCTCTACCGCCTGCGACGAGAAGAAGCTGGCGAGGATCTTTAAGGTGATGGATTACCTCTATTCGGACGAGGGACTGATGCTTCGGGCGAAGGGTCTGAACGCGGAGCAGGCGGCGAAGGACGATCTGTATCAGCAGTACGGAATTGAGTCGGGATACTACTACGATGAGAACGGCGACTTCTGCGTTAACGAGAAGCTGCTTCACGGCGACGACTATGATATCAAGGCGTTCTCCTTCTACGGGGAGAGACTGCCGGGTCAGGCGGTTGCCAGCGACGATGTTGTAGCGGCGAATCAGGTGCGCACGGAAAACGACGACGCGCAGGACAACGCGGGAGACGTATGGGTGAAGTACGGCAGAGACCGGGTATTCCCCGGCGGCGCGACGTTGAACATAGAGGAGAGCGCAAAGTATACATCCGTGGCAACCAATGTATTCGACTATGTGGATACCATGATTCCGAAATTCATCATGGGAACCGAGCCCTTGACCGACGAGTCCTGGCAGGCTTATGTAGACCAGCTGAAGGCTCTGGGCATGGATACCCTGATCGAGGCGGAGCAGTCCGCGTATGACAGATACCTGGCCCGCTAACAGTATGTAAGGGTTTTTGAGTCGGCAAGAGAGCGCGCAGTACGCGTTTTCAGCGCATCGGCCGAGAAAATCTACGGTTCCGCAATGAGGAACCTATGTATACGGAGGAACGTCAAACGAGTATACTCGCCTGACGTTCCTCCGGGCTTACAGCAGGCCGATAGCCGTCGGCGGTATAACAGGAAAAAGGCAGTCGGTTCGGGTTCCTCCCGGGCTGACATGGGAGAAGCGGCAAACGGATAGAAATGAGAGTCCGCCCGGAGCGGACATGGGGGTATCAAAATGAATGAGATTCGGATGGAAAAGAAGAATCTTGGGAAAATGACCTGGAGGAGGGATATTCAGCGAAACTGGCGGCTGTATCTTTTGGCCCTCCCGATCGTGGCCTTCTTTTTTATTTTCAACTACATTCCGATGGGCGGCCTTATTATGGCGTTTGAGGATTTTAAACCGGCGAAGGGTATCCTGGGCAGTACCTGGGTAGGGCTTGCTAATTTCAGGGAATTTTTCGCCTCACCGAATTTTTTTACTGTATTGAGAAATACCTTTGTGATCAGCGCGCTGGGGCTGTTTGTGGGCTTCCCGCTTTCCATCGGCTTCGCGCTTCTGCTGAACGAGGTACATGTCAAGTGGTTTAAGAAGGGCGTACAGACGATCAGCTATATGCCCTACTTTATTTCGACGGTAGTAGTCTGCGGACTGATCATTGATTTCTGTGCCTCTAAAGGTCTGATTACCAATCTCCTGGTAAATCTCGGTCTGATCGAGAGGCAGAACCTCCTGACAAATCCGAATTATTTCTGGGCGATTAACCTGATCTCCGACCAATGGCAGGGCCTGGGGTACGGCTCGATCGTATTTGTGGCGGCGATTACGAACGTATCCGGGGAGCTGCACGAGGCGGCGGCCATCGACGGCGCGAACCGTCTGCAGCGGGTATGGCATATTACTCTGCCGGGAATCAAGCCCATGGTGGTCAGTATGTTGATTTTAAAGTGCGGAACGCTTATGACCGTAGGGATGGATAAGATCTTGAATCTGTATAATCCCAGCATTTATTCCACGGCGGACGTTATTACGACCTATGTACAGCGTATCGGTCTGGAGGGCGGAAGATTCGGTTACTCTACGGCGGTGGGACTTTTCAACTCGGTGATTAATACGACGCTGCTGCTTGTGGCGAACCACCTGAGCGCAAAGCTTGCCGATCAGTCGCTGTTCTAGGAAAGGAGTCGGGATCATGGTTGAAAAAAAGAGCGTAAGCCGCGTTATCTTTAATATTATAAACTACGGATTTTTAATTTTCTTCAGCATTATCTGTATCATCCCGGTCTGGCATGTCGTCATGGCTTCCATCAGCGACCCCAGGCTCCTGATGGGTTCCAGCGGCGTCCTGCTGAAGCCTCTGGGAGATATTACTTTGGAGGGCTACAAGCTTGTCCTGAACAATAAGAGCATTATGACAGGCTATGCCAATACAATTCTGTACGTCTTTGTGACGACCGTTATCATGGCCGTCGGTACGTTGATCGGCGGATTTTTGCTGAGCCGCAAGAATTTTAAGCTGAAGGGTCCCCTGTCGGTCATGATTATGTTTACCATGATGTTCTACGGCGGCCTGATTCCCAGCTATATGGTCGTCAGAAACCTTGGCATGTTGAATACCAGATTGGCGGTGATTATCCCCGGCGTGTTGAACGCGTTTTATATCATGATGATGAAGTCCTCGTTCGAGCAGCTGCCGGATTCCTATGAGGAATCGGCCAAGCTGGACGGGGCGGGCCCGCTGGTAACCCTGTTCCGCATCCTTGCTCCGCTCTTAAAGGCGACGATCGCGGTTGTCATCATGTTCAACGTAATCATGCAGTGGAACTCCTGGTATTCCGCCAGCATCTATCTGGTCAAGGCGAGGAATTATTGGCCTCTGCAGCTGTTCATGCGGGAAATCCTGATCCAGAACGACGCCAGCAAGGTGGCGACCAATATCTCGGGAGAGGACGCGAAGCAGGCGGCGGATTTTGTGGGGAACCTGGTGAAATACTGCGTGACCGTCGTGGGAACGATGCCCCTTCTTTGCGCTTATCCTTTCGCTCAGAAGTACTTTGTTACAGGCGTACAGATGGGCGGCGTAAAGGGGTAATCAGATTTTCCCTTTCTCCTTCCGGTACTGCAGGGGAGTCGTTCCATATTTTTTCTTGAATACGTTCTGGAAATAAGACTGGCTGGAAAAGCACAGGTAACTGCTGATTTCGGCCAGGCTTTTTTCACTGTAGGCCAGCAGGCTCTTCGCCTCCTCCAGCTTGCAGCGGGTAATAAAGGCGCCCAGGTTGATCCCCAGCTCCTCCTTGAAGAGCTTCATGGTGTAGGAGGGGCTGCGGTGGATATGATCCGCCACGCTGTTTACGCTGATGGGAGCGTTGGTATGGCTGCGGACATAGTTGATACACTGGTAGACCTCAGCGGAAATTCCCTCGGGAATATGATTTTCCCCCGCCAGCGTACAAAAGTCCCTGAGCATGGAATACTGCAGGGTTCGGACGGCGTCGATGGTGAGCTGCTGCTCGCATTCCTGGATATAAAGATCGACCAGCTGGTAGGTTTTTTCCGTATCGACGCCTGCGGGGATAGCGCTCAGAACGGCGACCTTGGCCACGGTGAGGATAAAGAGATTTTTCGCGTGGCGCAGGGGGGTATTGGCCAGCTTTCCTTCCCCCAGGAGCTCTGTGGGGGCTGACAGAGCTTCCTCCAGCTGACGGACGTCCCCGTTTTTGATGCAGGCGAAGAGATTTTGCTCATAGCGCCAGGAATTGTGGTAGCTGCTGTTTTCCAGATTGTTCATTCTCTGGAGAAGCTGTTCCTCGGTGCGCCTCTGCTCGGTTCCTTCCTCCCGCGGGAAATAGTCCTCCAGCTGCATTTCCTTCTGGTTTAAAACCTGATGCAGGAGGGCCAGATGCTTTGCAAACTGCGCGTGGCTGATCGTGGGGATAGAGCTTAAAAGCTCTGTAACCGCTTCCCGGTACTCCAGGGGAATCGCGTTTTCATGCATATAGGCGCGGGTGATCTGGTTGGTGACCGGGATGCTGAAGGAGGGCCCCAGGATCATCCGGTAATCCGTTCCCTCTATGTGGACGCAGCCGTACTCGATATCCGGGGAATAGCGGCAGAAGGCGGGATTGCCCTGAAATTGGCCGGAGTCCCAGAAGCGCTCGTCGCCGCCCATGTACTCCAGATTCAGAAGCTCTCCCAGAGAGGAATACAGGGGCGTTATGCCGTCCAGAAAGCTGACAGGGATTCTGGTTACGGCAAAGTAATTTTTGCAGAAGGAAATGTAGTCCATGAGACGCCTCCGTTTCGAACGGCTGTATTGTCATAAGGCGAACCCGTCGCCGGATGAATTGCAGCTCGTTTTATAAATAATCAAGTTGAGTGAAATATTTGCTTCTTCTATCATTATAAACGATATAGGAAGGAAAACAATATTAAAACTTACAATTTTAAGCGGTATTTTGCAATATTTGGGGAGGAACCGAAGTTATACTGAGAGCAGGATGGGGAAAAGGGCGTTAAAGGTTGGAGGGAAGGAAAGGTAAACAAGAGGTAAAAGGGTAGAAAGATAGAAAAGTCCAGGGAAGAGCCTGGAAAGATAGCGGAAAGCGGAGAGGGAAAAACAGAGAGGGAAAAAAGAGAAGGAAAAACAGAGAAGGAAACAGAGAAGGAAAAGAGAGAAGGAAAAAGAGAGAAGAAAAAACAGAAAGGGAAAAAAGGAGAAGGATCAAGGAAAACGGGACGAGGGAGGAGCGCAGATGGGATTTTCGGATACATTTTACTGGGGAGCTTCCGGAGGAGCGTTCCGGGAGGAAGGACGAGGCCGACGCCGTAAGAGCCGGGAGGATATCGTTTTGATGAAGCAGCTTCGGCTGAAGGCATACGGTCTTGCAGTCAGCTGGGCCGACGTTATGCCGGAGGAGGGAAGGCCGGATCAGGCGGTTCTGGCGGATTACCGCAGACAGGCGGAGGAGCTTTTCGAGGCGGGAATCCGACCGGTCTGTACCCTGTTTCAGGGCGAGATGCCGAAGTGGCTGCAGAAGAAAGGCGGCTGGCTTTGGGAGGAAAGCGGAGACTGCTTTGCGGAAGCGGTGGAAGCGGCGGCGGAGGCGTTTTCCGGTCTGGGGCTAATTTGGATGATCGCCGGGAATGCGCGTTTTTTTCTGGAAAATACAGTATATGAGAGGGCGGTGCGGGCGCTTCGCGGGCGCGCGGCTCCCGACACAAAGGTCGGAATCGTTCTGGAGGGGAGAATCTGGATGCCCCAGGAGCAGAAGGAGGACGCCGCGGCGATAGAGGCGGCTCAAAGAAGAACCTTCGCGGAGCTGCCGGAGGAGATACCGCCGGGAATTGACTTTGTCGCATACTGCGGCGGCAGGGCGGGCGGTTCCGCCGTGGCGGAACCGGTGAAGGAGGAGCTCTGTCCGGGCTTTCTCCGGACGACGGAGGAATGGGCGATCACGCCGAGAGCGCTGTATTGGGCGGCGCGGTTTCTGCATGAAAGATACGGGCTGCCGGTATTGATTGCGGAGAACGGTATGGCGAATCTGGATTTTGTCATGAGCGACGGGCTGGTTCATGACCAGCAGAGAATCGAATATATCAAGAGCTATCTGAGGAGCCTGAAGCAGGCGGCGGAGGAAGGATATCCGGTGACGGGTTACCTGTACCGGTCGATGAAGGACTGTATGGAATGGCCGGAGGAATATGATAAGCGCTTTGGGCTGGTCTATGTAGACTTTCGCACTGGAGAGTGCATTCCGAAGGATTCCGCATACTGGTACGCGAGGGTGATCTCGGAGAACGGGGAGAATTTGTGAGAGAAGACGCGGAAGGAGGCATTGACGATGTGGGCATTGGTCATAAACGCGGGAATCGTTATCGCTGTATTAATAGCCCTGTATTTTGTGATAAAAAGGGCAGTTAAGGACGGAATCAAAGAGGCTTATCAGGAATCAGGACTCGGTGAGCTTTTGCAGGCGATGCGTCATGATCGGTAGATCAGGAGCATGGAATCTGAGGAGGTTCAGCAAATGCGAATTGAGCCGTTGAACTTCAAACGGCGATACGAGCAAAAACGAAGCGTTTGCGAGTCTGCACACGTTACCAAACAGAAATTTGTCAGGAAGTAAAAATGTTATAGACAAGAAAAATATTTCAGAGACAGGAGGACAACCATCATGAGACAGAGGATTCGAATTCACAAGGCGGAGCCGAACAAGGGGGTGCTGAACTATTCCCACCTTCTGGACGCTCCCGCGGGAAAGCACGGGTTTGTACAGGTAAAAGACGGACACTTTTACTTCGAGGACGGAACCAGGGCGCGCTTTCTGGGCTTTAACGTAGCCGCGAGATCCAATACGCCGGATCATGAGACGGCGGATAAGCTGGCGGAGCGTTTTGCCAGCATGGGCGTCAACGTGATCCGTCTGCACGCCGCGGATACGCCGATCGGGACGGAACCCGGCAGCTGGAGCAGCTGCGAGGAAGCGCCGCTTCTGGATTACAAGAGCGGCAGCAGCCGTAAATTTAACCCGGAGGGGCTGGATCGCTTTGACTATTTTGCGGCAAAGCTGAAGGAAAAGGGAATCTACCTGCACATCGACCTGATCGTGGCAAGGGACTTTGTGGAAGGGGACGGGCTGGACTATCCGGGGAAGATGGATTCCTGTACCAAGTGCTTCCCCATGTTCAACGAGCGGCTGATCGAGCTGCAGAAGGAGTACGCGAAGGAGCTGCTCTGCCATGTCAACCCCTATACGGGGCTGGCGCTGATCGACGATCCGGCGGTGATCACGATCCAGATCAACAACGAGGAGTCCGCGATCAAGGGGACGGAAGACCGCAAGGATATGGAGAATATGATTCCGTACCGTCTGGAGGTACAGCGGAAGTTTAACCATTTCCTGCTGATGAAATACGACAACCGGGAAAACCTGAAAAAGGCCTGGACGAACGAGGGCGTCTGCGCTCTGGGGGAGGACGAGGATCCGGCGGAAAATACCGTCCGTATCGCCGAGGGAAGCTTTATGCAGCCGGTGAACGACCCGCTGGGACAGTGGGACGCGCCCTGCGGCCCGGCCCGCTACGCGGATTATATGGAGTTCGGCATCGGGGTGAACCGGAGATTTTACCGGATGATGAAGAATTTCCTGCATGACCTGGGGGCAAAGGTTCCGATTGTGACCAGCAACCTGCTGGGTGGTGCGGCGGACGTCTACGGGCACAGCGACGGCGACCTGATGGAAAACAACAGCTATTTCAACCATCCTATCCTGCCCTGCACGGACAATACCTATATGGTAGTGGGGCCTACGGAGTATGTGTCGGTAAATCCCCTGACGCTTCAAAGAGGAATCGGCGCTATGGCCACGACGATTCCCAGCCTGGCCTCCGTCGCGGTGATCGACGGGAAGCCCTTTATGCTCAGCGAGTGGAACGAGTACGGGGAGCATCCCTTCCATTCCACGGCCTTCGTCCATACGGTGGCCTACGCCTGCCTGAACGATTGGGACGGCCTGATTCTCTATAACCATCATACCTCCGAGAAGTGGGACGACCAGCCGGCGGACGAGATCCTGAACGTGTTCGACGTCTATAACGACCCGGCGGTGATCTGTCAGTGGGGCTTTATGGCGACAGTACTTTTGAAGGGATTGATCGCTCCCTCCGGTGCGAAGATAGATGTGGTGCATACCCAGGACGATCTGCTTACCCTGCCGAATTTCCATTCTATGCTGAACACCTTCCTGCCCTATGTGACCGGAATGCGGAACGTCTTTCTGGACGGCGGCGAGACTTACCAGGGAGACGCGGATATCGCTCTGAACGCGGGATTTTTAAACGGAGCGAACCTGTCCGAGGCGAAGCACGCTGTGTATTATGCATGGTCGCCCTATCGGGACGCGATGCGACGCTTCCTGGAAAAGGAGAGGCTGGTAAAGGCGGCGAAGGGAACCGAAGAAATCAGGGGCGGAGTCCATCTGGGAGAGCAGGCGCTGGTATTCGACGAGATCCGGGAGGTTGCCGGGAGCGGGGACTATCGGGAGTTCGCGTCCCTGCTGGATCAGGCGTTTAAGAAGTGGGGCGTTCTCAGCGAGGGTGTCGGATATGTAGACGGGAAGCTGGTTTCCGCTACCGGGGAGATCGTATTTGACCCGGATCAGTCCAGATTCAGCATTCGCACACCGTACTGCGGCTATTTCAGCGGCGCGCCGCTGAAGGATTCCGATTCCGCGGAAGAAGCGGGCGTCGGGGAAGCGATCGCTCTTTCGGAAAAGGTTTCCGTTCAGGTGAAAAACGAGAGAATTTCGCTCTCGCTGCTTCCTGTAACGGAGCAGACGCTTGCGGAAGCGAAGGAGTTTGTGCGCGAAAGCCCTTTGACGCCGCGGGACTCGTACCGACAGACGCTCGCGGAGGCGAAGGAATTTGTGCTGATGGCGCTGGGAACCTCCGGCATGGATGAGACGACCTACCAGCCCGGCCCGTCGATGATGGGGATTCCTTTTACCAACTGTGTCTTCCGGGGCAAGCTGTACGCGGAGACGCTGGAGGGAAGCATCCTGGTAAAGGCGGAGGCCGCGACGCTGGAGATCCTGAATCCGGTGGGCGAGGTATTGGCGACGATGGAAGGAGAGAAGACGGCGGAAGGTGTGCGGTTTACGCTGGACGGAAGCGTTCCGGGCGTGCAGTACCGGCTGGTGTTGGCTTGAAAGGGAACCGGCGGAAGAGGATTGCGCTATATGGAAGCGGAATAACCGGATGAATTGATCGGATGAAAATACGGAAGCTGCGAGGCGAAGCGGAAAGAAATCAACAACGATACCGGATGTCCGGTCGGAACTTTCGGAAAAAGGAAACAAAGAAAGTCAGGATAAAAAGAGCGGTTACAACGAGAAAAAACAGAGGGCGGCAGTCGGGCTGACAGCGCCGAAAAACGCTGCCAGCCTGCCTGACGAAATTGACAAAAAGAAAGGGGTAACATATGGCTAACATCGAGTTGTTAAGTCACGGTATATTTGAAAAGAAATTCATGGATTCCAAAATAACATCCAGAACCGTCACGAAGAAGGAGCGGATTCTGGGACACCTGGTAGGTCCTCTGGGGCTGATCTTCGTCGTCAATACGATCGCGGCGCTGGTGGAGAAATTCTTTACCCAGCAGACCGGCGCGATGTACGGCGTGGATAATATCGAGATGATTCAGGCCATGGGCGGCAAGTACGAGGTCATCATGACCGTGGCGAAGGTTCTCGCCGTGTTTGCGGGACTGTTTACGGGCTGGCTGATGCAGCACACGAAGTCCCGTCAGGGCCGTATGCGTCCCTGGCATCTGCTGTTCGGCTTTATCTCCATTATCATCGGCGGGCTGATCTTCCTTTTCCCCGGCACGACTCTGGGGGAGAGCTATTGGTACTATTTCTTCTTCCTGTTGATCTGCTATCACACGGTGGGTTCCACGTTTTTCTATACCTTCCGCGACAATATTGTATCCATCTCCACCCGTGATTCCAAGGAGAAAACCCAGCTGAAATTCATCCGGCAGGTGTCCTGGACGCTGATATCCGGTATGATTATCGGGATGCTGATCAATATGGTCGTCCTGCCCATGTGGCTGGAGCATGATATCAACGGGTACGCGATACTGCTCGTTGTGATGTCGATCTGCGCGATTCCCTTACTGCTGCTGGAGTACTTCTATACGAAGGAGCGTATCATCGAGGATCTTGCACTGGAAGAGGGAGAGGGCAACGAGAACCGGATTCCCGTGATGGATCAGATCCGGGCGCTGGCCACCAATAAATATTTTGTCCTGTTAACCCTGATCACGCTGGTAGGCGGAATCGTGGATAACTTTAAGGGCGGAAACGTACAGTATTTTTACATCAAGTTCATGCTGGGCGGCGAGACGGACTATTTCAGATATACCCTGTATCAGGTGGTTACGGGGATTCCTCTCGGGCTCGGCGCGATTATCATTTATCCTCTGGCGAGGAAGCTTGGCATCCGCAATGTGGCGGTGGGCGGCTATGCCCTTGTCCTGATCGGAGCGGTGGTCGGCTGGATGTTCCCGTCCAATCTTCCGATTGCGCTGGCAGCCGGATTCCTGCGTCAGGCAGGTATGCTTCCCAACGCTTACATCGTGGCGACGCTGATGTGCTTTGCCTTTGACAGTATCGAGTATAAGTCCGGCTACCGTCTGGAGGGTCTGATGGGAACGGCGATTGTCTCGGCGATTTTAAGCCTGATTTACGCGCCCTTCGCCGGAGGCTTCGAGGCGTCTATTCTGAAATTGGGCTTTGTGGACGTGGCGGGAATAACCCCCAGCGCGGAGGTAAAATCCTTTATGACACTGGCCTTTTACGCCTTTGATGTCCTGCTGGCGGTGGCAAACCTGATCATTCTGCCTTTCGTCGATGTGGAGAAGCATCTGCCGGAGATTAACGCAGAGCTGGAGCGTCGGAAAAAGGCCGCCGTTCTTGCAAGAGGCGAGGAATGGGTCGAGCCGGAGGAAATGGAGCGTCGGGAGAATGAAAAACTGGCGAAGGAGTTTGAGGAAAACCGGATTGCGGATCTGAAGGAGCTCTGCACGCGCAAGGGTCTGGACTTTGAGACCGAGAACGCGAAGTACCTGGCGAAGCAGGCGGAGAAGGAAGCGAAGCAAGCCGCTAAGCAGGCGAGGAAGGGGAATAAGTCGGTTTAAGGTAAGCGAGGAAAGGCGGCTGAAGAGATGAG
Source organism: Roseburia sp. (assembly GCA_023662875.1). Classification (GTDB taxonomy): domain Bacteria; phylum Bacillota; class Clostridia; order Lachnospirales; family Lachnospiraceae; genus Acetatifactor. The sequence continues at coordinate 3,839 of JAMPIG010000052.1, read as the reverse complement.
GCGTCGAGAAAGTGAGCCAACTTAAGGCCGCAAGCAAAGACGGCTGAAGAAATGAGGCGGTCGGGAAGGTGAGTCGTCTTAAGACAAGCGGGGAAAGGCGGCTGAAGAAATGGTGCAGTCGAAAAAGTAAGCCGTCTTAATGCCGCAGATAAAGATGCCTGAAGAAAAGAGGCTGTCGGGAAAGAAAGATATCCTGAGACAGCAGGGAAAGGTAGTCGTAGGAGTATGGCGGCCTCAAAGTAAGATAGTTGAAAAGCAAACATAGGGGAGCATGTTCCTATGGAAGGGGCGTACTCCCCTAAGGAGAATCATTATGGAAAACAAGAAGAAGGATTACGCATTTTTGGAGGAGGGAACGGTCTGCGCGATTTACAATCCCAGGCCGCCCCGCTATTGGTTCAACTACCTCTGGAGCGAGAACGGGTACTGCGCCCAGGTGTCCCAGATGGGTCACGGGCGCAGCTATTACCTGAATGAAAAAGCGGATATGTGCATGATCAACAATAATGATGCGCGCTATCTTTATCTGCGGGACGAGGAGAGCGGGGACTGCTTCCACATCGGCGCAGGCCCCATGAATACGGGGGCGGAGGAGTTTTGTTGCGAACACGCCATCGCTTACAGCAAAATTCAATCCGTTCACGGCGGGATCGCGGGAAGCTGGCGGCTGTTTGTGCCGGAGAAGGGCTTCAATGAGGTTTGGACGGTAGAGCTGGAAAACCGAAGCGGCAGGGCGAGGACGCTGAGTCTGTTTTCGGCGGTGACCTTCGAGCTGGAGGGCTTTTCCTACCCCAGGTATTACGAGATGTACCGCTGTCTGGAGACCCGCTTCGACCGGGAGCTGAACGGAGTTTACTGCGCCTCGTCGCATCCCTTTGCGCCTCACAAACGGTACAACGCCTATCTGGCGTCCTCGGAGCCGATTTTTGCCTGGGACGGGGATCTGGCGAAGTTTTGCGGGGAGACCGGCTCCATTACGAAGCTGGACGCTTCCGCCTACGCCCTGTTCCAGCGGCCCAGGGTCGTCGTGGAGGGGTTGGACTGCACCTGCTCGGATGCGGCGCTGTTTATCCTGGGCGGCGTGCTGCAGCATAAATTTACCCTGCAGCCGAGGGAGAAGAAAACGATTCAGACGGTTTTCGGCGTCAGTGAGTCCTTCGAAGAGGCGATAGAGGTGCGGCGGCGGTATTCCGACCCGGGACGGGTGGAAGCGGTCTTCGAGGAGACGAAGCGGCACGCCCTGGCGAAGAACGGCTCCCTCCGGGTGCGGACGCCGGACGAGAAGATCAACGCGATTATGAACGAGTGGCTGAAAAAGCAGATGGAATGCTGTATCGCGGGGAAAAAGGGAGTGAGGGACAATCTGCAGATTGCGGTGGGAATGCTGAACTACCGGCAGGAGAAGGCGGAGGAGGAGATTCTGGAATGCCTGCGGCACCAGTTCCGGGACGGGCACGGCGTGCTGACCTGGTATCCTTACGACGATACCCGATATTCCGACCAGCCCTTCTGGATTATCTGGGCAGTGTGCGAGCTGGTCAAGGAGACGGGGGATTTCTCGATTCTGCAAAGAAGCGTCTCCTGGCAGGACGGCGGCGAGGCGACGGTGCTGGAGCATCTCCACGCCGCGGCGGAGCGCCTGCTTGCGGACAAGGGCAGGAACGGGCTGATTCGACTGTTTTTTGCGGACTGGAACGACGCCCTGAATGTGACGACAGACCCGGAGGCGGAGTCCGTGATGCTGTCTCACCAGTGCTGTCTGGCCCTGCGGGAGCTGGGCAGGCTGTCGGAGCAGATCGGCGACGCCGCTTACGCGGAGCGCATGGCCCGGGAGTATGAGATTTTGCGGGGGCGAATCAACGAGGCGGCTTGGGACGGGGACTGGTATCTACGGGCCCTAAGCCGGGAGGAGCCCATCGGGGGAAAGAACAGTCAGGGGAGCAAAATTTATCTGAACGCCCAGACCTGGGCGGTGCTGGCGGACGTGGTTCCCGCGGAGCGGCTCGCACAGGTGACGGCGGCGGTGGATTCCATGGAGCATGATTTCGGCTTCCCGCTGAACATGCCGCCCTACGAGAGCTATTCGCCCCATGTGGGCCGCATGTCGGGGATGCTGCCGGGTCTGTTTGAGAACGGCGGGGTGTACTGTCATGCCTCGGCCTTTAAGATTCTGGCGGACTGTAAGCTGGGCCGGGGGACGGAGGCTCTCCGCACCCTGAAAAAGATCATGCCGGACAGCGAGAAGAATCCCTCCTCCCAGTCCGGGGCGGAGCCCTACGTCTTTACCAACTGTTACGCCACTCATCCGAAATATTACGGGAAATCCTACTGGTCATGGACCACCGGGACATCCTCCTGGTCCATGATGGGACTATACGAGGGGATTCTGGGAATCAAGCGGGACTATGAAGGGCTGCGTATCGATCCGGCGTTTCCGGAGGAGTGGGAGCAGGCGGAGGTCAGGCGGCATTTCCGGGGCGCGGACTATCGGATTCGGTTGGAGAGGGAGGATTGCGCGGAGCCGGAAGATTCGGAGGATGGAATCGGATGGCAGGATGGTTGCGGGAGAGAGCCGGGGAGTCAAAATCAATGTGACAGGATAAAAAACCGGGTGGAATGCGAAGAGCGGACAGAAATCGGGAATCCGGTCGCCGGGCTGCCGGGCGGACGGCGGAAAAAGTTCCGGATTACGGCGGACGGCGTGTCGGTGGAGGGAAATCTCCTGCCGGATTACCGGGACGGCGGAAGTCACGATATCAGGGTTGTCATTGCTGCCGGAAGAGGGTTATAATTACGTTTGTAAACCTTGATTTGCGGAGGGAAAATGATGATTGACGTATCCTTGCTCAGCAGTATTTATGAGGTCAGAAGACTGGATGATTCTTATGCCGATGACATTTTGGAATTGTGTAAGGGAAATCCCCAGTTTTATCAATACACTGAGGCGGAGCCAACCGAAGAACAAATCCTCGATATGCTGCATGTTACACCGCCCGGGATAGAGAGGTTCTTCAAATACTATGTGGGTTATTATTTCGATGGAGCTTTGATCACAGTCATGGATCTGATCGACGGTTATCCGACACAGGATATCGCCTATATTGGCTTTTTTATGATGAATAAAGCATTTCAGGGCCGACAGATTGGAAGCGGAATTATCGGCGAAGCCTCGAGGTATTTGAAATCTCAGGGGAAAACGGCAATCCGACTGGCCATCGACCAGGGGAATCCGCAATCTACGCATTTTTGGAAGAAAAACGGATTTTGTGTCATCAGGGAAGTAGAGCGGCAAGGGTGGATCAAGCTTGTTGCAGAGAAAACGCTTTGAGAATTTCTAAGTTACACAAGTTGCTAAAGCAACTCGAAGAATGCCCACTGAAGCGGGCAGGAGGTATAATTATGAACGGAAGCTATATGGATGCAGCCTTGTCCCCGGAAATGCGGGCAAAGCTTTTGTTGGAGGAAATGAGTCTGGAGGAAAAGATGGCGCAGGTCAGCTGCGTCTTCCCTTTCCAGGACTCCTTTGACGACAGGGATTGGTTTCGGAAAAACGCGCCTCTGGGAATCGGAGAGGTAAGCACGCTGGACGTCCGGATGAAAAAGACGCTGGAGGAAGCGGCGGACTGGCTCCGGGAGTCTCAGCGGATTGTGATGGAGAACAGCCCGCATCATATTCCGGCGATTTTTCATATGGAGGGGCTTTGCGGCGCGTTTATCCAGGAGGCGACGAGTTTCCCTTCGGGCATCGGGCGCGGGTCGGGCTGGGATCCGGAGTTGGAGGAGAAAATCGCCCGGATTGTCAGCCGTCAGGAGGCCGCCTGCGGGATTACCCATGTGCT
>JAMPIG010000051.1 GCA_023662875.1 Roseburia sp. | reverse complement strand
TTTTCATCACTATTTGTGCCGCCAGCGTCAGCGGCGGAATGGAGATTAAAATGACAGGAAAAGAAACGAAGTGGCTGAGCGGAAAAGTATGGGACAGCAGGATCAAGGGTGGGGAGGTGCGTGCAAAGGAAAAGTGGCTGGGTTACCTGGCGGGGCCTGCGGGGGCAATGCTTTTGAATGCAGTCCTTGCTTCTTATCTGAATGTGTACTATACGGACGTACTGAAGCTGACGAATGTGTGGGGAGGGCTGTTCCTGACTGTGTTCCCGATTATCTCTAAAATCATCGACGCAGTCACAAATGTGATAATGGGTTATATCGTGGACAGAACCAGAACCAGGCAGGGAAAGGCCAGACCCTGGCTTCTGGTGTCGGCGCCGTTGCTGACGGTCAGCGGAATCCTGCTGTTCGTGGTGCCGAATGCCGGCGAGATTGTACAGGTAGTCTGGGTCATGCTTTCCTATAACCTGTATTATTCCATTGCATTTACGATTTACAACATGAGCCACAATCTGATGGTGCCGCTGTCTACCAGAGACCTGGAGAAGCGGGGCAGCCTGTCTGTGTTCAATAACATCGCTACCGTCATGATTACGGGTATCCTGGTAGCGATGATTTTTCCCATGCTGATACTCCCCGCAATCGGCGTGAACAAGGCGGCGTGGATTACCTTGATGTGCATCCTGTCGATCCTGGCGCTGCCCCTTGTCATGCTGGAGTATTACTATACCAAAGAGCGTGTGACAGAAGAGACCGCCGGGATGGAAGAGGAGCCAGTATCCTATAAAAAGCAGATGAAGGCAATTTTTACCGAAAAGTACTGGCTGATTATCATGATTTATTTCTTCCTTTATACGGTGGCCTCGAATTTAAAGAATACTTCCCTGATTTACTATTGCAATTATGTGCTGGGGTCTTATAATGACGGGATTACGCAGACGCTTGTCTCCGTGATTGGCGGTATCCCTATGGGGCTGGGTATCTTCCTTGTATGGCCTCTGGCTAAGAAATTTGGCAAGAAGAACGTGACGGTGGCAGGATTTGTCCTGTTTGCGCTGGGGAGCGCCGTCTGCTGCATCAATCCGAGGAACATGGTGATCGTACTGGCTGGACAGTTCATCAAGAATATCGGCGGACTTCCCTGCTCCTATGTCTTTATGGCCCTGTTTGCGGATGTGCTTGATCATATCGAGTGGAAGAGCGGCTTCCGCTGCGATGGGATTTCCATGTCGATTTATACGATTATCGTTACTGTATGCGCAGGGATTGCCACGGGTGTATTCAACTTCCTTCTGTCCGCCACGGGATATGCAGCCCCCATTTATGACGCTGTGACCAATACGACGACCGCTATGGCGCAGAACGGGGCGACGCAGAATGTGTTTATTTTCTTCTTTCTGGGGCTGGAGATTATCACGGGCCTTATCGCCGCAGTGCTGTTGTCTTTCCTGACAGTGGAAAAGGTCATCGGCAAGGAGCAGGAGGAAATCAAAGCCCGCAGGGAAAAGGCGCAGAAGTCCTGAAGCAGTAAAAAGATATGTTAAGCAGGAATACAAGGAGGGACATACATGAAGGCGATACACTTACGGACAGAATACATGAAAAACCCCATAGGGCTCGACTGCAGCCGCCCTAAACTGTTCTGGAACTGTGCAGATGGGGAAAGGCAGTCGGCATACCGGATTTATGCCACGGATGATGAGGGGCGGCCAGTCTGGGACAGCGGCAAGGTGGCGGACAGCAGGATGACGCACATCCCGTTTCCGGGGAAGCTGCTGTCTAAGCAGAGAATCCTCTGGAAGGTAAAGCTCTGGGACGAAAAGGATTCCGAGGGAGAGTGGAGCGAACAAGCTTTCTTTGAGATGGGCTTCCTGTCGCAAAAGGAGTGGCAGGCCTCCTGGATTCGCGGCGATTATAAGGTGAACAGGAAAAACAGATACCCTGTGGACTGCTTCAGGAGAGAATTCGTCCTGAAGAAAACAGAAATTAAGAAAGCGCGTCTGTACATCACTGCCTGCGGCATCTACGAAGCGTACATAAATGGGGAAAGAGCCGGAAGGCAGGAGCTTTCCCCCGGGCATACGGATTACAACAAGCGGATCCAGTACCAGACAATCGACGTGACAGAATCGGTAAAGCCGGGGAAAAATGCCATGGAGGTATTCCTGGCGGACGGATGGTATCGGGGGAGCATCGGCGCATGGGGACTCCGCAACCAGTATGGCACGGAGACAAAGTTTATCGCGGAGCTTCATGTGTGGTATCAGGATGATTCTACAGATGTAGTCAGGACGGATGGCGCCTGGGATTGGTCCAATGACGGTCCTGTCCGGTTTGCTGACCTGAAGGACGGAGAGAAAGTGGACGCGAGAAAGTCACCGGAATTTTCCGGGAAAGCCGCCGTGACAGCCATGGATACCAAAATCGCGTCCTCCAATAATGTGCCGGTGACAAAGCATGAGGTCTTCACGCCAAAGGTACTCACCACGCCCTCCGGCAGACAGGTGCTTGACTTCGGGCAGAACATAGCCGGATTCCTGTCGTTTGACATCACGGCAAAGGAAGGGCAGCGGATGAAAATCCGGTGCGGGGAGCTGATCGGAAAGGACGGGGAGCTGACCCTGAAAAATATCCAGTGCTCGAATCAGAAGATCACAACCCCGCTTCAGGAAATCAAATACATCTGTAAAGAGGGGCGCAACCATTACGAGATGAGGTTCGCCATCTTCGGCCTCCAGTATGCGGAGATTTCCGGGGATATCAGGATTGACGGGCATACGATACGCCCGGAAAATTTCAGGGCCACGGCGGTGTACTCCGATCTGGAGACGGTTTCGGAATTTGACAGCTCCAATGAATTGTTAAATCAGTTCTTCCGAAACACACTCTGGAGCACGAAAAACAACTCCTGCGACGTGCCTACCGACTGCCCCACCAGGGAACGACACGGGTGGACCGGTGACAGCCAGCTTTTCGCGGTGACAGCCGGATATCTCATGAACTATATTCCCTTTGAAAAGAAGCATGTCAGGGACATGAACGACTGGCAGAGGAAGGACGGCGCATATCCGCAGATTGCGCCTGCAGGGGGCGTGGACTTCTATATGCGCACCATGAACGGCTCCGTGGGGTGGGCGGATGCGGGCATTCTGATTCCCTACCGGTATGCGCTGCTTTACGGGGATCGGGATTTTCTGGAAGAGAATTACGAGGGGATGAAGCGGTATGCGGACTTCATGATCCGCCGATGCGGGAAGAAGACCATCCTGTCGAAGCCGCTGGGACTGAGGAAGGAAGCCGCAAGATATGCCGTGAATTACGGCCAGTCCTATGGGGAATGGGCGGAGCCTGCGGATGTCTGGCCAAACAACTGGACGGATATGATCCTGCCCCACCCGGAGGTTTCCACCGCTTATACGGCCTATGTCCTCCGCATCCTGTCAGAGGTAGCGGAGATGCTGGGGAAGCAGGAGGACAGGAAATTTTATCACGGATGGTCTGAAAAAGTAAAGAAGGCGTATCAGGAGCTGGTGGAGAAGGAGGAATTTTCTCTGGATACGGACAGGCAGGCGAACCTGGTCAGGCCGCTTTATATGAATCTGCTGAACGAAACTCAGAAAAAGTATGCGAAGAAACGCCTGCTGCAGGCCATGGAGCATTACGGCTACAGGCTGGGGACGGGATTTTTGTCCACGCCGTTTATCCTCTATGTGCTGTCGGAGATTGATATAGAGGCCGCCTACAGGCTGCTGGAAAATGAAGAGATGCCGGGCTGGCTGTTCATGCCGAAGAGCGGGGCCAATACCGTCTGGGAATCCTGGGAAGGGCCTAAGGGACAGGGGGATATTGCCTCCCTCGACCATTACTCCAAAGGGGCATGCCTGGAATGGGTGTTCCGCTGCATGTGCGGAATCAAGGTAGAGGGAGAAAACCATTTCCGGATTGAGCCGCAGCCGGGAGGGCATTTTACCTATGCCGATTATTCTTATCGGAGTATTTACGGGAGGGTCTCGGTCCGCTGGGAAAAGAAAGGGGAGGGATGGCATTTTAAGATACATATACCTGCCAATACCACTGCCCGGATCCGGATTTTCGATGTGATTGACGAGGAAGTCCCGGCGGGGGAGTATCAGTACGAATGTATTGTATAGCGAAGTCAGTTGGCGTAAGGAAGCGAGGAGTGCATAATGAACTATTCTGAAATTTTAAAACAGATGAGCCTGGAGGAGAAAATTGCCCTGTGCAGCGGCAAGGACTTCTGGCACAGCAAGGGTTTTGAAAAATACGGCATACCGTCTGTCATGATGTGCGACGGCCCTCATGGACTGCGGAAACAGGAGAACGAAGCGGACATGCTGGGGATGAATGAGTCCGTCCCTGCCACGGCATTCCCCACGGCGGCGCTTACCGGGTGCAGCTGGGACACGGAGCTGCTGGGACAGATTGGAGAGGCAATCGCGCAGGAGGCGGCAGCCAATCAGGTAGGGGTGTTCCTGGGGCCCGGATGCAATATCAAGCGGAACCCTCTGTGCGGGCGGAACTTTGAGTATTTTTCCGAGGATCCTTACCTGGCGGGGACTCTGGCAGGCACCTATATTGCCAGAGCACAGGAAAAGGGCATAGGGACAAGCCTGAAGCATTTCGCCTGCAACAGTCAGGAATATAAGCGTTTTTCCTCAGACAGTGTGGTGGATCAGAGAGCCTTGCGGGAGATTTATCTGTCAGGCTTTGAGCTGGCGGTGAAGCAGGGGCATCCCGCGACAGTCATGTGTGCCTATAACAAGCTGAACGGTATCCATTGCAGCGACAACGCGGAGCTTCTGACCCATATCCTCAGGGAGGAGTGGGGATTTGAGGGGATGGTGGTCACTGACTGGGGAGCCATGCACGACCGGATAGAGGGCTTTAAGGCAGGCTGCGACCTGAGTATGCCGGGTGGCAGTGGCTATATGGAAAAGGCGGTGCTGAGGGCAGTCCGGAATGGGGAACTGCCGGAAGCGGCTGTAGATGCCTGTGCGGATCGTGTGCTCACTTTTGCCTTCCGGGCGAAGGAAGCCCTTTCCGGAAAACATGCCTATGACAGGGAAGCTCACCATGACCTGGCCCGCAGGGCGGCGGAACAGAGCGCCGTCCTGTTGAAGAATGAGAATGGCATCCTACCGATTCGCAAAGGGGCAAAGGTGGTTCTGATTGGTATGATGGCGGAGAATCCCCGCTATCAGGGGGCAGGCTCCAGCCACATCAAGCCTACCCGGTTGGAAAGCCTGCGGAGCGTTATGCCGGAGGCAGCTTATGCGCTGGGCTGTCTGGAAAACGGAGAAACAAATGAGGCTTTGCTTTCGGAAGCAAAGGCAGCGGCAAAATCAGCCGAGGTCTGTGTGGTCTGCGTGGGACTGACGGACGCTTATGAATCGGAGGGCTTTGACCGCCAGAGCATGGCTATGCCGGAGGGGCATCTGAAACTGATTGAAGCGGTTTCCTCCGTCAGCGATCATGTAGTGGTTCTGCTTTACTGCGGCAGCGTGGTGGAGACACCCTGGCTGGATGGAGTACAGGGGCTTCTGTACATGGGACTGCCCGGTCAGGCGGGCGGTCAGGCAGCCAGAAATCTGCTTTATGGAGAAGCAAATCCCAGCGGCCGTCTTGCTGAGACGTGGCCTCTGAAATATGAAGACTGCCCCAGTGCAGACTATTATGGAAGAGGGACACTCCATGGAAAAGAGGCACTCCATGGAAAAGAGGTTTTCCATGGAAAAACAAAGGATGCCTTGTATAAAGAAAGCATTTATGTGGGCTACCGCTACTATGATAAGGCAAGGAAGGATGTCCGCTTCCGTTTCGGGGAAGGGCTTTCCTACACCTCATTTTCCTATGATAAGCTGATAGTAGAAGGAGATACCGTCCGCCTTACGGTCACAAACACAGGAAGCCGCGCCGGTTCGGAGGTAGTGCAGCTCTATGTGGCACTGCCCGGGGACGGCATCCACCGGCCGCTTAAGGAGCTGAAACGATATCGGAAGATTTATCTGGAAGCGGGGGAGAGCAGGCAGGTGGAATTTACGCTGGACAGCCGCTGCTTTGCGGTGTGGGACGCATCCTGGCGGGTGCCGTCCGGCAGCTATGGGATTCTAGTGGGTGGTCGGCCGAATGAATTGTTGTCAGCCGGGACTGTCAAGATAGGAGATGCGGGAATGCCAGCCGGATTCCAGGGGAAGACAGGGGAATGCCCCGCCTGGTATCAGACGCTTCAGGGAGAACCCTCCAAGGAAGAGTGGGAGCAGCTTCTCGGGAGAAGCTATGTGGAGGTTCCGCCCATTAAGGGCCAGTATACCATGGATAACACAGTCATGGAGATGAAGGAGCATTCCCTGATTATGAAGATTATGTACAAGGCTGTGGAGGCCACCGTGGCAAAGGGCTTCGGGGGAAAGGCGGACTATGCGAAGCCTGAATTCCGCATGATGATGTCCAGCAGTGCGGACTGCTCCCTCAGCGGGATGCAGATTAACGGCGGGATGAAGGACGGAATCCTGCAGGGGCTGCTGGAGATGGCCAATGGGCATTTTATAAAAGGAATTTTCCGTATGATAAAAGGGACATGAGTGATGAAAAAGCAGGAAAGAAAATGGAATTCCGAAAGTTCTATATTTAAATGTCAGCCCCAGAAACCGGAATACAGTGCAGCTCACCTGGTTCCTCAGGGATCTGGAAGCGGCCTTTCGGATGGGAGCGGAACAGAGCCGGTAAAGGGGTGCGGAATTCTCTCCGTCCAGAACAACCTAAAAAAACTTAAATTTAGTTAAAATTTATAAAACAGCAAGATTAATTTGTTGATTTTCCCTATTTCAAAACCCGCGATTTTCCCCTATCATAAATACGAGGAGACTCGAATATTCAAAATGGAGGAAGAGGAGAAAACGGGCGACATGAACATTGTATACGACGAAAAGACAAGAATTTTCAAGCTGGATACTGCCCACACAAGCTATCTGATCGGCATTGTGGACGAGGAGGGCTTCATCGGACATGCGTATTACGGGAAAAGGATCAGCGACGGCGGCGCGGCTTACCTGATGCGGATCGGGGAGCCGCCCTTTGTGCCTTCCCGGAATAACCGGGACAGAAGCTCCTTTTTCGACGCCTTTCCCATGGAGTTCCCGGGCTGCAACACGGGGGATTACCGGGAGAGCGCGATCGAGGTAATGGACGGTAACGGTCATAACGCGGCGGAAATCGTCTATCGGGGGCATCGGATTTATAACGGAAAGCCTGCGCTGCCCGGGCTTCCCGCGACCTTCGGCGGGGAGCGGGAGTGTATGACCCTGGAGATCGACGGGGAGGACAGGATACTGGGGATGGAGATAACTCTGCGCTACAGTATCTTTGAGGATGTGGACGTCATCGCCCGGAGCGTGTCTGTAAAAAATGCGTCTCAGGACAGCTTCTTCCTGACCAGACTTATGTCCGCCAGCCTGGATATGGACTCGGAGGATTATCGTCTGCTGACCCTTCACGGCTCCTGGGCCAGGGAGCGGCGTATGGAGCTTCGGGAGATTGGCTATGGAAAGACCGGCGTGGGCTCGACGAGGGGAGAATCCTCTCATCAGGAGCATCCTTTTCTGGCGTTGGTAGCGGGGAAAGCGGATCAGGAGCAGGGCAGCGTCTACGGCGTTCATTTTGTCTATTCCGGCAACTTCCTGGCGCAGGTAGAGAAGACGCAGTTTGACAGTCTGCGTGTACAGATGGGGATTCATCCCAGGAACTTCCGCTATCAGGTCAGGCCGGGGGAGGTTTTCCAGGCACCGGAGGTGATCCTGACTTATTCGGATCAGGGGCTGGGCGGCATGACGAGAACCTTGCACGACCTGTACCGGAAGCATCTGCTCCGGAGTCCATACCGGAATCAAAAGCGTCCCATTCTCATCAACAACTGGGAGGCGACCTATTTTCAATTTAACACGGAAAAGCTGCTGGATATCGCGAGGGAGGCAAAGAGGGCCGGAATCGAGATGCTGGTCATGGACGACGGCTGGTTCGGCTGCCGGAACGACGACAATACCAGCCTGGGCGACTGGAAGGTAAACGAGGAGAAGCTGCCGGGCGGCCTGAAATATCTTGTGGATCAGGTAAACGGGATCGGCCTGAAATTCGGGATCTGGTTTGAGCCGGAGATGGTTTCGCCGGACTCCGAGCTGTACCGGGCGCATCCGGACTGGGCGATCGCCATTCCGAACCGTATCCCCTGCCGCTCCCGGAACCAGTACGTCCTGGATCTCACCAGGCGGGAGGTATTGGAGTACGTCTATCAGGCGGTGGCGGAGGTGCTGCGCAGCGCCAACATTGAGTACGTTAAATGGGACATGAACCGCCAGCTCACCGACCTGGGAAGCCTGTATCTGGGCCGGGAGAACCAGGGAGAGCTGAGCCACCGCTATGTGCTGGCGGTGTATGAATTACAGGAGAGGCTGACCCGGGAATTTCCGAAGCTGCTTCTGGAAAACTGCTCCGGGGGAGGAGCGAGGTTCGACCCCGGTATGCTGTACTACAGCCCGCAGATCTGGTGCTCCGACGATACGGACGCCATTGAGCGGCTGGCGATTCAGGAGGGAACGGCCCTGATTTATCCGCTTTCCGCGATAGGGGCGCATGTGGCGGACTGCCCGAACCATACGGTAGGCCGAAATACGCCCTTCTCCACCAGAGGGAACGTCGCCCTGGCGGGAACCTTCGGCTATGAGCTGGATATCACTAGGATTTCGGAGGAGGACAGGGCGCAGATTCCGAGACAGGTAGCTCTGTATCACAAATATAACGATCTGATCCGGGAGGGAGATTACTATCGGATTGCTTCTTACCGGGAGAATCATTTTTATGACTGCTGGGCGGTTGTGTCGAAGGATAAGAAAGAGGCGCTGGTCACTTATGTACAGGTGATGCGACGGCCGAACTGTCACAGCAGGATGCTGAAGCTGGCGGGACTGGAGGCCGGAATGCACTATCGGGTCTGCCGGGAGACGGAGGCGGCGGAAGAGACGGAGCTGATCTGCTGTGGCGATACCCTGATGAACGCCGGGATCCCGATACCGGAGATGTGGGGAGATTTTCAGTCGGTGCTGATTCATCTGACGGCGGAGGAGAGCGGCTTATGACAAAGGCGGTAAAGCTTGCGGACATTGCGGAGAGGGTAGGAGTCAGTACGGTGACGGTCTCCAAGGCGCTGTCCGGCCAGAAGGGCGTCAGCGAGGAGATGCGGGAGAAAATAAAGAAGCTGGCGGAGGAGCTGGGCTATCGCTCCCCCTCCGCGGTAAGGGGGGAGGTCGGCAAGCCGCGGAGTTACCATATCGGCGTCCTGGTCGAGGAGGGATATCTGGATCAGTACGAATCCTTCTATTGGAAGCTCTACCAGCAGGTTTCCGCCTGCGCCCTGGAGCGGGAGTGCTTCGCGGTTCTGGAGGTAGTAAGCGGGCGGATGGAAGAGGAGCTGGAGCTGCCGAAGGTGGTGCGGGAGAAGAAGGTGCACGGCCTTATTGTAATCGGCCGGATGGCGGAAGAGTATCGGAAGCTGCTGAAGGAAAATAAATCGCTTCCCGTCGTCTATATTGATTTTTCGGACGACGATCCGGAGACGGACGCTGTGATTTCCGACAATTATTACGGCGCGTGCCGCCTGGTCAACTATCTCATCGAACAGGGCCACACCCGGATCGCCTACGTGGGAACTCTGCTGGCCTCCGGCTCCATCACAGACCGGTATTTCGGCTATGCGAAGGCCCTGCTGGAGCACGGCCTTCCCCTGCGGGAGGACTGGCGGCTGAACGACCGGCAGGCTTCCAGCGTCTTTATCCGGGAGGAGCTGATGCAGCTGCCGGAGGAGATGCCGACCGCCTTTTTCTGCAACTGCGACCTGACGGCCGGGAAGCTGATCCGGAAGCTGCAGCAGGAGGGCTATCGGGTGCCGGAGGATATCTCCGTAGTGGGCTTCGACAACTATATTTATCCGGGAATCTGCGACGTCGGGATTACGACCTACGAGGTAAACCAGGCGGAGATGGCGGCCCAGGCGGTGAAGACTCTGATCCGGCGGCTGGAGGGCGAGACGGCCGGACACAGAACCCATATTGTGGAGGGGCGCGTCGTCGTCAAGGAAAGCGTGCGCGGAAGGAAGATTTCCTAAGGTGGAAAATGTCCAACCTAAGAATTATGCACAAAAAATAGCGCGGAAATTGGTAATATCGTAAAATCGGCAGAGAAGGTAAAAAAGGAGTTGAATTAGTTTAAAAAATGACTTACAATCAAGCTAATAGAAAACTAAAAATAATTAAAACAGCTTAAAACGAGCTATAGAAAGGAAGGTTACAATATGAGCGATCTGAAAATGATTTCCCCTGCCGTGCCGAATGTGCCCTGGCAGGAAAAACCGGAGGGGCTGAAGGGCGCGCCTGTCTGGAGGTACATGGAGAATCCCATTATCGGGCGGAATCCCCTGGAGGGTGTGGCCCGGATTTTCAACAGTGCGGTCATGCCCTATGAGGGAAAGTTTATCGGCGTGTTCCGGGGCGAGCAGACCAACGGGATCCCCTATATTTATCTGGGGAGGAGCGAGGATGCGATCCACTGGGAGTTCGACCCGGAAAAGATTCCCTTTGTGGACGAGGAGGGGAACCCGTTTATGCCGATTTACGCCTACGATCCCCGGCTGGTCAGGGTGGAGGATACCTACTATATCATCTGGTGTCAGGACTTTTACGGGGCGTCCATCGGCATGGCGAAGACGACGGATTTCAAGACCTTTACCAGGCTGGAGAACCCCTTCCTGCCCTTTAACCGCAACGCGGTGCTTTTCCCCAGGAAAATCAACGGCAACTTTATGCTGCTGAGCCGTCCCTCGGATTCGGGACACACGCCCTTCGGCGATATTTTCATCAGCGAGAGCCCGGATCTGGTATATTGGGGAAAGCACAGGCATGTGATGAGCCGGGGCAACGAGTGGTGGGAGTCCCTGAAAATCGGCGGGGGCGCGGCTCCCATCGAGACCAGCGAGGGGTGGCTGTTGTTCTACCACGGCGTCAGCGGAACCTGCAACGGCTATGTCTACTCCATCGGAGGCGCGATCCTGGATCTGGAGAATCCCTCCAGGGTACTGTATCGCTGCGAGAACTTCCTGCTGACCCCCGAGGAGTGGTATGAGGAGAGGGGCTTTGTTCCCAACGTTACCTTCCCCTGCGCCACGATTCACGATTCCGAGAGCGGAAGGATCGCGATTTACTACGGCTGCGCGGACAGCTATGTAGGGCTGGCGTTTACGACACTGGAGGAAGTCGTCTCGTATATCAAGGAGCACAGCGTGACCAACGAGACCGACCGGGAGATCGGGAAGAGATAGAGCGGAAAGGTATGGTTATTCTATGACAGAAGCAATGGAGCTTGTAAAAAAGATAAGGGCGGGAGTCAGCATCGGGGATACCCTGGACTCTGTCAGCGCCTCCATCCCGGCGGACGCCGCGCCCAGCGCCTTTGAGACCGCCTGGCACAACCCTGTGATTACGCAGGGGCTGGTAGATGCGATTCTGAAGTCCGGATTTAACCTGGTTCGGTTCCCGGTATCCTGGTCGAAGCACCTGGGTTCGGCACCGGATTTTCGGATTCAGGACAGCTGGCTTGACCGAATCCAGGAGGTTGTGGACTACGCCTACGGGAGAGGGGCTTACGTCATCCTGAATCTGCATCACGAGGACTGGAACTATCCCTATTACGACAACTGCCAGGCGGCCTGCGAGAAGATGAAGGCGGTCTGGGGGCAGATCTGCGAACGGTTCGCGGACTATGACGAGCGGCTGATTTTCGAGGCCCAGAACGAGCCCCGGAAGGTCGGTACGGAATTAGAGTGGAACGGCGGAGACGAGGAAGGCTGGGAGGTCGTAAACGCCACCAACCGGGCGTTTCTGGAGACGGTAAGGGCGGCTGGGGGCTACAATCCCGAGCGCTATGTCCTGCTGCCCGGATACGCGGCGAACTGTACGACGGGAATTCAGCATCTTCAGATGCCGGAGGACGCGAGAGCGATTGTTTCCGTACACGCCTATGAGCCCTATGAATTTGCCCTGGAGTTCCCCGGCCGCAATACCTGGGATCATGATACGGAGAAGATCGATTCCCTGATGGAAAGCCTGAAGGAGCTGTTTACGGGGAAGGGGATCCCGGTGATCATCGGCGAGTTCGGGGCCAGGAATAAGGACGGCAACGAGGACGAGCGGGCGGAATGGGTGCGCTATTATGTGGACGCCGCCGCTGCGGTCGGCGTCCCCTGCGTCTGGTGGGACAACGGGAGGTTCGAGGGTAACGGAGAGCTGTTCGGGCTGTTTGACCGGTACGATTACCGGTGCGTCTATCCGAAGGTTCTGGACGGACTGCTGCGGGGGAATCGGTAGGACTTGCGGGAGAAGCTTTTCGGCGATGCTCCCCGTGGGAAAGGGGTAGACGATGGCAGGAAAGGGAGAAGAGGAAATGACGGAATTGACAAGGCTGGCGGCGGAGGCGAAGGAGCAGCTGCTGGGGAAAATCGTTCCGTTCTGGCGTTCCCTGCGGGACGAGGAGCGGGGAGGCTGGTACGGTTATGTATCCTATGACCTGGAGACCGACCGGGAGGCGGTAAAGGGCTGCATCTTAAACAGCAGGATTACCTGGTTTTTCGCCAATGTCTATCTGGCGTGCCGGGAGGGGCTGCTCTCGGAGGAGGACTGCCGCGGTTACGGCTTTTCCCCGGAGGATTTAAAGGCGGAGGCGGAGCACGGCTATGCCTTCTTGAAGGAATTCTGCCTGGACCGGGAGAACGGAGGGATCTACTGGTCCCTGCGGGCGGACGGCGAACCCGAGGATACGACGAAGCATACCTATAACCAGGCCTTTGCGATCTATGCCCTTTCCGCCTGCTATGAGGCGCTGGGAAAGGAAGAGGCGCTGGAAACCGCTCTTGATCTGTTTGCGCTGATCGAGGAGAAATGCAGGGATGAGGGGGGATATCTGGAGGCCTTTACCGTGGATTTTCGCCCCGAGTCCAACGAGAAGCTTTCGGAGAACGGCGTCCTGGCGGCCAGAACCATGAACACGCTGCTTCATGTGTTCGAGGCCTACACGCAGCTTTACCGGGTTTCCGGGGAGGAGAGGGTAAAGCTGCGGCTGGAATGGATTCTGGATACCTTCGCGGAGAAGGTTTACAATCCTGAGAAGCGTCGTCAGGAGGTGTTTTTTGACGAGGATTATCATTCTCTTATTGACCTGCATTCCTACGGGCATGACATCGAGACGGCCTGGCTGATGGATCTGGGAGTAAAAGTTCTTGGCAGTCCGGAGTATGAAAAGAAGCTGGCGTCGGTGACGAGGGACTTGACGGAGCAGATCTACCGGACGGCCTTTGACGGCCATTCCCTGGCCAACGAGTGCGAAAAGGGAGTCGTCAATACCCATCGGATCTGGTGGGTGCAGGCCGAGAGCGTGGTCGGATTTTTGAACGGTTACCGGAAGGACAGGAGCCGCGGCGAGTATCTGGAGGCGGCTCTGCGGCAGTGGGAGTTTATCCGGGAGCATGTGGTTGACAGCCGTTCCGGCTCCGAGTGGTTCTGGGAGGTGGACGAGGAAGGGAAGCCTTATCCGGGGCGGCCGATTGTGGAGCCCTGGAAATGTCCTTACCATAACGGCAGGATGTGCCTGGAGATCTTGAAAATGAGCAGGGAATAAGCGAGCCGATTGCGGGTTGGCCTGGCTAAATTGGCAAATGCGGCAGGGTTATTGCCTGATGAAAAAGGGAAAGCAGAAAGGGAAGCGAGAATGATACACGAAAAATATTTTGAGATGCTGCGGGAGCAGGAAAGGCTGCTGGGCAGAAAAAACGAGAAGGACGCCGCATTTTACAACGGGATCTACGATCGTTATCTCTACCCGGTGCTGACCAGGGAGCACATTCCCCTGACCTGGCGGTATGACCTGAGCCGGGAGAGCAATCCTTATTTTATGGAGCGGCTGGGCGTCAACGCGGTCATGAATTCCGGGGCGATTTATCTTAACGGAAAGTATTATCTGGTGGCTCGGATTGAGGGAAACGACCGGAAATCCTTTTTCGGCGTGGCGGAGAGCGATAACGGCGTGGACGGGTTCCGGTTCTGGGATTACCCGATCCTGCTGGAGGATACCTGTCCGGAGGAGACCAATGTGTACGATATGCGCCTGACGCAGCATGAAGACGGCTATATCTACGGCGTTTTCTGCTCCGAGAGCAAGGACAGGACGTCGGACGATCTGTCCGCCGCCGTGGCCGCGGCAGGGATCGTGCGCACAAAGGATCTGAAGCATTGGGAGAGACTGGAAAATCTTGTGACCCTGCACTCTCCCCAGCAGAGGAACGTCGTCCTGCATCCGGAGTTCGTAGACGGGAAGTATGCCTTTTACACCAGACCCATGGACGACTTTATCGAGACGGGAAGCGGCGGCGGGATCGGCTTCGGCCTTTGCGACGATATCACCCACGCGGTGATCGACCAGGAGAAGATGACCAGCCTGCGCAAATATCATACCATCACCGAGTCCAAAAACGGCGCGGGGGCGGTTCCCATCAAGACGGATCTTGGCTGGATCCACATTGCCCACGGCGTGAGAAATACGGCGGCCGGGCTGCGGTATGTCATCTACGCCTTCGCTACGTCCCTGGAGGATCCTTCTAAAGTGATCGCGGAGCCATCCGGTCTGCTGATAGGTCCCCGGGGAGAGGAGAGAGTGGGCGACGTATCGAACGTCGTGTTTACCAACGGCGCGATTGTCAACGAGAAGGAAGAGGTTTTTATTTATTACGCTTCCAGCGATACCAGGCTCCATGCGGCGGTGACGACGCTGGATCGGCTGAAGGACTATGTGTTCCATACGCCGTCGGATCCCGGGAGAAGCGTGGAGTGTGTGGCGCAGAGGTGCGAATTGATCCGGAGGAATCGGGAGCTGCTGGAAAACCTTTGTTAAGGGGAGGTTCAAAACGGCTTGATTGTTCTACGACGAGAAGAGCCGAACGGCAGGGGGCGTCTGTTGCACGATGCGGTTTACCATGCGCGCAGAAGCGCATAAACAGGGAGGATTAAGATGAACTTGAATTACGAAGCGGCGATCGCGAACCGCGGAAACCAGGCGAGAATCAAGGATGTCTTTCGGAGGGCGCTGCGGGGGGAAAAGCTGACCATAGGCTTCCTGGGAGGCTCCATCACCCAGGGCTCTCTGGCGACGGATCCGAAGCTTTGCTACGCTTATCGGGTGTTCGACTGGTGGCGCAAAACCTTTCCGGAGGCGGAGCTTACTTACCGGAACGCCGGGATCGGCGCGACGGACTCGCAGTTTGGCTGCGCCCGGGTTGACAGCGACCTGCTGGCTTACCGGCCGGATTTTGTGATTGTGGAATTTTCCGTCAACGACGCCTCGACGCCCCATTACCTGGAGACCTATGAGGGGCTGGTGCGCAAAATTTACGGCGCGGAGGGCCAGCCCGCCGTTTTGATGGTACATAACGTTTATTATGACAGCGGCGCGAACGCCCAGCTGATGCACGGGAAGGCAGCCCGGTATTACGAGCTGCCCGCGGTCAGTATGCAGAGCTGCATCTATCCGGAGCTGGTCGCCGGGAGGCTGGAAAACCGCGAGATCACGCCGGATGACCTGCACCCCAACGACCGGGGACATGAGCTGGTGGCCTCCGTCATCACGTATTTCCTGGGAAAAATTCTGGGAGACCTGGAGAATCTGGAGACCCCGGTAAGCTTGAAGGAAAAGCCCCTGACCGCCAACGCCTATGAGACCTCCGTCCGCTATCGGAATGATAATTCTTCGCCCGTCCTGGACGGCTTTACGCTGGATCCTGCGCCGCAGGAAGAGATTACGGATATCTTCCGAAAGGGTTGGACGGCCTCGGAAAAGGGAGCGTCCATTGTCTTCGAGGCCGAGGGCAGCTGCATTGCCGTCCAGTACCGGAGGACGATTCAGCTTCCCGCGCCGGTGGCGGAGCTGATTCTGGACGGTGACGAGGCGCATCCCTTTGTGTTGGACGCCAATTTTGACGAGACCTGGGGGGATAAGCTGGCGCTGGATACGATATTGGAGCACGGCGAGAGCCGACGGCACAGGATCGAAATCCGCCTGCGGGAAACCCATCCGGAGGACAGGCTACCCTTTTATCTGGTGTCGGTAATTGTCAGTTAAGGGGCTCCCGCAGGCGATCAGGGTGCAGTCCGCCTATCCCTTATGCTTCTCAAAGAACCGGACGGTATTCTGCAAGACCTCATAGCTCTCCGGCGTTCCCCGCCCGGCTGTGGCGAAGGCGTGGAAACAGTGCGGGTAGCTGTAACATTCCGTCTCGATGCCGCTCTTCTTCAGCTTGTCAACCAGGATATTGGAGTCCACGGCGAGAGATTCATTTTCGTCCCAGGCCAGAAGCATGGGCGGCAGACCGTGCATATCGTCATAATAAGGCTCGGCGTAGATATTTCCCTGGTATTGTTCGGTGACATAGAAATCGCCCAGGGCGGCAAGTCCCTCCGGCGTCACGGTAAAATCTTCGTTTCCCTCAAAGCTCCGATTCAGCTTACGGCAGAATTCCAGGGGCGTGGAGTAGGGAACGACAGCGGCGGGCATCTTTACTCCGTTGTCCCGGCACTTCATAGCCGTCACGATGGAGAGATAGCCTCCGCCGCTTTCCCCGATGAGGAAGATCGGCGTGTCGGGGTATTCCGCCAGAACAGCCCGGTATACCGCGAAGCAGTCGTCCACTGCCGCCGGGAAGGGATTTTCAGGGGCAAGCCGATAGGACAGAGAGATAACGGGCCGCTTTGTTTCCCCGGCCAGCATGGAGGCGTAGCCGCGGGAGGAGAAAGCGTTGCCGCAGATCAGGCCGCCGCCGTGAATATACAGAATCATATAGTCTTCCTTTGCCTCCTTCGGCATACTGATCTCAGACTCGACGCCCGCATAGGTTTTCGGAAGAAATTCCACGTCCGGTTCGGTTGCCATGCGCTCCTGCGCCGCCTGAACAATTTCCCGAAGCCGGATGGGATCCATGCCGCCGTCGAACTTCGGCGCAAAGCCTTTCTCCATCATCATCTTCATACCGACCTTTAAAGCTTCCATTTCTTTACTTGCCATGTGTCGTGACCTCCTCGATTGTTTTGTTCTGGATAGGGATTGGCTTACAAACTGCGGGGACACGGAACAAGCTGGCGTGCAGGATGCAGATGCCATTGATATCCATAACTGCATTTTACAGAGGAAGGTCTGAAAAAGGTAGAATTATAATATCTATTTTTAGAAAGATATTATTTTCTGCTTGGAATATTATCCTTTTCAAGCCGCTTTTTTGTCCTGTATTCTGAAGGTGTGGTTCCGTACTCCTTGCGAAACACCTTGACAAAGTAGTTATTGTCAAGATATCCTACAAAGCTGCTGACCGCTTGAACTGTGGCATCCGTATCCCGGAGCATTTCGGCTGCCCGGGCGCAGCGCAGATGTGCGATATAGTCGAAGATTGTGGCACCTGTCGCCTTTTTAAATTCTTTGGAGAGGTAGGAGGGCGAGCAGTTGGCAAGTCCTGCCAGGAAGGACAGGGACATTTTCTGACTGTAGTTAAATTGGATATATTCCAGAATTTTGCGGACAGGCCCGGAGTAGTTTCCCAGAGCCAGCCGATGGCGGCGCACGGTATCTGTCAGCTCGTAAATCATATTCTTGCAATATTTGTCTTGTTCCAGCGCGTTTTTTGCAGAGAGCATGTGCTGTACGGCGCGCTGGGTAATTTCATTGATTTCAATCACAGAGGCTCCACCCCGTTCCGCTGCCTTTCTGGCCAGAGCTCTGACCATGGACATGGCAATGGCGGGATCCTGATAAACGGCGTTGGCATATCGGCTTTTGGGCAGCCCCTGTCCGCTCAGGTGTTCATAGGCAATCAGCACCTGCTCTGTATCCCCGGATTCAATCTTATTCAGGAAAGTGTTTTCTAAATCATAACGGCTATAGACTGTGCTGTAGTCGAGACTTTCTGTATACAAATCCGTATTTGGCGGAACCGGTTCCGTTTTGGAAAACTCTGTGCGGCAGGTTGCATACTCCTGTGCCAGTCCGGTCAGGGAATGGATGCAGGCGATGATGGTATTGCGTACCTGAGTGGAGTTTATGAGAGGGAATGCCGAGTAGTAAAGTCGGAAGGATTCCGCATAGGCGGCAGGTATATGCAGGTCGGCAAATGCCCTTTGGATCCGGGCGGAGTCGAATACCTGTTTTACATAGGGACCTACAATAAAGATAGATTCGTCCATACGGAAGAATTGTATCCAGATGCCGGTCTCATCCCTGGATTCGTAAATCGTATTTTCTTTTGCGGCACAGGCAGCCCTGAAAAGAGCTTCGGCGGTGAACTGGGGCTGCAGAAGGATATGGTAGCAGTATTTATCCGCAAAGTCAGCAAAGGCGTTTTCCTCGGGCTTGCAGCAGACAACATTGGTGTGGAGAAGGTTCTGTATCAATGAAGTGAAAAGTTCCTGGTTCATGGCAATCACTCCTTTTTGAATCATATTTTTCTAAAAATGATTTATTTTATTCTAACACATATACCTTGTTTTGTATATATTTAACTTGTATTACAGTTTATATTTACGGTCGAAACCATTTGCTGCTCTTTCCTGTATCACGAGCGAGCGTGACGCTGTGCAAAATGGAAAGCGGCAAATCAATACGATCGCGAGTATAGATGCGTTTTGGCAGGAAAGGATGGTTTCGGCGTATGAAGCTAAACAGAATTTACAGCGACTACATGGTAGTCCAGAGAGGAATGCCGGTTTATATCTGCGGCAGCAGCGACCAGGCGGAAGAGACCACTGTACGGTGGAACGGAAAAAAGCTGTTTGACATGCAGGTTCAGCCGGGCGTCTTTCATTTTTTCCTTCCGTCTATGGAGGCGCAGACGGATGCTACATTGGAAGTGGGAGATTTGAAAATCTCACATATAGATGTAGGCGAAGTCTGGATTGCCGGCGGTCAGAGCAACATGGAGTTCCTGATGAAGTACGAGGAGACAGCGCAGAGGGCGCTTCCGGAATGCCGCGACGGGCATGTCCGCGTCTATACAGTCGGGCAGTATGCTTTTCCGGAAGAACGGGAGCTGGGCTACAAGGACTGGCAGGACTTTGACCGATGGCTTCCCCTGCAGCCGGATACTGCAGAGCGCATGACCGCCGTCGGCGTGTTTTTCGCGAAGGCGGTGCGGGAAAAATACAGCGTGCCGGTGGGGGTGATTTCCTGTAACTGGAGCGGGACAACGGCGGGCACATGGATCAGCAGGGAGCGTCTGGAAAAAGTTCCCGCTCTGCATCCTTATCTGGAGGAGTATGAAAAGGGGCTGGAGGGAGTTGATTTAAGGCAGTATCAGGAAGCCATGAGGATGGTTCGTCCGGCTATGGCATCCCGGATGACGGATATCGCTTCGAGCGGCATGATGAAGTACACCTTTCATCCCAAGGAAGCCATGCAGAAGACGATGGAGGGCTATGCGGCGGCGTTCCGGGAGATGCGTTTTGAAGCGGCTCCGGAGATGGGGGAGACGGCGGCAAGGACGATGGAAATGCTGCGGATTGTTGGCCCTGGGGATAAAAATGTCCCGGGGGCGTTGTATGACACGATGCTCCGTGAGATTCTGGGAGTATCCGCCAGAGGAATCCTGTGGTATCAGGGGGAGCAGGACGAGGGACACGGGGCGGCATACGAGACGTTCTTTACCGAGCTGATCCGCTGCTGGAGGGAAGACTGGCGAGCGGCGAATCCCCACATGGAAAAGCTTCCGTTTCTGTTTGCGCAGCTGGCTCCCTTCGGCACATGGCGGGGCGGCACGGGAGCCAATTTCCCGGAAATACGCGCCAGCCAGGGGCGGGTAGCGGAGAATGTGCCGGATACCTATATGGCCAGCACGTCGGACATTGGAAATATCTATGATGTCCATCCGAAAAATAAGCGGGATGTGGCGAAGCGGCTGTTTCTTCTGGCAGAGAAGTACTTATATGGCGAAAGTGGTGTAAAAGCGGATGCCCCGGCTTTGGAAGGAATGGTTCTCGGGGACGGAAAAGTTACTCTTTCCTTCCGCAACGCTGAAAGCCTGCTGCTTGAGCCCGGCGATTTTCGCTCTTACAATGGATTTTCCGTTAAGGATGCCCCTTCGGAGCTTCTGCCGCCTGTTTTGGGGGGTGTCAACGGTCTGGAGGTCTGGGTGGATGGGGAACAGCTTGGGCGGGCCCGGATTGAAACAGAGGGGAATCAGCTGTCGGTGCTGTCTGACCGGATTAGTACAGGGGCTGCGGTTCAGGTGCGTTTTGCCCAGACTGGTTTTTATGAGATCAATCTGTATAATGAAGCAGGTATTCCCGCAATCCCTTTTATGGTATCTAATGATGGATAACATATACCGGGAAGACATGACAGACAGGAATCTGTAACCGTAACTCTCGCGGCATTCGTCAAGTCAGTTTTCAATTGGCTTTATGCTCGTGCAGGCATCGGCACAAGGTCAACTGCATCGACTTGACCATGTGTCCGAAGGACACATTTTGCTCGCGGGAATAAAAAGAGAGGAGAAAAACTATGACAAAGAGTAAAACAAAAGCAAAAGATCCTGCAGACCGTCTCGGACTGGGAAGGCTGCTGGCATGGAAATCTTCTGATGTAGCCAGCGGTGCCGTATTTGTAGTCGTAAACAGTTACCTTGCGCTGTACTGTACCAATTATCTGGGCATGGATCCGGCTGTGGTCGGTATGATTCTGCTGGTCAGCAACATCATTGATGCCATCACTGACCTGATTGCCTGTTATGTGGTGGACAATGCAAAGATCACCAAGTGGGGCAAGGCAAGACCTTATGAGCTGGGCATTATAGGTGTGTGGGTTTGTACCATACTGATGTTCTGTACCCCGGAGAGCTGGAACCAGACGTTGAAGGTCATCTGGATTTTCTTCATGTATACCTTTGCTTTCGGCGTATTCAATACCTTTCGGGCTGCGTCCATGAATCCCTATATGATACGGGCATTCAATAAGAACCGTAAGGTCATCGGTAAGCTGGCTTCCTTTGGCGGACCCATTACCATGGTGGGCTCTATGATTGTATCCATGTCCTTTCCGATTCTCATGGGTCGGATTGCCACTTCGGCGGCTGGCTGGCGCAGCCTGATTCTGCTGTACGGTGTCCCCATGCTCCTGCTGTGCCTGCCCAGATTCCTGTTCATCAAGGAAAATCCGGCTGTGGATGCGGGGATTCAGTATGACAAGGTCAGCCTGAAAACGATTCTCCAGATGATTCTGAAGAATAAGTATGTCTGGTTCAACGCAGGGACGGTTTTCCTTTTTAACGTAGTCACCAGCTTGGGCGTGCTGTCCTATTATTTTACTTATGTGGTTGGCAATACGGATCTGATGGGAGTGTTCAGCGCCGTTTCCTTTATGATCATCCCGCTGATGCTTTTCATGCCGCTGTTTTTGAGAAGGTTCAGCGCACCTCAGATTGTGATGGGCGCATCGGCGATTGCGGTCGTTGGCTATGGTATTAATTTTCTTGCCGGGGCCAACTTCGGGATGCTGATCTTAGGCGGTATCCTGGCAGCTTTGGCATCCTTGCCCATTTCTTATCTGGGCGGCCTGATTGTCATGGATATCTGTACTTATAATGAGTATCTGGATCTTCCCCGTATGGATGCTTCCACCGCCATCATCTCCAACAACTTCGCCAGCCAGATCGGCCAGGGAGTCGGCGGTGCGCTGCTGGGTGTCCTGCTTTCCGCTTCCGGCTTCATCAGCACCACGGAGGGAATTGTGGCGCAGCCGGAAAGCGCTGTCACCATGATCCGTATGCTTTACAGCCTCATTCCCATGGTGCTGATGATTGCTTTGGTAGTCTGCGCTATCGGTCTGAGCTCTTTGAATAAGAAACTGGATGTGATTGAGGGCAAGACGAAAGAGGAATAAGACCATTTGGAGGGACTTGAATGAAACAGGGAATGAACCCATTTCTGCCACTGTATGAATATATCCCCGACGGGGAACCGCACGTTTTTGGGGACAGAATCTATCTCTTCGGCTCCCATGACAGGGAAGGAGGCCGCCGTTACTGCGAGCTGGGCAATTATGTGCTCTGGTCTGCGCCTCTCGCGGCACCCACGGAGTGGGTTTGTCACGGCGAGATCTACAACGCCCGGAAGGATCCCCGTTACCGGGAGGGGGAAATCATGGATCTGTACGCCCCGGATGTGGTGCAAGGGAATGACGGCAGGTTTTATCTTTACTATAACCTTACCGACTCGGAGCATGGCATGAACGGCTACTGCAGCGTAGCGGCGGCGGATCGGGCGGAGGGGCCTTATGAATATCATGGCACGGTCCGCCACGCGGACGGGACGCCGTACAACGTTTATCTGATGGGAGATCCGGCTGTATTGAACGACGACGGAGTGATCCGTCTCTATACGGGCTGGTCTCTCTCCGCTGTGGCGGCGGAAGCCCACGCTCAGGGCGGGGGCTATGAAGGGGAGCGGAGGAACGAGACGGCTGGCGGGCAGGAGGCGTCCGGGGCTCGACAGGCTCCGCAGATGCCCGAGCCGGGAACCCCGGCCATGGCGGCCGCGATCCGTCCGGCGTTGAAGATGCTGTTCAAAAAGACGGATGAGGAGCTGGACGCGCTGGAGCTGCCCCTGATGGGCGCGAACGCCTTTGAACTGGAGGAGGATATGCTGACCGTCCGCTCCGCTCCCCGACGTATCGTGGCGGGACAGCTCGATACTCCGAAGGACAGCAGCTTCTTTGGCCACGCCTTCTACGAGGCGTCCTCCATCCGGAAGATTAACGGGCGGTACTATTTTATCTATTCCTCCGAGAACAGCAACGAGCTTTGTTATGCGACCAGCCGATATCCCGACAGGGACTTTGTATACGGCGGGACGATTATCTCCAACGGGGATGTGGGATATCAGGGGCTTCCGAAGGAGAAGCGGAACAACATGACGGCAAACGACCACGGCAGTCTGGAAAACATCAATGGCCAGTGGTACATTTTCCATCACCGTCAGACCCATAAATCCACCTTCAGCCGCCAGGCCTGCGCGGAGAAGGTAGAGATTCTTCCCGACGGCAGCATCCCTCAGGCAGAATGTACCAGCATGGGTCTGAATCCGGGGCCGCTGAGGGCGGAGGGCCGCTACAGCGCGCCGTATTCCTGTGTGCTGACTAACGGCGCTATGCCCCATGCCACCAACACCATGGTGAACGGGGATTTCCCGTACATCACCAATGAAGGGGAGGAGCGATTCATCACTGACATCAAAGAGGGTACGAAAATTGGCTATAAATATTTCGACTTCGACGGGCCGGTGAAGCTGGGAATTACCTATAAGAGTACCGCGGCGGGAGTGATGGAGGTCTGGAACGGGAAGGAAAGGCTGGCTGAAATCGAGATGAAGGACGCGGAGGAATGGACGGAGAGCGAAACCGAGATTTCGCTTGCGGGGACGCATCCGATTTTCCTGATCTACCGCGGAGAGGGGACGGCGCGGCTGTTGGAAATTTGGTTTCGATAAAATACTGGATGGCTGTATTGTCATAAGGCGAACTATGGACGTCGCGTGAATTATGGTTCGTCGCATGAACGATCAGATTGAGACCGTCCATGTGATAAAGGGCGCGGCAGCACGGGCGATCTTCAGGAATGGTGCTGCATCAAAAGCTTTCGTCCGACAGGAGTGGAACGTTTTGCAAGAGGGAGGCTTTGAGGGTGCGTTGATTTTGGAGACAGCGTTTTCATAAATTACTGATACGGGGAACAATATGAGAAAAATAATTTTATGGAATGATAACTGGACATTTTACAAGGAAGATACGGCAAGCCCCGTCGCGCTTCCCCATACCTGGAACGCAGAAGACGGTCAGGACGGCGGCAATGATTATTACCGTGGCACATGCCGATATGAAAAACGCTTCTCCCGGCCGGAGTTAAACGAGGGAGAGGAGCTATGGATTGAGTTTCGGGGAGCGGCCATGACCGCGGAGGTCTTTCTGAACGGCAGGCTCCTTTCCCGCCATGAGGGCGGCTATTCTACCTTCCGGGTAAATCTCACGGAAGGGCTGCAGGAGGAGAATCTGCTTCAGGTCAGTGTTGACAACAGCGCAAACCGCCGCGTTTACCCGCAGAAGGCCGATTTTACCTTCTATGGAGGCATCTACCGGGATGTATATCTGCTTATCGTGCCCAAGGAGCATTTTGCCCTGGATTACTACGGCGGGAGCGGGATGAAGGTTACTCCGTTGGTATCCGACGACTTGAAAACTGCTCATATTACCGTAGAGACCTGGCACAACGGGAGCAGAGTGGAAATCACCGTGGACGGCGTGACGAAGCGATGCGGGAGAAGCGCGGACAGCGAGGCGCAGCAGCGCGAGGGAAGCGTGGGCGGTGAGCCGGGGCGATGCGCGAGAGGCGCGGACGGTGTAACGGAACAACGTGGGATCGACGCGGGCTTTGTGACGAAGCAGAGCGCAAGCCGCGCGGAGTTCACGATCGAAAATCCGCATCTCTGGGACGGAAAAGCCGACCCTTACCTCTACGAGGCCCGGGCGACGCTTCCGGGCGGGGACTCAGTCAGTGTCCGCTTCGGGATCCGGAAGATAGCCTTTGATCCGGAGCAGGGGTTCCTGCTGAATAATCGGCCGCTGCGTCTCTGCGGCGCGGCCCGGCATCAGGACAGGGAGGGGCTGGGGAACGCCCTGACGAAACGGGAGCATGAGGAGGATTTGGCGCTGCTGTTGGAGATGGGGGCCAACACCGTGCGGCTGGCTCATTACCAGCACGACCAGTATTTTTACGACCTCTGCGACGAGAAGGGGCTGATCGTCTGGGCGGAGATTCCCTACATAACGGAGCATATGCCGGAGGCGCGGGAGAACACGCTCAGCCAGATGACGGAGCTGATCGTACAAAACTATCATCATCCCGGCATCGTCTGCTGGGGGCTGAGCAACGAGATTACGGCTACCGGAGGCGTAACGGAGGATTTGATCGAAAACCACAGGCAGCTTGACGACCTTTGCCACAGGCTGGACGCCACCCGCCCGACGACGATGGCTTATGTGTTCATGCTGAGCCCCAACGACCCGTTTGTAATGCTGCCGGATATCCGAAGCTATAACCTGTATTACGGCTGGTATGTGGGAGAGGCGGAGCAGAACGATCAATGGTTCGACGACTTCCACCGCGCCCATCCGGACGCCGTAATCGGTCTTTCTGAATACGGCGCGGACGCCAATCCCCGCTATCAGTCCGCCCGGCCGGAGAAAGGGGACTGGACGGAGAGCTATCAGGCGTTGTATCA
This sequence comes from Roseburia sp., assembly GCA_023662875.1. GTDB lineage: Bacteria > Bacillota > Clostridia > Lachnospirales > Lachnospiraceae > Acetatifactor. The sequence goes on along the minus strand of JAMPIG010000051.1, from coordinate 2,687 downwards.
CGAGCATATGCTGAAAATGTGGAGCGAGCGGCCCTATATCTGGGCCATGCACTGCTGGAACGGATTCGACTTCGGGGCGGACGGCCGGGACGAGGGCGGCAAGCCCGGACAGAACCAGAAGGGCCTTGTGACCTTTGACCGAAAAATCAGGAAGGACGCGTTCTTCCTGTACAAGGCCTACCTTTCCGACGAGCCCTTCGTACATCTCTGCGGCAGGCGGTACGCCGACAGGACGGAACGAGAGACGGAGATCAAAGTATATTCTAACCAGAGGGCAGTCACCCTGTTTGTGGACGGGAAAGAGGTCGGGACACAGGAAGGGGACAAGATATTCCGCTTTCAGATTCCGATCAGCGGCGAGCATGAAATCAAGGCGGTGGCAGGCCGGCGGAGCGATAGCATAGGAAGCGGCATAGCGATACAGGATGCCATGGTAAACAATACCAAGGTAAATGTCGCCATGGCAGGCGATGCCGTGGCAAAGAAAGGGATGGTATGCGATGGCATGGTATATGATACCACGGTATGCGATACCATGACAATACGCCATGCTTCCACGTCGAACAGGGATTACGTCAAGGATGGCGGAGGGATTGTGAACTGGTTCGACCGGGAGGACGAGATTTTGCGGGAGGGGTATTTTTCCATCAAGGACAGCATGGGAGAGATCAAGGCCAATCCGGCGGCACAGGCAGTCATGGATGAAATGGTAGCACCCCTTCAGGCGAAGATAGTGGAGGCCTACGGCGATGTGGCGAAAAATGTGCAGATACCGCCGGAGATGGCGGCGATGATGGAGAAGATGAGCGTGGAGCAGAGCCTGAAGCAGATGGCGAAGCTGGTCACGCCGGAATTTGTCCACAGGCTGAACCATGCGCTGAATCAGGTGAAAAAGCAGGAAAGGGTGTGACAGTTGTGAGAGCGATTTCTTTAAAAACGGAAGGCAGAACCACGCCGTTGGGGATAGACGAGAAGACCCCGGTTTTCCGTTGGAAATGCCAGGGAGGAAAAAAGCAGACGGCGTACCGGCTGCTTTGTAAGGAAGAAGGCGGTAAGGTTCTCTGGGATTCGGGGAAGACGGAAACCGATCGGATGCGCTGTGCTTATCAGGGGCTCGCGCTGCAATCCGGGCAGCGAGTGAATTGGAGCGTAACGCTTTGGGATGAGTCTGGCCGGGCGGAGGAAAGCGGGGAAACCTGGTTTGAGATGGGGCTGCTCTCCCCAAAGGACTGGAAGGCGGACTGGATCTGCGGGGTGGATACCGACAGGGAGGAGCGGCTTCCGGCGGATCTTTATCAAAAGAAATTCAGCGCACGCGGCGGAGTACGCGCCGCACGGCTGTATGCCACAGCCTGCGGAGTATACGCTGTGACCTTGAACGGACAGAGGCTTCCCGGCGTGCTTGCTCCCGGCACCACGGAATATGAGACGAGGCTGTATTACCAGACCTATGATATAACCGGTCTGCTGCAGGAGAACAATACTCTGGAGGTTGCCGTTGGGGACGGCTGGTTCAAGGGGAAGGTGGGCAGCAGCAATAACCAGTATTTTTTCGGGACACAGCTGAAGCTCCTGGCTCAGGTTGTGCTCACCTATGAGGATGGCGGGACGGAAATCATCGGGACAGACGATACCTGGCTCTGGTGTAACGATGGGCCGATTCTCTATGCCGACCTGAAGGATGGGGTTGTTTACGATGCACGGAAAATACCAGGCTACGGACATCCTGCCCAAAGGACGGACTATCCCGTGACGCCTGCGGCAAGTCCTGCGGATCTGATTCTGGAGCAGGAGCGTTTCCCGGCCAGATTGCTGACTGCGCCGAGCGGCGCAAGGATTCTGGATTTCGGGCAGAATCTGGCGGGGTATGTGCGGTTCACACTTCAAGGGACAGCGGGACAGAAAATTCGCCTGCGCCTTACCGAGGTGTTGGACCATGGCGAATTTACGGATATCACGCTCCGCCAGACCCAGCCCGGTATGCCTGAGACAAAGCAGGAGATTGTCTATACCTGTAAGGAGGGCCTCAACTGCTTTCTGCCGGAATTTTTCTATTCCGGATTCCGCTATGCCATGGTGGAAGGGCTGGAGGAGGTTGACCCTGCCTGCTTCGAGGCGGTGGCAGTATACAGCAGCCTGACCTTTACAGGCGCTTTCCGATGCTCCAACGAGAAGGTCAATCATTTTTTCCGGAATACGGTCTGGAGCATGAAGAGCAATTTTGTGGATGTCCCAACGGACTGCCCCCAGCGGGAGAAAAGCGGCTGGACCGGCGATGCCCAGGTCTTTGCAAAAACAGCCAGCTTCCTGGCCGACACGGAACCCTTCTACCGCAAGTGGCTTAAGGATGTACGGGACTGCCAGCGGGAGGACGGACGGGTGGAAAATGTCTGTCCGAAAATCCGCCGGAACGATGAGCGGGATGTGCTGAACGGCGCAGTGGGCTGGGCGGACGCAGCGGTCATCATCCCTTATACGCTCTGGAAGCTTTACGGGGATGACCGTATCATTACAGAAAATTATGAGCTTCTTCACGGATGGAAGGAGTATATGATCCAGGCGGCGGCAGATAAGAATTACTATCTTCTGCCGGAAGGACATCCTCTCAGGCCGACCCTGCAGCCGTCGCCATGGCAGAAATATGTCATCGAAAGCGGGCTTCACTGGGGCGAGTGGTGTGAGCCGGG
>JAMPIG010000050.1 GCA_023662875.1 Roseburia sp. | reverse complement strand
CTTGTATTAGTGCGCCCTTTTTTAGGCTGCTAAGTCTTATTTTTCAATCTATTCAGCTCCTCCAGTTCTTCGTAGCGGGAATAAACATGGTCGTACAACTTTTGCGTATAGCGCATCATTTTATAAGCGTCATTCTGTGTAATATTCCCCGCAGAAAGGTTACGGTTGATATTCATTATGATATCACTTTGAATCAGGTTTTTCAATGCCTCCACGTTTTTTTCCGAACGATTTTTCCGGATGTTTTCCCGCAATTTCAGCAGCCGGAAGGGCAGCAGCGCCGCCAGCTTCCGCTCGTTGATCTCTTCCGCGGAGAGGCTTTGGAACCGGATCACCGGCACTCGGTAAAGGAAGGTTCCCTGCTCACCAAAATCCAACAGAAGCTGATATTCGTCCGGCAGGGAATTCCCGGCACATAGATAGACCACCATCGGCGAGGGAAATTTCAGACTCCAAGTTCCGTCCTCCTGCCCCTTGTACCGCATGGCCTGTTCAAATCCATACTCAAAGACACGGAGAATAATCTCGTCGTCCCGGGTCATCTGGGCTTCGATATGATAACTGCGGGAGCCGCCGGTGCCGCCTATCGTAAGAATGGTATCTGCCAAGGTTCGTCGCAGTTCCTCGCTTTCGAATTCCGTCCAATGGTAGGTGATGCTGCTGTCCGCAGAGTAATCCGTCCCAAAGAGACCGTTGATCAGGTTAACCACGGCAATCGGGGAAAGGGTGAGCGTTTTCTTAAAAAGCTTGTCATAGAGATGAACGTTTGATTCCGGCATAAAGAGTCCTCCTTGTTGTGAAATGAACTTTGGGTAGATTAGTAATTGAAATAATAAGATGTAATAAGACATAATAAGAAATAATAGTAGAAAGCAGTTTTTCTGCCTGCCCCGAATAGGGGCCACACTATTTCGATTGTATCACATTTTGCCTGGCTATGCAACCATCAAAATGCTGATTTCAAATGCCGCTCCGCCGACCGGAGAACGGGTAGTCATTTTTTGAATTATCTTGTTTATAATTCGGATATATGGTACTATAATATCAAACGAGCACTGAAATTTTACGGACAGTAAATATTTTGGTTTCTGATATAGTTTATTTATTGACTTCATGTAATGCGGTTTTAATCCCCGTAGAAATATATAAAATGAATTTTAGATTTTCTAAAGTTTGTTTTACAAGGGAGGAGATTCCGCATGACATTAGGTCAAAATCTGGCGAAACTGCGCATAGAAAGCAATATGGGACAAAAAGAGCTTGCTCTGCGCCTCAATGTTTCGATCGGAACCGTCTCCAATTATGAAAATGATGTGCATTCTCCCACCCCGGAGACTTTGGGCAAGTTGGCTGACTGCTTTGGCGTAAGTGTAGATTATCTTCTTGGCAGGACACGCTTTCGCTATGATATACAACAGCTGGAACGCCAGCTTTCGAATGAGTATACGGTAACTGATTTTGTTAATATGGTGGTCAGTTTTGACAGCAGCGCCGCGGACAATCTTATGGCGTATGCCCAGTTTTTACAGGCCAGACAACAGAAAAAAGATATGTAATTTTTTGTCAGGGCAAATACAATAACGAAATGCGACAATGTACAAATACAATGATGGAAAGTGAGGAAACAAGCGCATGAAATTTACAGAAAAACAACTGAGACATTTCGCGGAGTCGGCGGCAGGGGAGAAGGAAGCTGCTTCCGAAGAAACGCACTGTGCTGATGAGAAGAATGCGGCAACGGATCATAATTATAAAAGGATGGTGCGAATTATCGAAAAAATGCGGTGTCTGATGGAGGAACAGGGCTGTGCCTCCGCCCGGGAGGTTTCCTTCTTTGAGCTGGAGTCTCTTCTGTGGAATCTGCCGAACGAATTATTTATGCGGCATTGTTTTTATCGGTATTTATTTGACGATATTGTGGAGTATCTTTATCGAAATGATGAGCGGATGGCGGGCTATAAGGAGTTGGACGGCGTAAAGCCGTTATGCCCGCAGTATACGGACAGGAACAGGATAAACGGCTTTATATACGAGCTGCGGCAGTTTTACGAATATTGTTTGACGGAGGATTGAGCGATCGAAAAGAAAATAGCTGCTTCCGCACTGACTTCTGCCGCTGATTTCCTGAAAAATGTTGAAATACGGGGGGATGATGCGGTATACTATATTCCAGGAAGCAAAAGGCAGACCCTAATGAGAAACAGGAGAAGCAGCGGTGAATATTATTTTGTTGTCAGGCGGAAGCGGGAAGCGGTTATGGCCCTTGTCGAATGAGGTGCGTTCCAAGCAGTTTATCAAGATTTTTAAGACGGCAGCTGGCGAATACGAGTCGATGGTGCAGCGTGTGTACGGTCAGATTAAGAAAACGGACGCAGATGCAAAAATTGTGATTGCGACCAGTAAAACGCAGGTATCCGCTATTCACAATCAGCTGGGGCTGGATGTGAGGGTCAGTGTGGAGCCCTGCAGGCGAGACACTTTTCCGGCGATCGCGTTGGCTTCAGCGTATCTTCACGATGAGGGCGGGGTGCCGGAGGATGAGGTAGTTGTGGTATGTCCCGTGGATCCTTATGTGGAGCAGGATTATTTTGACGCCCTGAAAAAGCTGGAGGCGCAGGCGGCCAGGGACGAAGCTAATTTGGTATTGATGGGGATAGAACCGACCTATCCCAGTGAGAAGTATGGCTATATTGTCCCCGGTGACAGGGGAGAGATCAGCGAGGTTAAGTGCTTTCAGGAAAAGCCGGACGAGAAGACCGCGAAAGCCTATATTGAGCAGGGAGCGCTCTGGAACGGCGGGGTCTTCGCGTGTCGGTTGGGGTATGTTTTGAAAAAAGCCCATGAGCAGATAGATTTTACGGATTATCGGGATTTGTATCAAAAGTACGATACTCTGGAAAGGATTAGTTTTGATTACGCTGTTGTGGAGAAGGAAAGCCGGATTCAGGTCATGCATTTTGGCGGGCAGTGGAAGGATCTGGGAACCTGGAATACTTTTACGGAAGCGATGGTGGAGGATTCTATCGGGAATGTGATTTCGAACGACACCTGTGAGGGCGTCCATATTGTCAATGAGCTCGATATGCCGATTTTGTGTATGGGACTGAAGAATGCGATCGTATCGGCCAGCCCGGAGGGAATTCTGGTGGCGGACAAGCATCAGTCGTCTTATATTAAACCTTATGTAGATAAGCTGAATCATCAGATCATGTTTGCGGAGAAGTCCTGGGGAAGCTTTCTGGTTCTGGATGTGACGGCGGACAGCCTGACGATTAAGGTTACCTTAAATCCGGGGCACAGTATGAATTATCACAGCCATAAATATCGGGATGAGATCTGGAATATTATCGCCGGAAGGGGAACCGTTATAATAGACGGCAGGAGGCAGCCGGTTCAGACGGGAGATGTGGTTACCATGCCGGCAAACTGCCGTCATACGATTATAGCGGAAACGGAGCTGAAGGCGATAGAAGTACAGCTGGGCAAGGAGATCAGTATTCAGGATAAACAAAAGTTCGCGCTGGAGGAAGAATAAGCGGCTTTGCCATACCGGAAGCAGGAAACCAGGGAAGTGAGCATAGATGGCGACGTTGGGAATACCGCGCAACACGATAGAGGTGCTGCAGAAATATCATTTCAATTTTCAGAAAAAATACGGGCAGAATTTTCTGGTTGATCCTTCTGTCTTAGAGAGGATCGTGAACGCGGCGGAAATTATAAAAGAGGATTGCGTCCTGGAGATCGGTCCTGGGATCGGGACGATGACACAGTATCTGGCGGAGCGGAGCCGGGAGGTCGTAGCGGTGGAGATCGACAGAAACCTGATTCCGATTCTGCGGGAAACGCTGGCGGATTACAACAATGTGTCGGTTTTAAATGAGGATATTTTAAAGGTCGACATCAATCGGATTGTGGAGGAAAAAAACGGGGGAAAGCCGATCAGAGTGGTGGCGAATCTTCCCTATTATATTACGACGCCGATTATCATGAGCTTGCTGGAGAGCCGTGTGCCGCTGAAGAATATTACGATTATGGTGCAGAGAGAGGTGGCCGAAAGGATGCAGGTGGGGCCGGGGACGAAGGATTACGGTGCCCTTTCCCTGGCGGTTCAGTATTATGCCAGACCGGAGATTATCGCCCATGTGCCGCCCAACTGCTTTATTCCGAGGCCGAATGTGGGCAGCGCGGTGATCAGGCTTACCAGATATGAGAACCCGCCGGTGCAGGCGGCGGATGAGAAAAGGATGTTTTCTCTGATCAGGGCGTCCTTTAACCAAAGAAGAAAAACCCTTGCAAACGGGCTGGCGAACGCGCCGGGACTGGGACTTTCGCGGGAGCGCGTGACGGAGGCGCTGGCGGAGATGGGTCTGCCTGCTTCCGTGCGGGGAGAAGCCCTGACGTTGGAGCAGTTCGCACGGCTGAGCGATCTGCTTTAATAACGGCGGCGTGCGGGTTAAGCGGCAGGCCCGGAGACGGGGATTGCAGAAAAGAACAGTCATAGCCGTAATTCCGATATATTGTTAAGAAGTACAGGGTATGGGTACTATATCTTGTATTTTTTGTCTTTTCTTTTTGACAGATGCAAGGCGTATGTGGTAAGATAAGCATTAATAGTGGGTAATTATACGCGCATGTCAGACGGGGAGCAAAATACTTTGGATAAGTACGAGTATAAAGTAAGGGCGGATGAAATTAAGGAACTGATCGCGGAGGGCGAGTACGCGCAGGCGGCCGAGATTGCGGATGCGATCGACTGGCGCAGGGTAAAAAGCGTGATGATGCTTTGCACGGTCAGCGACTTATATAAGATAAACCGGCGGTATGAGGATGCGAAAAACATGCTGCTGCTGGCTTACGAGAGAAGGCCTGGAGGGAAGACAATCTGTTATTCTCTCTGCGAGCTATACATAAAAACGGGAGATCTTGTCAAGGCGGTAAACTATTTTAAAGAGTTTATTCAGGTGGCTCCGAAGGATTCGGGGCGCTATATTTTGCAGTATAAGATTTATGAGGCGCAGGAAGTCAGCCTGGAAGAAAGAATCGGCGTGCTGGAGGAGCTGAAGAAAAGGGATTACCGGGAAAAGTGGGCTTATGAGCTGGCGTATCTGTACCATCGCGTGGGACTGGCTACCCGATGCGTGGAGGAATGTGACGAGCTGATTTTGTGGTTCGGCGAGGGGAAGTATGTCATCAAGGCGATGGAGTTGAAGATGCTGCATCAGCCGCTGACCGCAGCGCAGCAGGAGAAATACGAGCATCGTTTTGACGGCAGGGGAACCGAGAGCGGGGAGGAAACGGCCGGGAAGGCGGCGGAAGCGGAGCCGCCCGGCTGGTATGCGGCACCGGAGGAGCAGGCCGGGGAGGCACAGCAGGATTTCCAGGCGGCGGAGTCGGCTCCGGAGGAAGCGATACAGCAGAACAGTCAGCCGGAGGAAATGGAAATCCAGGTTAAGATGATGGATGTAGGGCAGTATAATACCATCAATCTGCAGGCGGAGCTGGCAGCAGGGCTGAGGGAGGTTCTGGATGAGGAGAAGACGCAGACGGACGTGATTACACGTTCGATTCTGGCACCTCTTCTGGATGCGGATACGAAGCGCTTTGATCCTGTCGAGACAAGAGCGGCGGGAGGGAACAGCCTTGGTTTCCGGCCGGAAGTGATAGAGGAGTCCGAGGTGTTTTTCGGTGAGACCGGCGAGATGAACGGTACGGCGGAAGAACTGCAGGAGTCCGGCGACGGGGCGGAGAAGAGCTTCTTCGAGACAGGTGAACTGGAAGAGGAAGTGATTCGAAGGGAGGCGGACGTACAATCCGGAGATGCGGCGGAGGCGGAAGAGGCGGCCGAGGCAATCGAGGAGACGGACGGCCAGATGTTCTGGCCTGAGACGGAGGCTGAGGCAATCGAAAGAACAGACGGACAGGCGTTCTGGCCTGAGACGGAGGCCGAGGTAATCGAAAGAACAGGCGGACGGATGATTCTGCCGGAGACGGAGTCATTGGCTGAGGAGCAGGGGACAGAGGGGGCCCAGGAGGAAGATATACTGCAGCGGGAGAAAGAGGCGACGGACGATACAGGAGAAATCGTCATGAGACAGCTGCAGGAGGAAAACAGGAATAAGGGTGTGGAGCAGGTGATGACGGCGCAGCCTCCTGAAGAGCTGGCCCGCGTGCTCTCCCAGGAGCCGGATGGGCAGCTCAGCCTTGTGGTTCCGGAAAAGGAACCTGTGGAAAAGCAGATTACCGGCCAGATGAATATAAGCGATATTCTGATCGAGTGGGAGCGGATGAAGAAGGAGAACGCGGAAAAGCGCAGGGAAGAAGTCCGGCAGCATGTAAGAGCGCAGACCGGAACTATGTTTACCGAGTTCGAGGCGTCTGTGAGAGACGGTCTGCTGGAGAAGCTGGAGAGCGGCAGGACGGCAGGGCTGCAGGGAATAAAGGACGGCGAGGAACCGGAAATTTACGAGGAAGGCCAGGAGGGCTACGGGGAGAATCCGGAAATTTACGAGGAAGACGCGGAGAGCTACGGGGAAGAGTCGGAAAACGATGAGGAGATCCCGGGAATTTACGAAGAGGCTCAGGAGGCATATGGGATCCTTCCGGAGGATGAGGAGAATTCGGAAATCTACGGGGAGAATCCGGAAGCCTGCGAAGAGCAGCAGGAAAATGAGGCGGCGGGGGATACCTGGGAAGCGGAATACATGGAGCTTCAGGAGGACGGCAGGGAATCGCAGGAGAACCGGGAAGCATCCGCGGAGGACGTCGTTCAGGAGCAGGAAGGTCTGGCTCAGACGGAAGAGGAGGACTACGGAGAGGTAGAGGAACTGGAGGAAATCGAGGAAGCCGGGAACCGGGGAGCCGATGCAAAAGAAGCCGGGGAAGAGGAAGCCGGAGAAACCGAGGAATCCGAAACCGATAGCCGGGAGGACGAAGCTCCGGTGAAAACAGCGAGGCAGCCGGGAAAGCAGAGGGAAAAGGCGGCGGGTCATGCTGTGTCCGGCAGCCCTGTGGAGCGGGAGAAGGCAAGAGTGCGCTCCATGACCAGAGAAGAAAAGGAGCTGTACGCGCCTTTTATCCAGAGCCGCGCGGGGCGTGAAAGACTGATCAAGGCGATAGACAATATCAGTATGGCGGCTTACACGGGGAATATTATCATCACAGGCGAGGAGGGGATGGATAAGCTGACCCTCGCGAAAAATATGATTCGGGAAGTCCAGATGACGGACAGTAATTTCTCCGGCAAGGTCGCGAAGATCGGAGGCCAGGCGTTGAATTCCAGAAATGTGGAAGAGATTCTGGAGCGCCTCAAGAGCGGAGCGCTGATTATTGAATCCGCGTCCGGTATGGAGGAGAAGACGGTGGCGACGCTGCATAAAGCGCTGCAGCAAGAGCATCTGGGGATTATCGTGGTTCTGGAGGATACGAAGCGCGCCATGGCAAATCTGCTGACTTCCTGTCCGGAGTTGAAGGAAAGCTTTACGGCCCGGATTGATATGGAGGCGATGAGTAATGAAATGCTGGTGGCGTACGGAAAGCAGTATGCCCGGGAGATGGAGTACTCCATTGACGATCTGGGCGTGCTCGCGCTTCATACACGGATCGAGGAGCTGCAGACGATCGATCATGCAGTGAATACCGAGGAGGTCAAGGAAATTGTGGACGAGGCGATCCGTCATGCGAACCGGAAGACGCCGGGACATTTTTTCGACATTCTTTTGGCGAAGCGGTATGATGAGGAAGACATGATAATACTGACAGAGAAAGATTTTGCCTGACAGGAGGGGTAGGTATGACAGGAGATGTGGAAAAGGTCTTTATATCGGAGGCGGATCAATACCTGTTTTCACAGGGAACCCATTATGATATTTATAAGAAGCTGGGCGCGCATCCGTCTGTGGAGAACGGTATCCGGGGAATTTATTTCGGCGTCTGGGCACCAAACGCGGGGGCGGTTTATGTAATCGGAAGCTTTAACGGCTGGAATGAGGAATCCCATCCCATGGAAAAGCTGGGGCCGGTAGGGATCTGGGGACTTTTTATCCCGGAGGCTGCCGAGGGGGATCTGTATAAATTTATGATTTGGACCAAGGACGGGAGAAAGCTTTATAAGGCGGATCCCTTTGCCAATCGGGCGGAATACAGACCGGGGACAGCCTCGGTAATTACGGATCTGTCCGGCTTTTCCTGGGGCGATGCAAGGTGGATGGAGCAGCGGGATAAAAAGGACATGAATCGGGAGCCTATGGCGATTTATGAGTGTCATATCGGTTCCTTTATGAAGCACCCGGACGGTACGGAGGGCTTTTACAATTACCGGCAGTTTGCCGACCGGCTGGTGGAATATCTGAAGGAGATGAGGTATACCCATGTGGAGCTGATGGGGATTGCGGAGCATCCCTTTGACGGCTCCTGGGGATATCAGGTTACCGGCTATTATGCGCCGACTTCCCGCTACGGGGAGCCGAAGGATTTTATGTATCTGGTGAACCGGCTGCATAAGGCGGGAGTGGGCGTGATACTGGACTGGGTGCCCGCGCACTTCGCCAGGGATGCCCACGGCCTGAGCGAGTTCGACGGCTGCTGTATCTTTGAACATCCGGATCCCAGGTTGGGAGAGCATCCGGACTGGGGAACGAAAATTTTTAATTTCGGAAAGCCGGAGGTAAAGAATTTCCTGATCGCGAATGTGCTGTTCTGGCTGCGGGAGTTCCACGTAGACGGAATCCGGGTGGACGCGGTGGCGTCGATGCTTTATCTGGATTACGGAAAGCAGGACGGGCAGTGGGTGCCCAATAAGTACGGCGGCCATGAGAACCTGGAGGCGATCGAGTTCTTTAAGCATTTAAATTCGGTGGTTCGCGGTACTTATCCGGGATTTTTAACCATAGCCGAGGAGTCTACCGCGTGGCCGAACGTAACCGGGGACATCGGCGGCGACAGCCTGGGCTTTGCGTTCAAGTGGAATATGGGCTGGATGCATGATTTCTGCGAATACATGAAGCTGGATCCCCTGTACCGCAAGGGCGCGCATTATAACATGACCTTTGCCATGAGCTATAACGAGAGCGAGAAATATATTCTGCCCCTGTCCCATGACGAGGTGGTGCATCTGAAGTGCTCCATGGTGAATAAGATGCCCGGCTATCCCATCGACAAGTATGCCAATCTTCGGGTGGGTTATGCGTATCTGTTCGGACATGCCGGCAAGAAGCTTCTGTTTATGGGGCAGGATTTCGGACAGGAGAGAGAGTGGAGCGAGGAGCGGGAGCTGGACTGGTTCCTGCTGGCGGAGAAGAGCAACCAGGGGCTGAAGGCGTTTGTGGGAGAGCTGCTCCGGATCTACAGGAAGTATCCGGCGCTCTACGAGTTCGACGATTCCTGGAAGGGTTTTGAGTGGATGAACGCGGACGACGCGGAGAACAGCGTCTATTCCTTTGTGAGAAAGAATTCTACCGGGAAGAACAGCCTTTTGTTTGTGCTGAATATGACGCCGGTCGGGCGGGAGGGTTATCGGGTTGCCGTCCCCAGAAACAAAAAATACAGGCTGCTTTTAAACAGCGACGAGGAGCGATTCGGCGGCTGGGGCAATGAGCTGCCCGCGGAGATTGCGGCGGAGAAGGAACCCTTTCATTACCATGATTATTCCCTTGCTCTGGATCTGCCTCCTTACGGCGCGGCAATCTATGTGTTTTAAGGGAATCGGTTCTTTTCGCGTGTAAAGAATTTGAAGCCTTCGGCCGAAATAAGAAATATGAAAGTTCCTTTCATGCTTTTGAAATTTGTGCCGCCGCTGGCGGCATGATTGGAAGTGAGAAAGGGAATGCTTTCGGAGATCGGACGATAGGAGAAAAAAATTGAAAATATCATTTCAGCATCAGTCAGTAAACGAGACAGAGAAGCAGTATGGGGAGAGCCGAACCGCAAGAGGGAACCGATCCGCGGGGAAAAGGAATCCTGGAAAAACCGGCGCGGCGGGAGCTGCGGGACCGGAGGGAGATATTTACGCGCCGGGATGGGACTGGGGCGGTATCTCGGGAAACACGGCGGAGAAGGGCAAGAGCCTGATCGAGCTCCAGCGGGAGGCCCAAAGCGCGGACGTAGGAATCAGTCAGGATTACATGACAGTAATGTCACATACCCTGTCGGAGGAGGACTATGCCAAGGGTGTGGAAGAGGGCTTTGATTTCGGCAATATGAACCCTGACGAGACTGTCACAATTTTGGATCGGATCAAGGCGGAGCTGGTGCGGGCCGGCAAAGCGATAGTCGGTTATACGGATACCCTGGATACGGATACCCTGGCGGCAGCGCTGGGGAGCCAGGCGCTGGCGGAGGCGGTAAGGAAGAGCTTTCAGGAGGCGGATATTCCCCTGACGGAGGAGAATCTGGAGCAGACGAGGGCGGCATGGCTGATGGCGTCTCAGCTTCAGTCCCCGGATTCCGGGAGCATCCGCTATCTGATTGACAATGAGATGGGCAGTGAGATCTGGAATTTATATCTGGCGGAGAACAGCGGCGCGGACAGGGCGGCCGCGGGAGCAAGCGGAGCGGCACGGGCGGGCGGCGCGGTTGATGAAGCGCTTCGGGACGACCGGCTTGCCCGTCAGATCGACGCGATTATTGAGAGCTCAGGGCGGCAGGTCGGCGAGGAAAGCCGGAGGGACGCGCTCTGGCTGTTGGAAAATAATCTGCCTTTGACCGGGGAGAACCTTGACCGGCTGGAGGAATTAAAGGGGCTGGAGATGCCCGTGACCCCGGAGCGGTTTGCGGGGGCGGCCGCGGACGCGATCGCCGAGGGGAAGCCCCCTGTGTATGGCTCCCTTTCCGGGAAAGAGGAGAATCTGTATGAAAAGGCCGTCCGGGCGGAGGATTATTACTTCAGTGAAGAGGCCTGGGAAAGCTGTGCTGGGGACGTTGCCGCCAGAAGGCAGCTGGAGGAAATCCGGCTGAGGATGACGGCGGAGGTAAATATCAAGCTATTGAAGAGCGGCTTTTCCATCGACACCGCGCCCATGGAGAAGCTGGTGGAGGCTCTGCGGCAGGCGGAGCGGGAGCTGGCGGAGCAATACTTCCCGTCGGACGCTCAGGCGACGGAAAAGTACCGGGAACTGCAGAGAACGGATCGGGCGGTGGCGGAGCTGCCGGGGCTGCCGGCGCAGGCGCTGGGAACCTTCGCGGAAGGGCAGAGCACCCAGACCCTGGAGGAATTCCATCGGGCAGGTAAAGCCCTGCAGGAGGATTACCGGAAGGCCGGAGAGAGCTACGAGACGCTGATGACGACGCCCAGGCGGGATCTTGGCGACAGTATGCGGAAGGCCTTCGGCAATATCGACGAGCTGCTGCGGGATATGGGCCGGGAGGCCAGCGAGGAGAACCGGAGAGGAGTGCGGATCCTGGCTTATAACCGGATGGAGCTTACCCCGGAAAACCTGGATCGGGTATTGGAAGCGGACAGACAGGTAAAGTCGGTGGTGGATAAGCTGACGCCCGCGGCGACGCTGAAGATGATTCGGGACGGGATCAATCCGCTGGAAAAGAGTTTTTCGGAGCTGGAGGAATATTTCCGGGAGCTGCCGGAGGAGTATCGGGCTGAGGCGGAGAGCTACAGCCGTTTTCTCTACGGACTGGAGCGGAATCACGAGATTACCCCGGCGGAGCGGGAGAGCTATATCGGTATTTACCGCCTGGTAAGGCAGATTGAGAAGGGTGACGGCGCGGCGGTGGGCGCGTTGGTAAACGCGCAGGCCGAGGTACATTTTGCCAATCTGCTCAGCGCTGTCCGCAGCGGCAGGGCGAAGCCTGTGGATGTCAGGCTGGGAGAGCGCCTGGGCGGAGTCGCGGAGCTGGTGCGGAAGGGCGAGAGTATTTCGGAGCAGATCGGAAGGGCCTTTGCCGCCGATGTGCGGGAAATTCTGACAGAAGTGTCATATCAGGAAGAGGTCGAAGAGGAGTACAACAGTCGGCAGCTGGAGCAGTACAGAAGCGCTGTGGCGCGGGCGGATCAGGAGTGCGCGGCGATGCTGTCGAGAGGAGAGCTTTCCGTCGGCGCGGAGAATCTTCTGGCGGCCCAGTCGCTGCTGACGGATACGGAGGATATCCTGGCCTTCGGAAAGAAGCGCGTTGAAGGATTACCGGCGTTTTCAGGTGAACCGGGAGCGCTCGACGAGGGCAGCGGAGAAACAGATCGGCTCCCGGGGCAGTCGGCGGAAACGGTCGAGGGAGACGAAGAGCTCTGGGAGCTTCTGGATCGGCCGGAGGAATTTGAAAGAAGGTACGGCGAGGAGGTACGGGAGGCTCTGACCCGGACGGAGCAGGCGACGCCGGAGGCGGAAAGCAGTCTGGATGTGCGGCGTTTTCAGCTGGCGCATAAGCAGCTTACCGTAGCGGGAGCCCTGGCCCGGAGGCAGGAGTTTTTCCTGCCGATGTATGTGGGGGAGAGCCTGACCAGAGTGCATCTGCGTCTGGAGCAGAAGGAAGGCGGAGAGGGTACGGTGGAAATTTCGTTCCGCTCCGAAGAGAGAAAGGGATTACAGGCGGTTTTCCGGTTCCGTGACGGCGAGTTGGAGGGAATTTTAAGAAACGACGGTCAGGATGAGGTTATGAAAACGGAAAGGATAGCCGATATCTTTAAAGAGGAAGCCGGTGAAAGCTGGAAGGTGGGCACCGTCAGCGTAGTGACGGGCGACGTCGGGTTTACAGCCGCCGGAGAGGGCATGGACGCCGAAACGAAAAACATAGAGCTATATCGCGTGGCAAAGGTCTTTTTACATGCCGTGCAGCAAGGAGAAATGATCGATGAGAATTAATTACAATGTATCCGCCATGCTCTCAAACAACGCATTGGCAAACAACGACAAGCTGCTGTCCCAGTCCCTGGAACGCCTTTCCTCCGGATTAAAGATTAACCGCGCAAAGGATAATCCGGCGGGTCTTGCTATGGCGAAGCGGATGAACGCGCAGATCGAGGGGCTTTCCGTAGCCAACCAGAATTCCAACGACGGTATCTCGATTATAGAGATTGCGGACGGGGCGATGAACGAGATCAGCGAGATGCTGCAGCGCATCAACGAGCTGGCGATCAAATCGGCCAACGGGACGATGTCCGAAAGCGACCGGGCTACCGTGCAGGATGAGGTCAGCGAGCTGAAGGAAGAGATTCAGAGGATTTCGGATGTGACGGAGTTCAACGGCCAGCAGCTCCTGAACGGGGAGTTCGGTCTGAAGGGGTACGTTTACGGGAACCTGGACGTAAAGGTGAGCGACTGCTCCAAGGAGGTTCCGACAAGGCCGTACGAGATAGAATCCCTGACGTTAATGAAGGAAATGATCGAGGGGGAGCCTACCGGGGAGTATATGGTAAAGGATATTTCGCTGGGCGAAGGATTTACCGACCCGGACGGGATCAAGACTAAAATGGACGGCGATCTGTTGACCCTGAGCGGCCCCAATAATTTTGAGATTACCCTGGATCTGACAGGGCTGGAGCTGGAAACGGCCCTGGCGGGCGACGGAGCGGAGCTGGAAGTAGAGGACTTAACTATCGATGTGACCGGCATGGGCGCTATGACAGTCCAGGTAGGCGCGAACGAGGGACAGGTGCTGGAAATTGAGATACCTGCGGTTTCTCTTCGGAATATGGGGATCGAAAAGCTGGACGTCAGTACGGCGGAGGGCGCGCTGCAGGCCATCGTGGATGTGGACGGGGCGGTTCGGTATGTGTCCGCTGTCCGCGGCAGGCTGGGCGCTTACCAGAACCGGCTGGAATCCACGGTAAAGAATCTGGACGTATCGTCCGAGAACATGACGGCGGCCTATTCCAGGATTATGGATGTGGATATGGCGGATGAGATGACGCAATATACGACCTATCAGGTATTGACCCAGGCAGGCACCTCCATGCTGGCCCAGGCGAACCAGAGACCGTCCCAGGTGCTGCAGCTGCTGCAGTGACGGGCGGCGTCAGGCATACCGGCTTCCGCAGCCGGGAAAGGATGATTGACGTAGCGTCGGGCGGAGGATGTCTGACATATCCAAGCTCCACAGTTGAGAAGCCGCGCAGGGGCGTCCACGCGGCGCAGCCGGAGGATATCAGGCAAATGAGAGGGGAGCGGCTTCGGCGCATGACGTTGAGCTGCGAGAGAAACCGTGTCTCGAAGCTATGAGCGCCGGAAAAGGCGAATAGATATGGAACAATCGCAAACATAAAGAGGTATCAAAATGACACGGGAAAGGAAACAGGAATTTACACTGAGAATATCGCAGGCCAACCCGACGGAGTTGGTCGTCATTCTGTATGAAATGCTGCTCTGTTATATGGAGGACGGATCCGCGGCGCTGGAAAAAGGGGAGGAAGAGGAGCTGCACGAGGCTGTCCGCAAGGCGAGAGGGTGCCTGCGGGAGTTGATGAACTCCCTGAATCTGCAATACGAGCCGGCACCCGCTATTTTGAGCCTGTGCGGCTTCTGCATGGGGCGTCTGACGGTGTCCGAGCTGAGGAGAAGCCCGGAACCGCTGCAGGAGGCGGAGCATGTGATTCGGCCGCTTTGGGATGCTTTTCGGCAGATTGCGAAGCAGAACGACGCCGGCCCGGTGATGAATAATTCGCAGACGGTATATGCCGGTCTGACCTACGGAAGGAATACCCTAACCGAAAACATGGCCGACCAGGGCGCGAACCGGGGAATGCTCGCTTAAGCTTTCCGGTTCGGATTCCTGCTCCAGCACCGCCAGCTGGAGGAGATGCTTGTACCTTTTTTGCAAGGCGTTAATCTCGTAAATATAGCTGTCGATCAGATCGGTATCGACTACGTTATCAAAGCCCGCATAGGCGATCTCCAGCGCCTGGCGGGTTTTTTCGATGGAATCCCGCAGGGACAGAGGGGTATAGTCTTCTTCGATGGGACGAAGCGTATCGGTTTTCTGACTGAAATAAACTTTCATGGTAAAAAATTCCTTTCGCGTTGTTGTTTAAAGTATAAGCCGGATAGATGTAAAATATACCAGAATATTTTAAGAGGACAACGCATAGGCTGTAAAAATGCAGTTTACAGAAATCAGGTCTGAAGGGCGGGGCAACCGGGAGATTCAGTAAATATGGCGGTAAGCCGCGACAGAGGATCTGGGAGGGTCGGTTTGCGAAGAGAATGGTGGTTGAATCTGGTCATGCGCAGTATTATCGGGGTCGTCGCGATTTATTTTATTAATATGGCGCTGGCGGAGCGGGGGATTTTTCTGGGCGTGGGAATTAATCCCTGTACGGTTTTGACATCCGGAATCCTTGGTATTCCTGGGGTTGCGGTACTTTACGGCATCGGTCTTTATAAAAATTTGTGAGTAATATACAAAAATGATTTTTTTGAATTTTCTCTCTTGCAAAATACGGATTCATTCGTTATAATTCGATTACAGTTTCACATCAGGACTGTTCGGTAATGATCTGAATCATTCTATTGTTTGTCTGAGAGGCAGGATGAAAATCGCCTTGGACTTCCGTAGGAAAAGAAAAGGGAGATGGTACATTGGCGCTTTTATGTGTGTTTTTGGCGGCGGCCTGTGTTTTTGACCACCGGCGGCGAAAGATTCCCAACGCTCTGGTCGCGGTGATGGCGGCGACGGGAATTCTGATCCGGTGCCGGGGCTCCGGAATCGGAGGGGCCGCTGTCTTTCTGGCAGGTTCGCTGCCGGTTATGGTTTGTCTCTATCCGTTTTTTAAGATCGGCGCTCTGGGTGCCGGCGATGTTAAGTTATTTGGCGTAACGGCAGGGTTTCTGCCGCTTTCGAAAATCTGGATCTTTTCATTTGTTTCTTTGCTGATCGCAGCGATATTTTCACTGGTAAAACTGGTACGGACAAGGTGCTTCAGAGAGCGTTTTCGCGTATTGTTCGCTTACTTGAAGGAGGTGGGGGCCAGCGGGAGCGCAAGCCTTTATCCCCTGTCCGGGGAGGAGCGGGAAAAATTTACCGTCCCTCTTGCGGGCGCGGTGACGCTCAGCGTGTTGCTCTTTCTGGGAGGTGCGTATTGAAGGAAGAAGAAAAAGTATTGGTACTGTGCGATACGGAGGAAGAGTACGCACAGCTGATGACGGAATTTATGAAAAAACATAAGGAGTTGCCATGGAAGGTTCGCACCTATACGCAGGTGGACGAGCTGTTGAAGGAGGAAGAGGATTCCTTCGAGCTGCTGGCAGTGTCGGAATCGGCTTACACGGCTTCCCGGGCCCTGCAGGAGCTGCAGACCCGAAGGACGGTAATTCTGAATGAAAGCGGCAGGGTGAGATGGGAAAACATTCCCTGTGTGGACAAATATCAACCGGCGGAAGAGATCCTGAAATATTTATTGCAGGTTTATATGGAGATTGCGGACACGCCCCTTCCCAGGCTGAAAAAGAGCTATAATACGGTTTTTATCGGCAACTATTCCCCGGTGCACAGGAGTATGCAGACCTCCTTCGCCCTGACGATGAGCCAGATTCTGGCGAGGGAGCATACGACCCTTTACCTGAATTTTGAACATTATGTAGGAATCGCGGAATTAATGCCTGATCTGCAGACTCTGGATCTGGCGGATCTGATGTATTTTCTGAGCGCGGAAAAGGAAAAGTTCCGGCTGAGGATGCAGACTATGCTGCGGCATGTGGGCAGGCTGGACTATATTTCGCCGATGAAGGCAGGCCAGAATCTTCTGACGATCCCTGCGGCGGACTGGGTCGGTCTGCTGCAAAAGATAGAGGAGCTGGGCGAATACGAGTATGTGGTGCTGGATCTCAGCGAGAGTATGCAGGGGCTGTTCGATATCCTGCGGATGTGTCGGAAGGTGTTTACGCTGACAAGGGAGGATCGGATCGCGAAAAGTAAGCTTTTGCAGTACGAACAACTGCTTGGATTGTACGAGTACGGGGATGTGCTGGAAAAGACGAAGCGGCTCAGCCTGGCCCATATACAGCGGCTGCCGGAGGAATTGGAGCAGCTGACCAGGGGGGATCTGGCGGCGCTGGTACATAAGCTTCTGAAGGATCTGGATCAGGAGGCAGGGGAAGGAGGCGAGTGAGCTTGGAGTATGGGGAATTAAAGAAAGAGCTGCGGACAAAGGTACAGGAAAAGATAAATTATCTGAAGGAGCTCTCTGATTCGGAGGTGGAAGAAGCGATCGACGAGGTGCTGCTGGCGGAGGCTGGTCTGGTGACTTGCCCGGTAGAGCTTCGAAGACGGCTGAGGAAGGAGCTGTTCGACTCTCTGAGGCGTCTGGATATTCTCCAGATTTTTGTGGAGGACAGCTCTGTGACGGAGATCATGATTAACGGGACGGATCATATTTTCGTAGAGCGGGAGGGCAGGCTGCAGGAGCTGGATGTGGGCTTCGATTCCATGGAGAAGCTTCAGGATGTGATACAGAGGATTGTAGCCGGCTGCAACCGGGTGGTAAACGAGGCGTCGCCCATTGTGGACGCCAGGCTTCCGGACGGGGCGAGAGTTAACATCGTCATGAATCCGGTCGCGCTGAACGGCCCCATCGTCACAATCCGACGTTTTCCGGAAAAACCGATTACCATGGAATGGCTGATCCGAAAGCACTCCGTTTCCGCGGAGGCGGCGGAATTTCTGGAGAGGCTGGTGCGGGCGGGCTATAATATCTTCGTCAGCGGCGGGACGGGGAGCGGAAAGACGACCTTCCTGAACGCCCTGTCACAGTTTATTTCCCCGGAGGAGAGGGTGATTACGATCGAGGACAGCGCGGAGCTGCAGCTGCTGGGGCTTCCGAATCTCGTAAGGCTGGAAACCCGCAACAGCAACGGGGAGGGCTGCAGGGAGATCACGATACGGGAGCTGATCCGGACGTCCCTGAGAATGCGTCCCACCCGAATTATCGTCGGGGAGGTGCGCGGGGCGGAGGCGGTGGATATGCTGCAGTGTATGAATACGGGGCATGACGGAAGCATGTCAACCGGCCATGCCAACAGCGGAAAGGACATGCTTTCCCGGCTGGAAAATATGGTGCTGATGGGGATGGAGCTGCCGCTGCAGGCCATTCAGAAGCAGATCGCTTCCGGGCTGGATATCATCGTGCATCTGGGGAGACTCCGGGACAGATCGAGGCGGGTGCTGGAAATTACGGAGGTCGCGGGATGGGAGGAGGGGGAGATTGTCCTGAATCCGCTGTTTGAATTTGAGGAGGTGAGGGAGGATAAGGGGAATGTTATCGGAGGGCTCAGAAAAAAAGGGGAGCTCAGGCGGAAAAACAAACTTAAAACGGCGGGACTATCATAAGTACCGCTGGAAAGCGCCGGAGCTGATCGCCGCGATTCTGGCGTCCGCGGGAATTACGATCTTTCTTGCTTTCTTTTTCTATCGCAGCCTGTGGGCGGCGATTCCCCTGGCTCCATTGGGGATAGCCTGGTTCCGGCGGACAAAGCGGCAGCGGGGCGGGAGGCAGAGAGAAGAGCTGGCCGGGCAGTTTCGGGAGTGTATCCTTGCCGTGACCTCCGCCCTTGGGGCCGGATATTCGGTGGAAAATGCCTTTCTGGCCTGCGGGCAGGATATGGAGCAGATGTTCGGGCGGGAAGCGCTGATCTGCGAGGAGCTGAGGCTGATCCGGCGGGGACTGGCCATCAATATTTCCCTGGAGGAGCTTCTTCTGGATTTCGGAGAGAGAAGCGGCAGCGAAGAAATTCTGCAGTTCGGGGAGGTGTTTTCTATCGCGAAGAGAAACGGCGGCAATATGGCGGAGATCATAGGGAGCTCCTCGGAGTTGATCGGGAGGAAAATCGATCTTCGCCGGGAGCTGGAGATTCTTCTCGGCGGGAAAAGGATGGAGTTGATGATTATGAAGCTGATGCCGTTTTTTGTCCTTTTCTATGTGGGGACAGCCAATGCGGGGTACTTCGACATGCTTTATCATAACGGAAAGGGAGTCCTGATTATGACAGGCTGTCTGGCCGTTTATGTCGGAGCCTATGTGCTCGGGGAGGTTGTGATTGAGAGAATCGTGTGAGGGAAAGAGCCGTGAACCACGAGGAATACCGGGAAATAAAGAAATTGTGATCGAAGGGATCATGTAAGGGGAAGAACCGTGAACCACGGGGAATACCGGGAAATAAAGAAATTGTGATCGAAGGGATTATGTAAGGGAAAGAACCGTGAACCACGGGGAATACCGGGGAATAAAGAGGCTGTGATCGGCGGAATCGTTTGAGGGAAAGGAGGCGGTATGAAAAGGATAGCGATAGCGCTTTATAAAAGAATTTGCAGGGCGGGAATCCCGGTTTTCCGGGGAGCCCAGGTGGATGGCGATCTGGCGCAGCTTCATCCCGGAGAAAGGATCGATGAACTGCGGACAGAGTATTACGGAGGGAAACTTGCGCTTGTTCTGACAATCCTTCTGGTCGGAGCCGTCCTGGGGACAGCCGTAAAGGTGACGGTATACAGCGACACCGGGCTGGACGGGGAGGGAAGGGTAGCCAGGGGCAGCTTCGAGAGCGGCAGCAGGGAAATCCTGTTGGAGGCGGATGACGGAAAGACGCTGAGGAGCTTTTCGATCACGGTGGATCCCAGAAGACTGACGGGGGAAGAGCTGGAGGAATTTGCGGAAGCGTTTCTGAAAGAGAGCGAAGGTTATATTCTGAATGAGAATAAGGACTTACAGCATGTTTCGGAGGATTTGAGCCTGGAGCGGGAGTATGAGGGATTTCCCTTTGAGATCTTCTGGGAGAGCAGCCGGGAGGACATTCTTGACAGTGAGGGCAATCTCTTTCCTGTCGGAGAGCCGGTCGATCTGGAGCTGACGGCAGAGCTGGTTTATGGGGAGTGGAAAAGAGCCGAAACCTTCCCGGTCACGGTTGTCCCTGTGACTCTTACAGAGGAAGAGCGGGAATATCAGGAGCTGATGGAGTTTCTCCTGAAAACGGAACAGGAAAGCCGGGAAGAGGAGGGATGGGAGCTGCCGGAGGAGTGGAAGGGGCGGGCGATCCGATGGCGTCTGCAAACAGAGGATTACAGCGTTTTTATCTGGGCTATGACGCCGGTGGTAGCTCTGCTGATCCATATGTTTTCGGACAGAGATTTACACGAAAAGGTGGAAAAGAAGCGAAGGCAGATGCGAAGGGAATATCCGGAGCTGGTGTATAAGCTGCTGCTTTATATGGGGGCCGGGATGAATATCCGGAGCGCATTCCGGAAAATCGGAGCGGACTACGAGAAAAAGAAAAGAAGGAGCGGCAGAATCAGGCCGGCGTGCGAGGAGGTATTGTATACTTGCCGGGAGCTGCAGGGAGGCGTATCGGAAGGGGCAGCCTATGAGCGCTTCGGTAAGCGGACGGGCGTCAGGGAATATATTCGGCTTGGGGCGCTTCTGAATCAGAATCTGAAAAGGGGCAGCAGCACGCTCTCGGATCGTCTTCGCGAGGAGGTGGAAAAGGCTTCCGCAGAAAGCCTGCAGCAGACCAGAAAGCTGGGTGAGGAGGCGGGGACAAAGCTTTTGATCCCCATGGTGATGATGCTGGCGGTGGTGATGGTGATGATTATGATTCCGGCGTTCGGGACAATATGAAGGCGGAAAGAAAACGGATCAAAGTAGATCAGAAAGAAAAACAGATCAGAAAGATTGGAGGAAACAGACATGCAAAATCAGGAAAACAAAAAATTGAAGGGTTGGAAGCAGTTGCTGAGAGAAGAGGATGGAATGGGAACGGTTGAGGTCATCCTGATCATCGTAGTGTTGGTAGGGCTGGTGATTCTTTTTAAAAATCAGATCACTGAAATTGTCAATAATATTTTCAAAAAGATTACCTCAGAGACGGGGAAGGTGTAAATGAGACGGAGTGGAGCCTATCTGACCGTTTATCTGGCGCTTTGCCTGACCCTGCTACTGTCGCTGTATCTGGTTATGATAGATGGAGCGAGGCGAAACGGGGCCAGGCTGGAGGCGGTCTGCGCCACAGAGGCGGGCCTTCAGAGTATTATGGCGGAATATCACAGGGAGCTTCTGGAGCAATATAACCTGTTTGCCATTGATTCGACCTACGGCTCATCCGCGGCGGGCAGAAGGAATACGGAGGAGCATCTGAGACAATACATAGAAAGAAATCTGAGCTTCGAGGATATTCTGCTGTCGGACTATCTGTACCGGGATTTCTTCGGCCTGAAGCTGGAGAATGCGGAACTGTCTGGAGCGTCATTTTTGACGGACGGAGGAGGAGCGCTGTTTCGGCAGCGGGCGGTCGAGGCGGTAAAGGATGATATCGGACTGCACCTTCTGGAGGAAATCAGGGAGTGGCTTCGCGTGATAGAGGTCAACGGGCTTGACCGTTCGGAGCTGGAGGCCGCAAAGCGGCAGGTGGACGGTCAGATCGAGGAATATAACGGCCTGGAGGTTTCGATCTCGGAGGATGAGAGCGTATGTGTGGAAATCGAAAATCCCACTGATGCGCTGGAGGCCAAGCGGAGGCTGGGTATTCTGAGACTGGCGCTGGAGGAGCCGGATAATGTTTCGGGAAATAGAGTGAACGGCGAGGTGTTGGTTAAAAGCCGCATGGAAAAGGGGATTGTCAACCGGGGAAATCTGGAAACGGCGGAGGCGGACGATCTGGTCAGTCGCTTTCTGTTTCAGGAATACCTGTTCCGTTATATGGGGTATTTTGGCGAGGAGGATCCGGAGACGGCGCTTCGTTATCAGATTGAATATCTGATCGCCGGAAACGACAGCGACGCGGATAACTTAAGAAGCGTGGCGAACCGGATCTGCGCCATACGAGAGGCGGCAAACGCGTTGTTTCTCTTTGCCGACCAGGAGAAGCGCGCGGAAATAGAGGCGGCAGCGATAGTGGTATGCGGGATCTTTGCGTTGCCGGTTCTGATCCCGCTGGTGGAATTCGCAATTCTGATGGGCTGGGCTTATGCGGAAAGCATTTATGACGTAAAATCCCTGCTGGCGGGAGGCAGGATCCCTCTGATCAAGGACTCATCCGGCTGGCATTACAGTCTGGAGGCGGCGCTGTCGGGAGAATTGCAGGATGTCACAGAGGGAGGAGATGGTCTTTCCTACCAGGATTATCTCAGGGTGCTGATGCTGCTGACCGATTTGGAGACACTGACGCAGCGCGCCATGAATATGGTGGAGGCGGATATCCGAAGGACGGAGGGAAATGCGTCCTTCCGCCTGGACGCCTGTATGGATCGTTTGGAGGCCGCTGTTTGTATCAAAAGCTCTTTCGGCTATGAATTTCAGATTCAGAGAAAAAGATCCTATGAGGGGAGGTGAACGGCGATGGCTTTCTTATGGGCCGAAAAAAAAGAAATGAGACCAGTAATTTTAAACCCTTCTCCGACCTGTCGTAATAACCAGTCTGATTCTGCCCGGAATCGGCAAAATTCCTCTTTATGTGTAGCGATGTGTCGGCTCATAGGGAAGCTCTCGCTGTTTATCTCCCGTCGGGAAAGGCTGGGAGCGGGAGTGACGGTGGAGGCGTCGATCGTGCTTCCGCTGTGTCTGTTCTTTCTGATGAATCTGAGCAGCGCGGTTGAAATGATCCGACTGCACAATAATCTGCAGATAGCGCTGTGGGATACGGGGGGCAGACTGGCCCTGTACGGATACGAGCTGGGAGAGACTGAACCGGCCTCCTGGCTCTCCGGGATTTATGTCAGGAATCGGGTAGTGGACTATACGGGGAAGGAATATCTTGATAATTCGCCGCTTGTCAAAGGGAGCGCAAGCCTTCAGCTTTGGGAAAGCGAGATGCTGGAGGGAGACAGTCTGGATATCAAACTTACTTATTCGGTAGGGCCGATTATTCCTGTGGTGGGATTTCGCTCCTTTCGGATGGCGAATCGCTATTCCGTCCATCTTTGGAACGGTTATGACCTGTCCGGTGGGAAAGAGGAGGCGCAGCTGGTTTATCTGGCGGAGAACGGTAGTGTGTGTCATAAGGACAGGAATTGCACTTATCTGAGATTGTCGATTAGCCCGATCTCTCAGGAGGAGGTCAGCCGGGCGAGAAATCAATGGGGAAGAGCCTATAACCCCTGTGAAAAATGTGCGAAGGGTCAGATGCCGGATATCCTGTATATAACGGGGGAAGGCACGCATTTTCACTATTCCGGCGGCTGCTCGGGGCTGAAGCGAACCGTGTATGCAGTGTCACGGGAAGAGGCGGCGGGTTATCCGGACTGTAGCCGTTGCGGCGGATAAATGTGCAAAGATTTTCTAAGCCCGCAAGAGGGTGCGTAGCCCACCTCTTTGAGCAGGCATTTTCCACGGAACCGAATGGTTCCGTGGGATTGGTGCCGCCGCTGGCGGCATGACGGGAGAAAACGATTAGGGCGAGAAGTATGGAGGAAGGTGTACGATGTGGAAGCAAATAGGTTTGGCTACCTGGCTGACGACGCTGAGCGTGTGCGACGGCAGGAAAAAGAGCGTTCCGCTTTGGCTGCTTGGATTGGGCGGAGCGATAGCCGTGGCAGCGCTCATAGAGCAGGGGGTGAAGGGCGGGCTGCAGCCAGGGCCGACGATTCATGCAGTTCTGCCGGGGGCAACGCTTCTTTTTCTGGCAGCAGGAACGGGGAAAGCGGGATACGCGGACGGACTGGTTCTGGTCGTGCTGGGTATTGCGGAGGGCTATCAGAGCAGCCTGATCATTTGTATGAGCAGCCTGGCTCTGGCGGCGCTGGTTTCCGGAATATTGCTGTTGACAAAAAGGGCGGGACGGAATACCAGAATCCCTTTTGTGCCTTTTCTGGAGGCTGGATGGTTGATTGCGGTCTGCGCAGAATGGGGAGGATTGTGATGTGGAGCAGGGCATATTTTACGGTGGAGGCGGCGCTGATTTTCCCGCTTGCTACCGGCGCGCTGATCCTGACCGTGTTTCTCTTTATCTTTCAGTATGACAGATGCCTCTTGGAACAGGACGTCGGGCTTCTGCTATTATATGCGGGGACTCTGGAGATGGAGGGCTCCGATGAGACGGCGCTGATCCGACGAAGGGCGGCGGAGCTATCGCAGGAAAAATATGTGGCATGGGAGACGGAGGAGCTACAGGTTCAGATTAGAAACGGAGAGACGGAGATCTGGGGATCCGGAAAGCTGACGTTTCCGCTGCCGGACTGGAATTTTTTTGTCGGAGATAATGAGTGGGAGGCGAGGGCCTTCCGCAAATCTCTGCGGTTGTCTCCGGCGGATTTTATCAGGACATATCGACGAATACGGGAGGGAATAGAGAATGCAGACGGAATTTGTGAGGAGCCTTAATTGTAATTATGAGAGAATTCTGCTGGAAAAAAAGCCGGAGGAAAAGAGATATCAATACTGTATTTTGAACAGAGGCGGCATCAAGGGCCTGCTCCCCTGCAGCCTGAGATATATCAACGGGGCGGCTTATTTGTATTATGATATCTCCTCCAAGCAGAATTTAAAGCAGCTTTACAGTACCAGGAGTATTCCCAGGGGCTGGATCAAGGATTTTTTATGGAGCCTGCGGCAGACCAGACAGGAGCTGGAACGCTTTTTGCTGGATGCGGGAAATCTTCTTTTTTTCCCGGGGGAAATTTTTCAGGATCTGGAAAGTAATGTGTTTTCTTTTGTGTATATGCCTTATCATCAGGGAGATAACGGATTCCGACAGCTTTTGGAGTTCTGGGTGGAGCATATCGACTATAATGACGATATCCTGGTGGAATGTGTTTACCATATGTTTGAGGAAATGGAAAAAAATGGGGATGCCTATCTGGAATCCCGGCTGTTTGAAGACGCGGAAAGGCTGAACGCCCCGATTCTGAAGCTGGAGGAAATCAGGAAACGGAATAATGCGGAGACAGAAGCGGAGACAGGGCTGGCGGAGGGGGAGACCCGGGAATCGCAAGCTTACCGTCAGCCGGAGGAGGCAAAGAAGCATTTCTTCGGAATCTTTGAAAATCGAAAGAAGAAAAACCGGGAGACGCGAGAGGCGGTCGGAAGCTACCAGCCGGATGAAGAGACGCTGGCCTGCCGCGCAGTGGCGGAGGATACGGAATACGGCGAGGAGTATGGTAAGACAATATACATGGAGGAAGAGGTAGAGGTAAAGAGAAGACCCCGGGAGCTCCGTACACCCGCCGGGAAGCTGCTGGCTGTGATAGACCGGCCAAGTCTTACCCTGGGCAAGCGAAAAGGGGAGGCGGATGTGGTTTTGGAAAATATGTCGGTCAGCAGGCTTCATGCCAGGATTACAGAGGAAAACGGCGTTTTCTATATTGAAGATTTAAATTCGACCAACGGAACCTTTAAAAACGGTTTGCGCCTGCAGCCGTATGAAAAGAGAGAAATGGAGGAAGGGGATGAGATTCAGGTGGGCCGGATAGCATTGATATTCCGGTAGCGTATGGGAAAAGTTGATAAACTCAAGGATTCCACGGATTGAAAAGACAGGCGGATTATGGTAAAATGTCCTTATTCAGGCAGGCGAGCCGGGCGGTTCGGCTGAGGAGCCTGACTTACTGGAGGATTTTGAAGTGACCGGAATAAACAGGTGGAAGGAGCTGCCGGTAGTAAGCGGCGCGCTTGTAGCGATTAATGTCGTAGTTTATATCGCCGGGCTGTTTCCGGGATCCGTTTTGTATGCCCGGGGCAATTTGAACGTTGTAGACGTTTTGATCAACAGGGAATACGGGCGGATTCTGTGGTCAGTATTTTTACATGCAGACATACAGCATTTGCTTAATAATATGTTGATTCTTTACTTTCTTGGTTCTATGATAGAGAAAGAAGTGGGACATTTGTGCTATGCGTTTCTGTTTTTTCTCTCGGGAATCGGGGGGAACCTGATGTCGTTGACGGTCAAGGTCATGGGAAACGAGCTGTCGCACTCCATCGGTGCCAGCGGCGCGGTGTTCGGTCTGGATGGCGTGCTTCTGGCAATGGTGCTTTTTGCGGGCAGGCACATGCCAAGGGTGACGCCGGGCAGGGTTGTGGCGATGATTGTTCTTTCGTTATACAGCGGTTTCAGCGGGTATAATATTGACAATGCGGCTCATGTGGGAGGGTTGATCACGGGATTCTTAAGCGGCTGCGCGGTATGTATTCTGCAGCGCAGGAGACGTGGCGGGCAGTGAGTTTATTGCGGGAGGTGCGGACTTGAATATTAACGTTTATTACGGCGGCAGAGGTATTATTGACGATCCGACTTTATTTGTCATCAATAAGATGCAGGAGGTTCTGGAAGAACTCCGTGTCAATGTGACACGGTATAATTTATATGAGTGCAAGAATTCGATTGTGACGCTGCCGCAGACATTGAAGGATGCGGACGGAGTGATCCTGGCTACAACAGTGGAGTGGTACGGAATCGGCGGGTATATGCAGCAGTTTCTGGACGCGTGCTGGCTGTTCGGCGATAAGGAGAAGATTGCGAAGATTTATATGTGCCCGATCGTAATGTCTACCACATACGGCGAGCGAGAGGGAAAGCTGAATCTGGCTACCGCATGGGAAATCCTTGGCGGATTGCCCTGCAGCGGTCTCTGCGGGTACATCGAAAATACGGTTACTCTGGAGATGAACGAGCAGTATATCCGGATTATTGAGAAAAAGGCGGAGAACCTTTACCGTAGTATCAGCCAGAAGATGGCCTGTTTCCCGGCAAGCAACCAGGCGGTCAAGCAGAAGATCGCCGTGCCGAAGGCGGACAATCTTACTCCGCAGGAGACAGAGCAGTTATCGCAGTATGTTGCGGATGACGGCTATGTGCAGCGGCAGAAAAAGGATATTCAGGAGCTGACGAGTCTGTTTCGGGATATGCTCAGCGAGGAGGATGGAGAAAAGGAAGGGGAATATATCGGGGCGTTCCGCAGGTGCTTTAAGCCTCAGGCCGGATTTGACGCGGACTATTCGATCGCAATAGAGGAGAAAAAGAAGAAGTTGATTCTGTCGGTGAGAGGGACTAAGCTGGAATGCTATTATGGGAATCTGGAGCAGGCCGATGTAGAGGTGCAGATGAACCGTTCCGCTATGGAAGATATCGTCAGCGGCAGAATGACCTTTCAGAGAGCGTTTATGTCGGGAGCGATGAAGACAAAGGGGGATTTCCGGATTCTGCGGACTTTGGATCAGCTGTTTATGTTTGAAAATAAGGAGGCATGAAATGAAAAATGATAATTGTATTTTCTGTAAGATAGCGAACGGAGAGGTTCCGTCTAAAACGTTGTATGAAGACGAGGCGTTCCGGGTGATTCTGGATCTGGGTCCGGCTACAAAAGGACACGCTTTGATTCTTCCGAAGGATCATGCGGCGGATCTTTATGAGCTGCCGGAAGAGGCGGCTGCGGCGGCGATGAAGCTGGCGAAAAGGATGGCGGCGGCGCTGAGGGATAAGCTGCATTGCGACGGGCTGAACCTTGTACAGAATAACGGCGAGGCGGCCGGACAGACGGTGGCGCATTTTCATCTGCATCTGATTCCCCGCTATCGAAACGACGGACAGAATATTAATTGGAAGCCTTCCAAACCGGATCAGGAAGAGCTGGAGGCTGTGAGAAAGGAAATTACGGAATAGATGAGGATACTGAACGTAAGCCTTGTGACGGACTGCGTCAGAGAAATGTGTATCGAAGCGAATCATTTCCTGTCGGAGGATATGCAATGTGCCCTGCAAAGAGCGGCAGCAGCAGAGGAGGCGGCTCTGGGCAGGCAGATTCTGGGGCAGCTGGAGGAAAATCTGAAGATCGCGGGAGAGGACAGGATTCCGATCTGTCAGGATACGGGGATGGCCGTCGTGTTTCTGGAAGTCGGCCAGGAGGTACATTTCGAGGGCGGGTTGCTGGAAGACGCAGTAAACGAGGGAGTTCGCAGGGGCTACGAGGAAGGATTTCTGCGCAAGTCGGTTGTGGGAGATCCTCTCATCCGCGAAAATACGAAGGATAATACGCCGGCAATAATTTATTATGAGCTTGTGTCAGGAGACCGGGTAACGATTACGGTAGCGCCGAAGGGGTTTGGAAGCGAAAATATGAGCCGTATTTTTATGCTGAAGCCGGCGGACGGAATAGAGGGAGTGAAAAATGCGGTGCTTCAGGCGGTGAAAGACGCCGGACCGAACGCCTGTCCTCCTATGGTAGTAGGAGTGGGAATCGGGGGAACCTTTGAAAAGTGCGCTCTGCTGGCAAAGAAGGCGCTGACCAGGCCGGTAGACCAACGCTCTCCGATTCCGTATGTCAGGGAGATGGAGGGAGAGCTGCTGGAAAAAATTAACCAATCCGGTATCGGACCCGGCGGCCTGGGGGGAAGTACAACTGCGCTTGCGGTGAATATCAATACTTATCCGACTCATATCGCGGGGCTGCCGGTAGCAGTCAATATTTGCTGCCATGTAAACCGCCATGCGGTGCGGACGTTATAGAGGGACAGAAAGGTTTGACGGATGGAAAAGCATATTCTCGTACCATTGACCAGAGAGACGGCGGAATCGTTGAGAGCCGGAGATTACGTATATCTGACAGGGACAATATATACGGCGCGGGATGCGGCGCATAAAAGAATGCAGGAGACGCTGGAGGGAGGTGGGGAGCTGCCGTTCCGACCGGAGAATCAGGTGATTTATTATATGGGTCCTTCGCCGGCGCGGGAAGGGCGTCCCATAGGATCCGCCGGGCCGACTACGGCAAGCCGGATGGATAAGTATGCCCCAAGGCTTCTTGATCTTGGAATCCGGGGCATGATCGGGAAGGGAAAGCGAAGTCAGGCGGTTCAGGAGGCGATCGTCAGGAATGGAGCGGTCTATTTTGCGGCAGTGGGCGGAGCCGGTGCATTGCTTTCCCGTTCTATCAAAGCGTCCGAGGTCATAGCCTATGATGATCTGGGCACAGAGGCGGTTCGCAGACTGGAAGTAAAGGATTTCCCGGTGATCGTGGTGATCGATTCGCAGGGAAATAATTTGTACGAGACGGCAATCCGGGATTATTGCAGGGAGTAAATCGCTTTTGCGCAAATGCGGAGGATGGGATGAAAAGAATTCTGTTGATGGTGCTGAGGTTAATTCTGAGGGTGCCTTATTATCTGTTAGGAATATGGCGTTGCAGTAAGACAAAAAATTATAATCTGGAAAAATCCTACGCTTTTGTAAAAAAGGTGACAAAAGCGGCAAACCGCGCGGGCAGAGTAAAAATCGAATCCTACGGTCAGGAAAATATCCCCGGGGAGAACGGTTTTATTTTTTTCCCGAACCATCAGGGACTGTTCGACGTGCTGGTGTTCCTGGAATCCTGTCCTGCGCCGTTTTCGTTTGTGATAAAGAAGGAGGCAAGTAATATCATTCTTCTGAAGCAGGTGACGGAGGCCCTGAGATCTATTGTGATTGACCGGGAAGACATCCGTCAGTCCTTTGAGGTGATCAATCAGATGGCGGAGGAGGTAAAAAAGGGAAGGAATTTCCTGATTTTTGCGGAGGGCACCAGAAGCAGAATGGGAAACAGGCTGCTACCGTTTAAGGGGGGAACCTTTAAGAGCGCCGTTAAGGCGAAATGTCCTATTGTGCCCTGTGCGCTGATCGACTCCTTCAAGCCCTTTGACGAGAATTCTATCGCGCCGGTTACCGTAAAGCTGATTTATCTGCCGCCGTTGTATTACGATGAGTATTCTTCCATGAGAACCCCTGAGATTGCGGAAACCGTAAAGCGGCGGATTGAGGCGGCGATTGCCGGGTATGAGAAAGAGGGCAGATATACCGGTTGTGTTGACAACCTGTGAATGATATGACTGCTGCGACAAAAGCTGCAACAAAAATCAGAAAAAACAAAAAAACGATTGACAAAGCGAGAGAGGTTCGATATAATAATTTTTGCGTTGTGAAGCAAATCACAACAGGATATTGGTAGAGACGTAGTTCGAGCTAAGGAGAAATACTCAAGAGGTCGAAGAGGCGCCCCTGCTAAGGGTGTAGGTCGGGCAACCGGCGCGAGGGTTCAAA